>JBKBSI010000051.1:954-19182 GCA_046291745.1 Pseudomonas sp. | reverse complement strand
CCCGCCCGGCCGCGCCCCCCCCCCCGCGAAGCAGCCTCCCGGGAGTGCCGAGTACTACTACGGCCAGCGGTGTAGCGGGTGAGTTCTGGTGTCGAGGTGGAACTCGACACTGCCGGGATCGATAAGTCAGGGGCTCTGGATCAGTTGCCGCGCCTGCTCCCAGTTGAACTCTTCGCCACATTCTTCTGCGGCAGCGCGGTGCTCATCAAGCAGTTGATACTGGGCTATTTCCTCATCCGGCATAAAGTGCAGGCAATCGCCGCCAAAGTACCAGAGCAGGTCCCTGGGGATCATATGGGCTATCTGCGGATAACGGCTGATGATCTGGCAGATGATGTCCTGACCGCTATGCAGGGCGTCATGGTCGCCTGCTTCAAGCTGGGTGATCAGTTCATCAAAGCGCTCGAGAAACAGAATGTTGCTTTCCTCGGGTACCTGCTCCATCAGCACCGATTGGGCACGCAGGGTGTCAAACAGGCTTTTCAGCAGGGCCATATGATAGCGGTGGTAGGGTAATTCGGGATTCATGGCAGGACTCCTGTAGCGGTGCGCGGCAGTCTAGCAAAAAAAAGGCCGACGTTGCGTCGGCCTCATTTTGCAACAATCGCTCAGGGCGGGGTAATGATTACCTTGCTGCTCTTGCGCGTCTTCTTGCGTTCAGCGGGAGACATTTCTTCCTTGGAGAAGTCGTCAACCGCAATAACCGCAGCCCGTGCCTCCCGCGCAGCGCGGATATGCTCTGCTTCCTCGGGGCTGAGCACACCCGCTGCGGCGGCGACTTCAAGCATGTCGGCGTCGCTGTCATGCTCCAGTTCACCGGAATGAATGGCCTTGGACAGGCGAGCCTCCAGTGGATCGGCAAGGATGACTTTCTCCAGCGTGCTGTTGAGCAGGCCGGTGACATCCTCGGGGTCATTGCTGCGGTAGCAACCGTCCAGCAGGCGGTCGCGTGCGGCCCCCGGGGTCATCAGGCGGCGTGCTACTTCGGCGCCGACGATATCGGCTGGTGGTGTCAGGTGACGGCCCAGCGGGAAGATGATCGGGCGCAGCAGTATACCCACGGCACGGTTGGGGAAGTTCAGCAGCACTTCATGCATGGCTTGCTCAGTTTGCGCTAGCAAGTCTTGCACGCCCCATTGTACGAAGGGCAGATCCTCTTCCGGGCAGCCCTGGTCCTGGTAGTGCTTGAGGGTAGCGCTGGCCATGTACAGGTTGCTGAGAATATCGCCAAGGCGGGCAGAGATGCGCTCGCGGCGCTTGAGTTCGCCACCGAGCATCAGCATGGTGACGTCAGTCAGTGTGGCGAAGGCTGCGGACAGGCGCGAAAGCTGGGCGTAGTAGCCGCGGGTCTCGGCGTTGCCGGGGTTCTTGGCCAGTCGGCCGCCGGTCAGGCCAAGCAGCAGGCTGCCGGAGGCGTTGCCCAGCGCAAAGCCGATATGCTCGAACAGCAGCTTGTCGAAGCTATCCAGTGCACGTTTTTCATCGGTGTCCTGGGTCGCTTGCATCTCCTTGAGTACATAGGGATGGCAGCGGATGGCGCCCTGACCAAAGATCATCATGCTGCGGGTGAGGATGTTGGCACCCTCCACAGTGATGGAGATCGGGATCGATTGATAGCCGCGACCCAGATAGTTCTTCGGCCCCATGCAGATGCCCTTGCCTCCGTGTACGTCCATGGCGTCGTTGATGCATTTGCGCATACGTTCGGTCAGGTGGTATTTGACTACACCGGACAGTACTGAGGGCTTCTCGCCCAGGTCCACCGCTCCGGCGGTCATGGTACGTGCGGCGTTCATGACATAGGTGTTGCCGCCAATGCGTGCCAGGGCTTCCTGCACGCCTTCGAACTCGCCGATAGGCAGGTTGAACTGCTTGCGAATCCGCGCGTAGGCGCCGGTGGTCATGCTCGCCATCTTGGCTGCACCGGTGCTGCCCGCAGGCAGGGAGATGGAGCGCCCGACGGACAGGCAGTTCATCAGCATTACCCAACCCTGGCCAATCATCTCCGGGCCACCAATCAGGTAATCCATGGGGATGAACACGTCCTTGCCGGAGTTAGGGCCGTTCATGAAGGCTGCATTAAGGGGAAAGTGCCTACGACCGATCTCGACGCCGGGGGTGTCAGTAGGGATCAAAGCCAGGGAGATGCCGCGCTCCTCCACTTCGCCCAGCAGGTGGTCGGGGTCAAAGACCTTGAACGCCAAGCCAAGTATGGTCGCTACCGGGCCCAGGGTGATGTAGCGTTTCTCCCAGGTAACCCGCAAGCCCACGACTTCCTGGCCCTGCCACTCGCCCTTGCAGACGATGCCTTTGTCGGGCATGGCTCCGGCGTCTGAACCGGCTTCCGGAGAAGTGAGCGCAAAGCAGGGAATATCGGTTCCTGCAGCCAGGCGCGGCAGGTAATGTTGCTTTTGCTCTTCCGTGCCGTAGTGCATAAGCAGCTCGGCTGGCCCCAGGGAGTTGGGTACCATGACGGTGGAGCCCAGATCGCCACTGCGGCTGGCCAGTTTCATGGCTATTTGTGAGTGCGCATAGGCGGAAAAACCTTTGCCGCCGTATTCCTTTGGAATGATCAGGCCAAAGAAGCCATTGCTACGTATGTAGCTCCAGCTCTGCTCGGACAGGTCCTGCAACTCGGTGGTTAGCTCCCATTCGTCGGTCATGCGGCAGAGTTCCTCTACCGGACCATCCATAAAGGCTTTTTCTTCTTCTGTCAGCGTCGGCTTGGGGAAGCTGTGCAGGCGGTTCCAATCTGGGCGGCCGCTGAAGAGTTCGCCATCCCACCACACGGTACCTGCGTCCAGAGCTTCCTGTTCGGTATCGGAGATGGGTGGCAGGACTTTCTTGAACCAGGAGAACAGCGGCTTGCTGATGCTCTGCTTGCGCCAGTCGGGCAGATTGAGCGGGACAGTGATGCCGAGGAAGATTACCCACAACAGCAGGTCGATAAACCAGTGGACCGGGGCAAAAAGCGTCATTGCCAGCAGGTAGGCGCCTACTGCAAT
This sequence comes from Pseudomonas sp., assembly GCA_046291745.1. Taxonomy (GTDB): domain Bacteria; phylum Pseudomonadota; class Gammaproteobacteria; order Pseudomonadales; family Pseudomonadaceae; genus Halopseudomonas. Next base: position 16,177 of record JBKBSI010000051.1, on the reverse strand, counting down.
GGTCGCGTTGAGCAGTCCGACACGCAGGTAGGCCAGTACGGCAATGCCTAGTACCAGGCCGATGAGCCAGAGTAGGGTGATCATTCAACACTCCTTTTTTCGATTGATCCAAAACCACAGCATAGACCCTTGAGCGTTCAAGAGTAACCGCAGGATGTAACAGAATGGACAATGCGGCAGGGGCTTTAGTGCCACCCTTGCGGGAATATGCGGAAGGGAAGGGTGGGTTGATATCGACGGGGACGACCCCATATAGAGGTACTCATTTCCCTGACGCTGGAAGGCGTGCATGACCGCAGCTATTCGAATTCGTGGTTTGAAAAAGACTTACGGCAATTCCTTTCAGGCTCTCAAGGGTGTTGACCTGGAGGTGGCCCAGGGCGATTTCTTTGCGCTACTGGGACCCAATGGCGCAGGCAAATCGACCACCATCGGCATCCTTTCTTCCCTGGTTAACAAAACCGAGGGCGAGGTGCAGGTCTTCGGTCACGATATAGATACCGATCTGCTGGCGGCCAAGCGCTGTATTGGTGTGGTGCCCCAGGAGTTCAATTTCAGTCAGTTCGAGAAGGCCATGGATATTCTGGTCAACCAGGCTGGCTATTACGGCATTCCGCTGCGCGAGGCCAAGGTTCGGGCCGAGCGTTATCTCAAGCGGCTTGGGCTGTGGGATAAGCGTGATGAGCCCTCGCGGATGCTCTCTGGCGGCATGAAGCGTCGCCTGATGATTGCCCGGGCGCTGATTCACGAGCCACGACTGCTGATCCTGGACGAGCCCACGGCCGGAGTAGATATCGAGATACGCCGCTCGATGTGGCAGTTTCTGCAGGAGATCAACGAGCAGGGCATCACTATCGTGCTGACCACCCATTATCTGGAGGAGGCCGAGCAGCTGTGCAAGAACATCGCCATCATCGACCAGGGCCAGATCATTCATAACACCAGTATGCGCAAGCTGCTGCTGGAGCTGCATACCGAGACTTTTCTGCTGGATTGCCAGGGCCAGTTCGAGCAAGCGCCGCTGCTCGATGGCTATCCCTGCGCCCTGGTTGATGAGCACACCCTGGAGGTGCAGGTGGACAAGCATCAGGGCTTGAACGCGCTCTTTGCGGCGTTGGGGGCGCTGGGTATTCAGGTACAGAGCATGCGCAACAAGAGCAACCGTCTGGAAGAGCTGTTCCTTATGCTGGTTGATGAAAATGCCGAAAAAGGGGGTGGCTTGAGATGACGCATTGGCGTAGTAGTTGGGTCGCTTTCAGCACCATAGTGCACAAGGAAGTACGTCGCTTTACCCGGATCTGGCCGCAGACGTTGCTGCCGCCGGGTATTACCATGGCACTGTATTTCGTGATCTTCGGCAACCTGATTGGTAGCCGTATCGGCACCATGGATGGCTACCCCTATATCGACTACATAGTCCCGGGTCTGATCATGATGGCGGTGATCACCAACAGCTACTCCAACGTGGTGTCGAGCTTTTTCAGTACCAAGTTCCAGCGCTCGATCGAGGAGTTGATGGTGGCGCCGGTGTCGCCGCATGTGATTCTGCTGGGTTACACCTTCGGTGGGGTCGCGCGTGGTCTGGCGGTCGGGCTGATCGTGACCCTGATGTCGCTGTTTTTCACTCGGTTGCAGGTGCAGCACCTGGGGCTGACTATTGTGGTGGTGTTCTTTACCTCCCTGGTGTTCGCTCTGGGCGGCTTTATCAACGCGGTGTTTGCCAAAACCTTTGACGATATATCGATCATCCCGACCTTCGTGCTGACGCCGCTGACCTATCTCGGTGGGGTGTTCTATTCGATCAACATGCTGCCGGAGTTCTGGCAGAAGGTGTCGCTGATCAATCCGATTCTGCACATGGTCAATGCCTTCCGTTACGGCATTCTGGGCGTTTCGGATATCCCCATTGGTGTGGCGCTGGTATTGATGCTCACCTTTGTTGCGCTGCTGTACAGCCTTAGCTATTGGCTGTTGTTGCGCGGCATTGGCATGCGTCAGTAGTCCAGGCCCCGGGGGCTGGTCTGTGCGGGTAGCTGGGAGTATGCTGCATAGCTTGATTGAAAGGAGATCCATATGGACCAGCATCCTGCTGATCAGTCGCCCCTGGGCAAGAGTAGTGCCTACGTAAGCCTGTACACGCCGTCGCTGCTGTACCCCATAGCCCGGGAGCCGAAATGGATCGAGCTGGGCCTGAACGCGGAAAATTTGCCGTTTCACGGTGCGGATATCTGGAACTGCTATGAGCTGTCCTGGCTGACGCCCTCGGGCAAGCCTGAGGTGGCGGCTGCGGAGTTCATCTTTCCGCTCAAGGCCAAGCGTATTGTCGAATCAAAATCCTTCAAGTTGTACCTGAACTCGTTTAACCAGACGGTATTTCGTGATCGCGCCGAGGTGCTGCACACGCTGGAGTCAGATCTCAGTGTCGCGGCGCAGGGGCCGGTCATGGTGCGGCTGATGACCATGCAGCAACTACACCAGGTAGGCATGATTCAGCTACCGGGCGAGTGCCTGGATGATCAGCAGATCAGTATCGATTGCTATGATTATGATGCGTCGCTGCTGACGCTGGCCGAGGCGGGTGGGCGCGCGCGGGAGGTTCTGCACAGCCACTTGCTCAAGTCCAACTGTCCGGTTACCGGTCAGCCCGACTGGGCTAGCGTGCTGATCAGCTATACCGGCAAGCGCCTGGATCATGCCGGGCTGCTGCGCTATCTGGTGTCTTTCCGGCAGCACTCCGACTTTCACGAGCAATGCGTGGAGCGCATCTTTACTGACGTGCGAGCATTGCTTGGCGAGGAAGCTGAACTGACGGTTTATGCGCGTTATGTGCGGCGTGGCGGTCTGGATATCAATCCCTACCGCTCTACCGCTGCGAGCTTTCCGGACAACTTGCGCCTGGCCCGCCAGTAGCGGGTCGGCGAAGTTTTAGATACCCATGTCTGACAGGGTCTGGACTACGCTGCGCAGAGTGGCTGCCACAGTAGGGTGACGGGCGGAGAACTGTTCGATCATCAGATTGGTGCCGTCGACCAGCGTCGGGTCGGCATCGGCGTCAGCGTTGGTCTCGATGGCCAGCAATCGCGCTTCAATATTGTCTGCCAGGGTTTGCAGCGCATCACGCTCTTCTTCAGAAAGCGGGCCGTCGGCTTCATTGAGGGTCTGTTGCAGGCTTTCCAGCTGGATCTTCAGACGACGTGCTGGCATAGAAAATTCCTCCGTTTCGATAAACTCATATTACCATAACTACCACCACGCAGAATGTCTTTGCCTGACAGTTGCGGTATCTCTGAACGAGCTGAGCCAGGCCCACTCTTGCCGTTGTCATACGTTGCTACAGTCCGCAGTGTTGGAAATGTCTGGCGCCTGCAGTGTTTTGCATTACAATTTCAAGTTGGCATTGCCGATAATTTGGCAAATAGCGCCGTATCGATTCCACGGAGATAGAAATGAATCTACTACCTGCCTTTAGCAAGGCGTCTTTTGCGGTGCTGGTATTTTGTCTGGGTCTGAACCCCGCGTTGGCTCAGGAAGACTTTGACGATTATTCTGCTGGTGCTAATCCCGATCCGTGGGAGCCGGTGAATCGCGCAGTGTTTCGCTTCAACGATACCGTCGATACCTATTCGCTCAAGCCGATTGCCAAGACTTACGACCGCTTTATGCCCAAGCCGCTGAATGATGGCATCAGCAATGTCTTCAACAACCTTGGCGAGCCAAAGAATTTTGTTAACAACACGCTGCAGGGCAAGCCGCATGATGCCGGTGTGGATCTGGCGCGCTTTTTATTGAACACCATGGTGGGTGGGCTGGGCGTATTTGATGTGGCCACGCGCATGGGCCTGCAACGTAACGATGAGGACTTTGGCCAAACCATAGGCAGTTGGGGTGTGCCCAGCGGACCTTATGTAGTGCTGCCGCTCATGGGGCCAAGTACTGTAAGGGATACCGGGGCACGCATACCTGAGCATTTTGCTCGCTATACCCCAGCCAGCCGCATTGATCACGTGCCGACGCGCAATACGACAATCGGCACTGATCTGGTTGACACCCGAGCCGCGCTGCTGGCTCAGGAAGGGCTGATCCGCGGCGATCGCTATACCTTCGTGCGTAACGCGTTTTTGCAGAATCGCGAGTACAAGGTCCGTGATGGCGACGTGGAAGATCCGTTCTAGGCTATTACTTTACTTCTACTTCACTTCGTCGAACTGAATCCCGACAACAAATTGTCCTTCCTCATTAGCGACGCAGCGGGCTACTTGCCCGCTGGCCTCCAGCCCCTGCAGTCCCGGGGTGGGTGAGGCGATGCTTAGCGTGATGGTTGCTCCCTGCGACAAGGGTCTGTCGAGCACTACCTGGACGCCCTGGCTGGACAGATCCTGACAGACGACCGAGATCTCCTCACCCGTCTGGGTGAGTTTCAGGAGAGCTTCGGTATCCACTCTCATGCGGATAAAGTCACGCTTCTCATTGTAGTTCTGGTCGTGAAATGACATGCGCCAGCCTCCGTCATTACTGCCTTTGGGCAGGATTATTGTTCTTCTCCATCCTAATTCCCCAAGGCGGCGCGCACAAGCGCCGCGCCAATGGTCGCAGAAGGTTGCCTGAACCCGCGGATGGGAGTAGTGTTTGCCCCTTGAAAACGTCAGGTTACCTGGCATTGGCACACACACCCTGTGGCCTGCGGCTGTTATGACGCATGGCAATGACGTAGGGGCTCTATGCAACTCACTGGCACTACCTTGCTGGTCATCGGCGATGATGATGCTGTCCGGCAGGATACCGTTTTACGCTTGCAGAACTGTGACTACGACGTGCTCCAGGCCAGCCAGGTACGGCAGGGGCTTGAGTTGTTCGCCAGTCACACTCCACACTTGGTGCTGCTCGATCTGCAGCTTGCCGCAGGCGATGGGCTGGCCCTGATCCACCATGTAGCGACTAGAGCCCCGGATACCCCGGTCATAGTTCTGTCCGCCGATAGCAGCATGCACGAAGTGGTTGAGGCGTTGGACGCGGGTGCAAGCGATTACCTGCTCAAGCCCCTGGGTGATCTGGCGGTGGTTGAGCACGTAGTGCGTCGCGCGCTGGAGCAGTTGCGGCTCAAGCAGGAAAATCAGCGTATCCGCGAGCGCCTTGAAGCAGCCAACCATGAGCTGCAGAACCATCTGCAGGAACTCAAGGACGACCAGGCGGCGGGGCATCAGGTGCAACTCAATATGCTACCAGGCACACCCTGGCAGAGCGGTGAGTACAGCTTCGAGCACCGCATCATCCCTTCGTTGTACCTGTCTGGCGACTTTGTCGATTACTTCCGTGTCTCCGATACCCAATTGGCTTTCTATCTGGCTGATGTTTCCGGTCACGGCGCATCCTCGGCCTTTGCCACGGTTTTGCTCAAGTTCATGACTACCCGCTTGCTCTACGAGCAGCGCAAGCAGGCTGAAGCGGGGCCGATCGCTTTCAAGCCCTCAGACGTGCTCGGGCACATCAACCGCAGTTTGATAAGTTGCAAGCTGGGCAAGCACGTAACCATGCTGGGCGGCGTGATTGATGAAGTGGAGCATACGCTGACCTATAGCATTGGTGGCCACCTGCCATTGCCTGTGCTTTACTCTGAGGGCAAGGCCAGCTATCTGCAGGGCAAGGGCAAGCCGGTTGGGTTGTTCGAAGATGCGGTCTATCAGGATCAGCAGATCGACCTGCCAGCCAGTTTCAGTCTGACCTTATGCTCAGATGGCGTGCTGGATTGTCTCGCAGGGGCTACCCTGAGAGAGAAGGAGGCGCAGTTGCCGCAGCTGATCGAACAGCAGTCGGGTCGGCTCAAGGGCTTGCTCGGGCAACTGAACCTGCAACCGGGCAAAGTGATGCCCGATGACATTTCACTCATGGTATTGAGCAGGAACCTGGGATGATGACCACTGGCAAGATCCAGTTTGCAGAATCTGAGGGCACCTTTGTCCTCAAGTTCGTGGGTGACGTACGGCTGACGCTGTGCGCGGCGCTGGATGCCTATATCGAAAAGATTTTCAGCGTCCTGACCTTTAACGCCATCATTATCGATCTGACCGAGACCGATGGCATCGATAGTACCTCGCTGGGCCTGTTGGCCAAGCTATCCATTCTGTCCAAGCAAAAGGTCGGCTTTCTGCCCACCCTGGTGTCCAACCAGGACGATATGAACCGGCTGCTGCAAAGCATGGGCTTTGATCAGGTGTTCAACATCGTCACTGAGATCGCACCCACGGATGCCGAGCTGGAAGACCTGCCAGGGCAGTTGCTGTCGGAAGAGCTGGTTAAAGACAAGGTGCTTGAGGCCCATCGTATTCTGATGAACCTCAACGAACACAACCGCGAAGCCTTTCGTGACCTGGTCAGCGCCCTCGAATCAAGCAACTGATCGAGCGCGCTGAATCAGCAGTGCTTCGAGCTTGAGCTGGTCGGCAGCAAAGGCTCGAATACCCTCCGCGAGTTTTTCTGTGGCCATGGCATCTTCGTTATGCGCCCAGCGAAAGCCATCCTCATCGAGTATTTCACGTCCATCCACGCCGCCCTCGGTCAGCGCCGGGGAGCGTTGCAGCGTGCCCGGCTCAGCGGCCAGTTGTTGCAGCAGGGCAGGGCTGATGGTCAGGCGATCACAGCCAGTCAGTGCTTCGATCTGGCCGACATTACGGAAGCTGGCACCCATGACCACGGTGGCGTACAGGTGCTCTTTGTAATAGCGGTAAATGCGCGCGACCGACTGCACGCCAGGATCTTCCAGGCCTGCGTAGTCGCGACCTTCACGCGCCTTATACCAGTCGTAGATGCGTCCGACGAAGGGTGAGATCAGAAACACCCCAGCATCGGCGCAGGCCTGGGCCTGGGCGAAGGAGAACAGCAGGGTAAGGTTGCACTGAATGCCTTCTTTCTCCAGCTCTGCTGCCGCCTGAATACCCTCCCAGGTGGCTGCAATCTTGATCAACACCCGGTCACGGGGCACACCAGCGAGTTCATAGCGTTCGATCAGGCTGCGCGCCTTGTCCAGAGTGGCCTGGCGGTTGAACGACAGGCGCGCATCCACCTCAGTAGACACGCGTCCTGGTACCAGCTTGACGATTTCGCTACCCAGCGCCACGGCGAAGTGTTCGCAGGCGTCACCAGCGGGGTCAAAACCGCTGGACGAGGCGCGGATGGACTGGTCCAACAGGGGCTGATATTCCGGCTGCTGCGCGGCTTTCAGTAATAGTGAAGGGTTGGTAGTGGCATCCACGGGTTGCAGGGCGCGGATAGCTTGAATGTCGCCGGTATCGGCGACAATCTGGGTATGCTGTTTGAGGCTATCGAGTTTGCTGGACATAATCGGCTTTTCTGTCAGTAAGTTACCCCTGACCTTACCTTATCGGCCTCAGGCGGGGCAATCCCGCAACTGCTGGCGGCGGCTCATGTCGGCCACCAGCTCATCGAATAAGACCAGGGGGTCTTCACAGTGGTGCAGGGCGCCACTGAGTTGGCGGCGAAAATGCCGGGCGCCGGGCAGGCCCTGGAACAGGCCGAGTATATGCCGGGTCACGTGGTTGACTACACCACCCTGTTCCAGATGGCGGACTATATAGGGGCGCAGGGCCTGCAGCACTTCCACGCGCGAGGGTACGGGGTGCGCATCAGCGTAGAAACGCTGATCTACGGAGGCCATCATATAGGGGTTGTGGTAGGCCTCGCGGCCTACCATCACGCCATCCAGGCTGGTCAGATGCTGCTCCATCTCATCCAGATCGGTCAGTCCGCCATTGATGATGATTTCCAGCTGCGGGAAGTCGGCCTTGAGCTGGTGCACCACTTCGTAGCGCAGGGGCGGGATGTCACGGTTCTCCTTCGGTGACAGACCTTCGAGAATGGCGATGCGCGCATGCACTATAAAGGTATCGCAACCGGCCTCATGCACCTGGCCAACAAAATCACACAACTGCTGATAGCTGTCATGACCATTGATACCGATCCGGTGTTTGACGGTCACCGGCAGCTCACAGGCATTCAGCATTGCGCTCACGCCCTCGGCCACGAGCCCGGGGTGGGCCATCAGACAGGCGCCGATCATATTGTTCTGCACCCGGTCACTGGGGCAGCCGACATTCAGGTTGACCTCGGCAAACCCGGCTTCCTGCGCTAGCGCAGCGCAGCTTGCCAGCTCGGAGGCATTGCTGCCGCCCAACTGCAACGCCACAGGTTGCTCCTCGGGGTTATAACCAAGAAAGCGCGCGCGATCGCCATGGATAATGGCGCCGGTGGTGACCATTTCGGTATAGAGCAGGGTATGGCGGCTGATCAGGCGGGCGAAGAAGCGATAATGCCTATCTGTCCAATCCATCATCGGCGCAACGCAGAAGCGCCGGGAGGGGCCGGGGCGGCTCAGGTGGGTACTAGGCTGGAGTACGGGCATCGGCGGCGGTCATGGCTGGCGGACAAGGCAGGCTATTGTGCCTGAAACTCGTCCGGGCTAAAACCGCCGCCCGCTTTACGTGTCAGCCACTACGCCGGGTCAAGCGCTGCCATAGGCTTGGTTCCGGGGCCATAAATGCCTCCAGCAAGCCTCTGGCATCGATCTGCCGGTGCTCCTTGTCGAACGCCAGTGCCATGCGTAATGCGGGCCAGCAGTGGGCAGGGAGGTTGGTCGGCTTTTGCAGGCTCTTGTCCTGTTCCATGGTCTTGGCCTGCTTCGCGGTCAGACGGCTGAACGGGTGCAGGCCGCTGAGCAGTTCATAGAGAATGCAGCCAATGCCGTAGATATCGGCAGTACTGGTCAGGCCCTCGCCATTCAGCAGTTCCAGCGCGGCATAACGCGGTGTCCAGGCGGCAATGCGCTGGCGACTTAGGCGCGGCAGGCCATTGAGCAGGCCCTTGACCGGCTGACCCAGGCCAAAGTCGAACAGGCGCAGGCCATCCTTGGCCAGCATCACGTTGCTGGGCTTGAGGTCACCATGCAGTACGCCACGTTCGTGGGCGCAGGTAAGGGCCTCCAGCAGCGGGATGGCAATCTCGCGGAACTCTGGCCAGGTCAGGCCTTGCGGATGGCTTTCCAGCAATTGGTCCAGGGTCGGTCCTTTCAACGGCTCCATGGTGATGAAGGCGCGCTGGCTCTCTGGGTCGACGTCAAAGGCATACAGGCGAATGACATGGGTGTGGCGCAGACGGCTGGTCAGGGCGAACTCGGTGTACAGCAGCGCGTTGGCATCAGGGTATTCGGCAAACTCCTCGTTCAGGGTCTTGATTGCTACGTAGGGATCGGGATCACCGTATTGCTCGCGCAGCAGGTCGCGGGCTCGATAGACCGCTCCCATGCCACCGACACCCAGTAGGCGTTCGATCTTGTAGCGCTTGCAGAGGATGCTCGGCAACTCGGCTGCATGGCGTTCCTTGACCTTTACCAGTTCTGCTCCCAGGGCATCCGGGCTGTCCGCCATGCGGGTCAGCGCCGGGGAGGAGGGTTGCGCGAGTGGCTGGCTCATGGGGGGCTCCGTTTTGATCATGGGCGAATTACCACGGCGCTGATATTGTCCCGCGCCGGGCCGTCGAGTGCTTCCTTGAACAGGCGCTGCAGGGCCTGATCGGTTGACTCCAGATTCAGGGCTTCGCCCATGACTCGTTGCGACATATCCTGATAAAGGCCGTCACTGCACAGCAGCAGTGTATCGCCGGGGTAAACGGTGAAATCCATGATGTCGAGCATCAGCTCGTCATTGGCGCCTACTGCCCGGGTCAGCGCGCGGGCTGAAGGGTGGCTGGCGGCCTCTTCGGCACTGAGTTTCTGCTCCTGCATCAACTCCTGCATCAGGCAGTGGTCCCGGGATAGCTGAAACAGACGACTGCTACGCCACAAATAGCAGCGGCTATCACCGGCCCAGATGCAGATCGCCCGTTCACCTTCTGCGATGAGAATGACCACGGTGCTGCCCATGATGCTGTCCGGTCGGTCAGCGGTCATGGTGATGTCGTGCCCAAGCAGGCGGTTGAGCCGATACAGACAGTCGCGTATATCCAGCAGGCGCTCATCCAGGGAACGGTTGTCCGGCAGCTCAAGCAGTTCCTCAATGATCAGGCGGCTGGCCAGGGCACCGTTCTGGTGCCCGCCCATGCCGTCGGCTACTGCCCAGAGGCCCCGCTCGGGCAGGTCCAGAACCGCGTCCTCATTGCGGCTACGGACCTTGCCCTTGTCGGTTCTTGCTGTGCTTTGCCAGAGCATTTCTACCTCAACCATCAGAGCCTCGCTGGCAGACTGAAGCCGCGCAACAGACTGATATCAAATGGATTTGGCGAACGCTGGCTGTGTAGCAGATAGTGCGCGCGCTGGCCGTCGAGATTGGCCTTGAGCATCAGCACATCGCGATCGCTGTGGTAGTCCACCTCCATCAGGTCGAGCAGACGGAACAGCGACCAGGCACCGGAGTTCTGCTCGATACCAACGCGACGTCCGCCCAGGTCTTCGACCATCAAGCTGGTACGCCCTTCGTTGTCGTCGGCTGGCCAGCGGAACGAGGTCTGCACGATGGGGCCGTGACGGTACTCCATGTTCTGACTGCCAAAGCGGAAGTTGGCGCGCCCCAGGCTGGAGTCCAGCGAGTGCGGTTCGAGGCGGAACAGGATCTGCGGCTCGTTGGGGTTCTCGGCGAAGAAGCTGCGGCGAATGGTTTGCAGCTTGGTCATCTGCTGCAGGAACTCGCGCGACATCGGCAGGCTACGACCATCTACCCGGCGCAGTTGGTACTCGCCACTGTTGTTGCTGACGAAAGCGCTGAGGTAGCGGTCATAGAAGGCATCAGCTGTACCCTGGGCTTTGAAGAACTCGCGGAAGTCCGCCAGTGCTACGTCGCTCTCGCTAGTGGCCACGAAGGGGTAGCGCTGGCCGAGCGAGCTGCTATAGGCAGAGTACAGCTCGCTGCGATAGCGTTGGTTGAGGTACTGGTAGGAATCTCCCAGTACCAGCATCCAGCTGTCTGCGGCCAGTGCATTCAGCCACTTGCTCATTGGATCGGGCAGACTGCTGGCGGCGCTGCGCAACTGGTTGATAGCATCACGCCGACCTTCCATACGCGCCTTGGCCATCTCGAAGGCGGCCTGCTCTGGCACGCTGGCATGCGCCAGGGTGTTGAGCTGGTCCTTGAGTGCGTCAAGGGCCTGCATGGCGCTGGTCATCTCTGACGCAGGTCCACCGTTTTCGTCGAGCAGGCGGTGCAGGGCTTCGAACTGGCGCTCCAGGTTCTTGCGCGCGGTATCCGGAATGCTCTGGGCCACGGCCGACTGGGCTTGCTCGGCAGCGGCTGCTGCCAGGCGACCAGTACGGCCGACATTGACGCCTGCAGCGCGGGCAGCACCGGTGATATCCCTGGCCGACACCTCGGTATCGAGCATGCCTGGCAAGCGGGTGTTGTCACGCACCTCATTCAGCAACAGCAGCAAGGGCGAGTTGGGCGCGGTCAGGCCACTGAGCTGGGTGGCGCCGGTCGAAGCGGTGCCCAGGGGCTCCAGGTGCAGACGGGACATGGCTTCGGACCAGTGGCTGGCGTAGTCCTGGAAATACAGCTGTTCCATTTCTACCATCAGGCGGCTGAGATCACGGGCGCTGAGGCTTTCGCTGTCACCCAGTACCCAGTTGTCGCGCAGTATTTCGCGGATCAGTTCACCGCCCTCGGCCATAAAAGTACGCTCGTAGCCATTGCGGGTGAAAAAGCCGGGAATACTGTTGTCATTGCTGGTCAGCAGCCGTGCATGCGGCCCCAGCCGCTGGCCAAGGCGGTATTCTGGCAGACTCCGAGCCTGGTCGCGCAGCATGCGATAGACCACCACGGCGAGGGATTCGCTACGCAGTTGCTGGCGTGCTTCAGCTACCAGGTTAACGTCCAAGGCGTAGGCCTGGAAGGGTTCGCTAAGCAACCGGTCAAAGTGGGTGTTGAGGCCATTCTGGGCATCGGTATCACCGCGGTAGAGGAAGGACCACTCGGCGGCCATCCACTCCTGCAGGTACTCGTTGTCCCGGCGCTCTTCAAGATTCAGCATCAGGTAAGCGCGCAGACTACCAAGCAGGCTCTCGCGGTCTGTGAGGCTAGTGCGGATCTGGCCTTCCAACTGCTGCGCAACGCGGCTCAGCAGAAGCTCTTCGAGCTCCTGACGATAGGCGCGGTGCAATATCGGGTCAACCTTGTCACCCTGGTAGAGACCACCGCGTTGCAGCAGACCAGCTTGGTCCCGTGGCGGGAAGACGCGTGTTGCGGCATAGCTGGTGTCCAGGGTTTCGAGCACTTCGAGTGCATCGTCCTCGCCACGGATGGCCTGCTTTTCCTGAACCAGGGCCTGGGCGATCTCGCGCAGTTGCTCAAGTCGCTCATGGTTGCTGGAGAAGCTGCTACCCCAGATCACGCCGAACACTATCAGACAACCCAGTGCGGCGGTGTACATCAGCCGCTGACTCCAGTTGATGCGTTTGACCTCGCGCTCGTCGAGCCCAGCCAGATCGGCTTCGGGAAAGATCACCCGGCTCAGCAGGTTCTTGATAAAGCGTCCATGACTGGCGTGGAAGGTCGGCAGATTGGCTCTGCTGACATCGCGCTGTATCCCGGACTGGGGGTCGAGTACCTGTGGTGCGCTGGTCAGGTAGAAGCCGCGCAATTGGCTGGCGCGCTGGTAGCGGTTACCCGCAAAGGCCAGTTCGACAAACAGCCCCAGGTGCTCTTCGATCTGCCCCAGTTTGAGCGGGAAGTCGAGAATGCGGCCACGGCGCTGGCTATCGCGCTCCTGGTGCATGCGCATGACCACTTGGCTATTGAGCCGGTGCATCAGGGCTTCGAACTCCTGGCGCACGACCTGGACGTCAGTGCTGTCCTGGTTCTTGCGGAAACTGACACCCAGCACCTGATCGCTCTCCTCGCGGGACAACTGATCAAAGAATTCATTGAAACCGACTACCGCATCGGCCTTGCCTATAACTAGGTAGACGGGTACATCGGCGCCCAGGCGCTGGTTGATGTCCTGCAAACGTTGGCGCGTCTGGCGGGCCAGGGCTTCCAGCTCTAGCTCGTTGCCCTTGAGCAACAGGTTGACTGGCACATTGACCAGCACACCATTGAGTGAGCGCGGACGGCGACTGCGCAGCAGCCCCAGCAGACACTGCCAACCGGCGGCGTCGACCTCTGTATCAGGCTGGGTCAGGTAACGCCCGGCGGTATCGATCAGGATCGCGTGTTCGGCGAAGTACCATTCGGCGTAGCGGGTGCTGCTGACATCCCGTGTAAGGCGTTGCTTGTCACCTTTGTTGAGCGGAAATTCGAGGCCGGAAAAGTCCAGCAGGCTGGTCTTGCCGCTGCTCTCGGGGCCCAGTACCAGGTACCAGGGTAGCTCCCGTCGCCAGCGATCGCTGCGGCCGCTGTACAGACTGGAGCGACGCAGTGTGCGCACTGCTTCCTTGAAGCGGCCGGTGAGCTCCATGTGTTCTTCGACAATCTGCTCATTACGCTGTTGCTGGACCTGGACATCTTCGTCCTCGGCATCGCGCTTTTTCTGAACCCCGGCACGCCAACTGGCGTAGACCATGGTCAGACCCCAGATCAGGAACAGCAGGCTGATGGTCAGCAGACGGCTGCTGGCAGAGGCCCAGAAGCGGTTATCGCTGACCGCCAGCAGCGGGCCGACGAACCAGACCAGCAGGGCAATCGCCAATACCAGGCAGAGGCTCCAGACCCAGCTCTTGCGAAAAAAGCGGCCGGCTTTGCGGAAAAAAGACTTCATATCAGTTCATCCCTGAAGAGACGGGTGGTTCGGTGCCGATGGTCTCGGTTTGTACAAAGGGCTGCAGTGCGTGGCCGCGTTGCTCACCGAGCATCCAGTTGAATACGCCGAAAATGACGCCGAGACAGATCAGCGTGAATAGCGTGACCAGCCACAGTGGAACGATACGCACCAGGCGTCTGCGGTTATCGGTAATGCCTTCCCAGTGTGGCGAGATATCCCGTGGGACGTCGCCGCGCAGCTGGCGAATCTGCCGATACAGGCTGTCACGGATGCTTTCCAGCTCGAGCATGCCGCGCGGCAATACCCGGTACTTGCCCTCGAAGCCCAGCGACATGCAGATATACATCAGCTCCAGCATCGGCAGGTGCTTGACCGGATCACGGGCCAGACGCTCGAGCAGTTGGAAAAACTTCTCGCCACCAAAGGTCTCGTTGTGGAAGCTGCTGAGCAGACTCATCTGCGACCACTCGCTCTCGTTACCCCAGGGCGTGGTGACCACGGCTTCGTCTAGCGCGGTGCAGAGGACATAGCGGGCGGCCATGACCTGGCTGCTTTCGGCGCCGTCCTGCAGGGCACGGTGCTCGAAACGCTTGATCTCGGAAGTCAGGCGATCCTTGAGGGCGAACAAATCTTCGCGTTCGTAGCTTTGCTGTAGCCGTACCATCTCTGAAAGCAGGGCAGAAGCCACTGCTACCAGCGGGTTGATGCCCAGGTTCAGGTTCTCTGCCGGGCGCAGGCGTGCGGCATAGACCATCCGCTCTTCCAGCTTGTCGTACTTCTGCGGTGGCGGGGCAAAGTCGGTCAGTGGGCTTTGCGCCGGGGTTGTACCCTGGCGGTTGACGATGACCGTGTGATCATCCTGGTTGTAGTCCATTTCTCTGATCATGGCAGTCAGCTCCTGATAGCCCAGAATTTCAGCTCAAGCCCGGTAAAGTCTCCGGACACGTGGAAGGCAAAGCCACCTGAGCGTTCAAGCTGCGACAGCTCTTCCGAGGTCAGCTCCAGAGCGAAGTAGGTCTTGCCTGAGTGGAAGGGGATCTGCCGTGGGGCCACGGGTAGTGGCTTGACCTTGATGCCGGGCAGATGCAGGTTGACCAGTTGGCGAATACGCTCCACTGGGCCAATCTTCAGATGCGATGGCAGGCGCTTGCGCAGTTCCTCGGAATCGCAGTCTGCACTGGCGGCGAGCACGAAGGAGGCGCTGCCCAGCAGTGTGTGATCCTGCAGCGGCGATACCTGAATGCCGTACTGGCGTTGCTGAAGTATCAGCTCCACGGCGTGCTGTTCCAGCACCATCGACAGCACCTGGCGGATGGCATCCATCAGCTTGCGGTAGCACTGGCCCAGATCATTGTGCTGGTAGCGGCTGTCCAGACGCGGACGCTTGCTCTCGCTGGCAAAGGTCGACAGCTCGCCGAGCAGACCCAGCAACTCGCGGTACATCTGCTCTGGATGAACATGCTCGATGCCC
>JBKBSI010000051.1:0-944 GCA_046291745.1 Pseudomonas sp. | reverse complement strand
GTGACGCAGTACCGGCTCGTGGCGGTTGATCAACTGCAACATCATGAAGTCACCCACCTCGGCGCCACCGACCTTGCCGGTGGCGCGGATGCGCTCGGCGAGAATGTCGCCACGGTGCGCAAGCATGCTGATCACTTCCTTGATGCATGACTGCAAAAAGGCGCTGGCGTGAAAATGCAGATAGGCCGGGACAAAATCCGGGTCCAGGCTGACTACGCCATCGGGGGTGGTATCCAGCACGTCACAGATCTTCAGTTTTACGTAGGCCTGGTCGTTGTGCTGCTCACCGAGCAGCAGGCGGAAATCCGCCAGGCCGCAGCTGACCTGACTGCTGCTGGTGTCGCCAGCGTTGGAGTCGGCTACCTGCGCTTCAAAGGCGGTGTAGCGGGCCAGAACGTCTTTCTGCTCTGGTCTGCGGGTTTCCACATGGTTGCCAGTAACCAGCGGCAGGGCCAGGTACACCGGGCTGTTGCTGGTATTGGCCGGGACATCCATGGCCAGTGCTTCGCGTTCGTTGCCGAGTTCGAACAGGGTGCCGTCCGGCAGCAGGCCGCTGGCCTGGCTGATGACCAGCTTGCCCATGCCGAGAAACTGGGTATCAATCTCCAGATTGAAGAAACCCCAGTTGTAATGCCCCATCTGACGGGTTCGGCTCTTGAACTGGTGATCGTGATAGCGATCGTTCTGCTGGAAGTGCTGCGGGCGCAGCAGCATGCCTTCCTGCCAGACTACTTTCTGAGTACTCATGATTCAGTTGCGCTCCCTGCCGTCGATATCCAGGTCGCGAATGCCGTCGGCATCCAGGTGCAGGCGCATCTGGTTGCGGCCTTTCTCATCCAGCGGAATGACAAAGCGCCAGTTGGTGTCGGGCAGATTGCGATAGGCCGCCAGCACACCGATATAGCGGCTGCCTTCCTGCACACTGAGCTTCAGCTCGCGGCGCT
>JBKBSI010000050.1:0-19211 GCA_046291745.1 Pseudomonas sp. | reverse complement strand
TGCCGGGGGGGGGCGCCCTACCCCCTTGTTGGCCGTTGTTGGCCCGGTGATGGCCCCCCACGAGCCTACAGGGATGTACTTGTGGCGTGTCCAGCATGGGGGTTGCCCGGCCAAGCGTTGCACAAAGTCAAAGATAACCATAATGTCGAAGCACGGACTAACCACCACCACGGCAGGAACACTATGACGGTAAAACAGAGTGAACAATACCAACTGGTGATCCGCAGTCTGTCTGACCGCATTGTCGAAGCGCAGTCACCGATCCGGATTCTGGACGCCATCAAATGGGACGATAGCCTGCGTGAGGAATTCTTTCGCAAGCGCTGCAAGAGCCTGCCTGATGTTGGTCCTGACTATTACGCACAGCGTCCGCTGGGTTTTGAGCCTTCCGAGCGCCGCCAGGTGTTTCAGGAGATCGAGCGGGACATTACTCGCCAGCTCGGTACCTTTAATCCGGTTGGGCAGATCATGCGCCGCATGTGCAAGGAATATCGCATGGTTATCCGCATGCTCGAAGCACGCGGTACACCGGACATGGGCTTTATTTCCCAGGAGCTCTATGGCTCCGCCTCCGATGCCTTCCATGCCGGTGATCCGACGCTGACTGACCTGAGTATCATGCTCAGCGAGTCCCTGACCAATATTGGCTCGGACCTGGGCCGCGAGCCGAAGATCATCGCCGCCCCGGAGGCGGTCGCGATACTGCAGGAGCGCATGAACCAGGCCTTTCCGGATGACCAGGCAGTTCGCGTATTCGAGTCTGACGGTATTGTTGCCGACGCTGCCGCCGGCGCCGACTATATCAAGATCCGCAGTGATGCCATGTTCAATGAGCGTGACCTTAAGTTACTGGCGGTGCACGAAGGCATGGTGCATGTGGCGACCAGTTTGAACGGGCAGCACCAGCCGATCTGCACCTTTCTGGCCAAGGGGCCGCCGTCGTCCACAGTAACCCAGGAAGGCCTGGCGATTTTGATGGAGGTGATCACCTTTGCCTCCTACCCGGCGCGCCTGCGCAAGCTCACGGACCGTACCCGAGCGATTCAGATGGCCGAGGCGGGCGGCGATTTTCTAGATGTGTACCAGTTCTACCGCGAGCAGGACTATTCCAAGGAAAACAGCTACACCAATGCCAGCCGCGTGTTCCGCGGATCGAGCAGCAATGGGCTGCCATTTACCAAGGATCTGGCCTATCTCAAGGGCTTCATTCTCACCTACAACTATATCCAGTTGGCGGTGCGCAAGGGCAAGCTGCAGCAGATCCCGCTGCTGTTCTGTGGCAAGACCACGCTTGAGGATATGCGCACCTTGGGGCAACTGGTGGAGGAAGGATTGGTGGTGCCGCCGCGCTACCTGCCAGAGCCCTTCGCCGACCTTAATGCACTGAGCGCCTGGATGTGTTTTTCCGGGTTCTTGAACAACCTGAGTCTTGACCGGATCGAGGCTGATTATGCGAATATTCTCTGAGGAATTGCGCTGTGAGTGAAAGAGAAGAACTGAACAAGCTGCCGATGATCCTGACCTTTTTTGCTACCGTTTTTGCCACTGTCATGGTCCTGTATTTCTACGGTTACCTGAACTTCACGCGTGAGGAGCAGGGTATGCTGGTGGCGGAGTTCAGTCTGGTGACCGTTGGCTCGGCCGAGGCCGGGCAGATGCGCAGTCGCGCAGCCAGTCAGGTGGCGGAGTGTGTTGACGGTATTCTGGTGTTGCATGACAACCGGCATAACGGTTTGTCCGGTCTGCTGGTGGACAACCGCCAGCGCGTGGTGCGTTGTAATGCGCAGAAAGTGCCGGTAGCGGAGTAAGCATGGCTCGTGACGTACAACTGGAAGCTGGCTGGAAAACAGCGCTGGGCGACGAGTTCGAACAGCCCTATATGCATCAACTGCGCAGCTTTCTGCTGGCTGAGAAAGCCGCAGGCAAAGTGATTTTTCCCCCCGGCCCGCAGATATTCAATGCCCTGAACAGCACCCCGCTTTCCAATCTCAAGGTGGTCATCATTGGCCAGGACCCCTATCACGGTCCGGGCCAGGCCCATGGTTTGAGCTTTTCCGTGCCGCCCGGGGTGCGCCCGCCGCCGTCGTTGCAGAACATGTTCAAGGAGATCAATCGTGATCTGGGTCTGCCTATACCGCAGCACGGTTGCCTGCAAAGCTGGGCCGAGCAGGGCGTATTGTTGCTCAATGCCGTGCTGACAGTCGAGCAGTCCAGTGCTGGCGCCCATGCTGGGCGTGGCTGGGAAACTTTCACCAGCAAAGTGATAGAGATTGCTGCCAGGGAGCACGAGCATCTGGTGTTTATGCTCTGGGGCAGTTATGCCCAGAAGAAGGCCGCACAGGTGGATCTGAGCGGGCACAAGGTGCTCAAGTCGGTCCATCCGTCACCGCTCTCGGCGCACCGTGGTTTTATTGGTAACGGCCACTTTTCCGCCGCCAATGCATACCTGCAAGAGCATGGGCGGCAAGCGATTGACTGGCGCTTGCCGGATAGCGCAGTCTAGAAAACTGTATTCACTGCCTTGGAGTCTGTCCTATGGATCATGCATTGCAACCCTATACCGCCCTGGTCCCGCGCACTGACAAACTGGTTGTGCAAAAGGTCGGGCATACCGCCCTGGTAACCATCGATAATCCTCCTGCCAACACCTGGGATACCGACACCCTGCATGGGCTGATCGAGCTGGTTGGTCATCTGAGCGCGGATCGCGAAATTTATGCGCTGGTGATTACCGGCAGGGGCGGGCGTTTCTTTTCCGCAGGTGCCGATCTCAAGCTGTTTGCCGATGGCGACAAGGCTCGTGCGCGTCTGATGTCCCGACTCTTTGGACAGGCCTTCGAGGCGCTGCGGGATTTTTCCGGTGTGTCTATCGCCGCGCTGAATGGCTATGCCATGGGTGGCGGCCTGGAGTGCGCGCTGGCCTGCGATATCCGCATTGCCGAGCGTCAGGTACAAATGGCGCTACCGGAAGCAAGCGTTGGCCTGTTGCCCTGCGCAGGCGGCACTCAGGCACTGGCCTGGCTGGTCGGCGAGGGTTGGGCCAAGCGCATGATTCTTTGTGGCGAGCGTGTCGACGGGGTCAAGGCTGAACGTATTGGTCTGGTTGAAGAGGTAGTCGAAGAGGGGCAGGCGTTAACCACAGCCTTGCGTCTGGCGGCCCAGGTGGCGCGGCAAAGCCCGCAGGCGGTCAAGGCCTGCAAAAAACTGATTCAGGGTGCACGGCAACAGCCGCTCAACAGCCTGCTGCCTGAAGAGCGCGAACGCTTTGTGGATCTGTTCGAGCACGAGGACACGCTGGAGGGGGTAAATGCCTTCTTCGAGAAGCGGCCGCCGCAGTGGCAGAACCGCTAGAAGCAGCTTCAAGCTTCAAGCTTCAAGCGACAAGCTGTTCTATGTTTCGCAGTAAATGCTTGACCGGGCCGCGCACCGCTAAATCACACTGAGGCAGCTTGCAGCTTGCAGCTTGCAGCTAGCCAAGCAAAGCCATTGCCGCTTCCATCTCGGCGGACAGATCCTCTTCCTCATTGTCGCCATTCTGGCTGATACCCAGTTTGGCGAAGGAAGGGATATGACTCCAATCCATCTGCGCCAGCGGGTGCTCGCTGGGCAGGCTTTGCAGCATGGCTACCTGAACAATGTCGGCGTAATCGGTGTTGGGCGAAATGCGATTGAAGTCCAGATGCTGGGTAGGTATGTGGCGCAGTGGTACCGGGAAGTCCCAGGCAGCGAGGATGCGGTCGCCCAGGACCGGATGAATGCGTTCGATCAGCAAATTAAGGCTGAAGGTGTCAGCCATCAGTTGGTCGTTTTCCTCGGCGTAGCTGAGAATCGGCAGCACACCGATCTGATGCACCAGGCCTGCCAGTGTGGCCTGGTCCGGCTTCAGCTTGGTGTAGTGGCGACAGAGTACGTGGCTGATGCCTGCCACTTCGGTACTGCGGGCCCAGACTTCGCGCATCTTGCGGTCAATTACATCGGAGGTGGCCTGGAACATCTGTGCCATGGCCAGGCCTGTAGCCAGGTTGGCGGTATAGGTAATGCCCATACGGTTCACGGCCATGCCCAGATCGGTTATTTCCTGCCGGGTGCGCAACAGTGGGCTGTTCACGACCTTGATCAGACGCGCGCTGAGGGCCGCGTCGCTGCTGATCTCGCGCACCAGATGCGGAATGCTGACGTCCGGATCTTCCGCTGCTTCGCGCACGCGCAGCGCCACTTCAGGCAGTGTCGGCAGAGTGAGCTGGTCCTTTTCAATTGCTTGAATCAGTTCTTCCTGTACGCGCTGGGCCAGATCGGTCATGGGGTGTTCCTTGTTCAGTGTTCTGTGGCAGCTTCGCTGGCGGCCAGTTCAGAGTCATAGGGCAGGTTGACCAGTTCGAGCATTGGGCCCTGGGCCTCGCCTGCACATAGTGTGGTCAATTGTGCCGCATCTATTTGCATAACGGCCAGTAATTCCGTCGCCTCGCCATCGCTCGCCGACAACACTACTTCGCCGACGCTCTGGCCATTGAGGTTATTGAGGATCGGCGTGCCCGCGGAAGGGGGCGGCGCTGATGCGTCTATGCGGAATCTGAACATGCGGCGTTTGAGCTTGCCCAGGTACTGCATTCGCGCGACTATTTCCTGGCCCGTATAGCAGCCCTTCTTGAAACTGACGCCATCAAACAGCTGCAGGTTGAGCATCTGCGGAATAAAGCTCTCGCTGGTCGCCGCGCAGACTTCACCTGCACCCCGGCGAATCTGTTGCAGACGCCAGTGAGCCAGGCTGGTCGGGCTGGCTGTGTTAGCCAATAGGCGGATACTGGGCAGGGCTGTTTCAACTGGCAGCCAGAGCTCAAAGCATTGCTGTCCCAGGTTGACTGCCAGCCCGCTGGAGCTGCTTGTTACGGCGTCTTGAGTAGCAGGTGGGGTTAGTCCGACCTGCTGTAGAGCCGCCTCCGCTTGCTCGCCCCAGAGACCCAGACGTACCCAGTGCTGGCTGGCATCGCTGAGCTTGGTCTTGAAGAACACCGCATACTTGCCGAGTTCCGCGAGCTGCGCAGCAAGCAGCTCTGCGTCCATGGCCAGCAGATAGGTCTGTTGATCCTCGCGCAATAAGCGGAAGCTGGACTGCATCCGCCCCTTGGGCGTGCAGCGGGCACCCAGTACGCTGCCGGGCTCGGGGAGCTTCAGCACGTCGCAGGTTATCTGGCCTTGCAGAAACTTTGCCGCATCTATGCCTTGCACCGCGAGCACGGCTTCGTGCTGCAGCCAGCTCATGGCTGTTACCGGGCACGCTGCCGCAGCGTTAGCGGGGAAGATTTCGGCCAGTTGGATTGAAGGATAAGAAGCGTCAGTCATGGGGCTCTGGCAATCGGATGAAGTCTGATGTTACATCATAGGACGATGGCAGGTGCTTGTCAGTGTTGCCTTGCGCTTATAATGATCTATGTGCACCCTATGGCGCCTTTAATATGGTGCTTTTAACCCCTGCGGAGATGGCGATGTCGGCCGATATAGAAATGAAACGTTTGTTTTGGCATAGCCGTCGGGGCATGCTGGAACTGGATGTGTTGCTGTTGCCCTTTCTGCAGGAGGCTTACAGCGACCTGGAGCCGGAAGACAAGGCCCGATTCAGCAAGCTGCTGACCTGCGAGGACCAGGATATGTTTGGCTGGTTCATGCAGCGTAGTGAGCCTGATGATCCTGATCTGAAACGTATTGTGAGGATGATACTCGACCGTGTTCAGCCAACCTGATTATCTGTTGCTGCAACGCCAGCCATCGCGCTTTCTGGGAGCGGTGCTGCTGCTGTTCTGCGTGCTGGCGGGGGTAGCCCTGTACCGCAGCGCGGTGCCACCGATGCTGGCTATGGCGGCCATGCTGGTGGTAATCGCCTACAGTGCGTGGGTCTGGCCGCGCCAGGTGAGTCTTAAGCATGCTCAGTCGGTCACTGCTCTGCGCTTCGACGGAGAAGGCTGGCATGTGTTGCGGCGTGATGGGTCGGAATCCGGAGCGCGGCTGTTGGCAGACACTTTTGTCAGCGCCCTGCTGACAGTGGTGCGACTGCGTGAGCCGGGTCGCTGGTGGCCGGTGTCTGTGGTGTTGCCAGCTGATGCGGCCACCGAAGATGCATTGCGCAGGCTGCGCCTGCGCTTGCGCTTCAGTCGCCAGCGCTGGGTGGCTGCAGAATAGTATCCCGGGCCTCGTCCAGTTGTTCCGGATAATCCAGGGTGTAATGCAGCCCCCGGCTTTCCTGTCGGGCCATGGCCGAGCGAATGATCAGATCCGCAACCAGCGCCAGGTTGCGCAACTCCAGCAGGTCACGGGTTACCCGGTAGTTGCTGTAGAACTCGTGAATCTCCGCCAGCAGCATATCTACCCGGTGCTTGGCGCGCTGCAGTCTCTTGCTGGTTCGGACGATACCCACGTAATCCCACATGAATCGCCGCAGCTCATCCCAGTTGTGCGAGATGATCACATCTTCGTCGGAATCGGTGACCTGGCTCTCGTCCCAGTCAGGTAGGTTCTGCGGGAGCGCTACCTGATCGAGTCGGCGCATGATGTCGGCGCTGGCCGAACGGCCATAGACCACACATTCAAGCAGCGAGTTACTGGCCATGCGATTGGCGCCATGCAAGCCGGTGAAGCTGGTTTCGCCGATTGCGTAGAGGTTGGCGATATCGCTGAGTCCTGATTCGTTTACCACCACGCCACCGCAGGTATAGTGCGCAGCAGGCACCACCGGAATGGCCTCGCGAGTAATGTCGATGCCAAACGCCAGGCAACGCTCGTAAACGGTGGGGAAGTGACTGCGGATAAACTCCGCCGGTTTGTGGCTGATATCGAGAAACACGCAATCCAGGCCCAGGCGCTTCATTTCATGGTCGATGGCGCGGGCGACAATATCCCGCGGAGCCAGCTCGGCGCGGTTGTCGAACTGCGGCATGAAGCGTGAGCCATCGGGGAGCTTGAGCACCGCCCCTTCGCCGCGCAGAGCTTCGGTCACCAGAAAGCTCTTGGCCTTGGGGTGGTAGAGGCAGGTCGGATGGAATTGGTTGAATTCCATGTTGGCAACGCGGCAGCCCGCGCGCCAGGCCATGGCAATGCCGTCGCCGGAGGCGCTGTCCGGATTGCTGGTGTACAAATAGACCTTGCTGGCGCCGCCGGTAGCGAGCACGGTAAAGCGTGCGGCGTGGGTTTCCACGTGACCGGTAGTGCGGTTGAGGATGTAGGCACCGAGGCACTGGTTGCCCGGTCGGCCAAGCTTGTTGCTGGTGATCAGATCAACCGCGACGCGGTTTTCCAGCAGCTCGATATTGTGGTGTGCCTGGGCCTTGATCAGCAGGGTATTGAATATCGCAGCGCCGGTGGCATCGGCTGCGTGAATAATGCGTCTGTGACTGTGCCCGCCCTCCATGGTCAGATGAAAGTCATCGCTCTCGCTGCCATCTTCGCGTTTTTCTCGGGTGAAGGGCACCCCTTGTTCGATCAGCCAGCCGATGGCCTCCCGGCTGCTGCCGACAATCTGCCGTACGGCGGCTTCATTGCACAGACCGCCCCCGGCCTCAAGGGTGTCACGCACGTGGGCATCGACGGTATCGCTGTCATCCAGAACTGCGGCCACGCCGCCCTGGGCCCAAAAAGTCGAGCCTTCGGAAAGCTGGCCCTTGCTGATTACGCCGACGCGCAACTGGTCCGCCAGATGCAGGGCCAGGGTTAGCCCGGCAGCCCCGCTGCCGATTACCAGTACGTCGTATTCTTGTGCCTGAGTCATGGCGCTCCGCTTCGCTGCAGTCGGTCCAGGGGAGGCGCTGCGCAGGGTAGGATTTTGCCCAGTATATAGAACGCCCGGGTGCGGCAATATACCGGCAAGCGCAACATCTTGCCCAATCAGTGTCATGAATTGGTATTATCAGCATCGACATCGGGCGCATGATGGAACTTTATCCAAGTGGCCCGCTCCTAATAGTAGAGCCTGACGAGGGGAGAACTTTTGCTTACATTGCAGGTCTATCACATTAAGACAAGGCAAAAGGCCTTCGGGTCGCAGGGAGCTGCTGAATGACGGAACAAACCGACCAGCAGTTGGTCGAACGGGTTCAGCGAGGCGATAAGCGGGCATTTGATCTGTTGGTGCTGAAATATCAGCACAAGATTCTGGCCCTGGTCACGCGTTTTGTGCACGACAGTCACGAAGCTCAGGACGTGTCGCAAGAGGCCTTTATCAAGGCCTACCGTGCCCTGGCCAATTTTCGCGGCGACAGTGCCTTTTATACTTGGCTGTATCGGATTGCGATCAACACCGCAAAGAATTATCTGGTTGCACGCGGCAGACGCCCACCAGACTCCGATATCGCCGCTGACGAGGCGGAATACCATGATGGCGACAGTGCCCTCAAGGATATTCACTCGCCCGAACGGGAAATGCTGCGCAACGAGATTGAGGAAATGATCAATCGTACCTTGCAGCAGCTACCCGATGATTTACGCACAGCTCTGACCTTGCGTGAGTTTGAAGGTCTGAGTTATGAAGATATTGCCGCTGTAATGGGTTGCCCCGTGGGTACGGTACGTTCGCGTATTTTCAGGGCCCGTGAGGCAATAGACAAAGCGCTCAAGCCGCTGATCGAAGCCTGATCAGCTACTTAGGCGGTTAATGCAGCAAGCCCTGCGGGGCCAACAGCAGAGGTATAGCAATGACAAGTCAATCCTTGCAGGAGTCTCTCTCCGCGCTGATGGACAATGAGGCAGATGAGCTTGAAATCCGCCGCGTTCTTCAGGCCAGCGCAGAAGATCCGGCCTTGCGCAAGACCTGGGAGCGTTACCAGGTTGCCAGGGCAGTGATGCACCAGGAGCCTTGGCAGGCCCGGGTCGATCTGTCAGCAGGGATTGCTGCGGCTATCGCTGATGAGCCCGTGCCTTCCATTGTCGAGCCTCGGACTTCGCGTCTGTGGCAAAACATGGGGCGCATGGCCGTTGCTGCCTCAGTTACTCTGGCCGTACTGGTTGGCTTCAATATGTTCAATCAGGATGGTTCGCCGACTGAGCCGAACATGGTTGCCGAGCAGACTGTACCCGCTGTAGCGCCGGTTGCTGCAGTGGCCAACGGTCAGGGCGGTGCAGTGCTGGCTGGATTCCAGAGTGGCGAGTCTGCTTCGAGCGAAGCGCAGGCGCCTTCTGCCTGGCACGAGCAGCGTATTGGTACCTACCTGCGTGAACATGCAGAGCAGGGTGCCCGCTCCGATGCGCCTAACCTGCTCCCCCATGCTCGCGCTGCGAGCCTGGAAGAGCGATAAGTGCAACCTATCCCGGCAGTAGGGCGATCATTACTATGGGGGCTACCCATGGTCGCCCTGTTGCTGGCGCCCCAGGCACTTGCTGAGCAGCCCAGAGAGCTGCTTTCGCGCATGGCGGAAGCAGCGCTTGAGCAGAATTACCACGGCTCCTTCGTATACGAGCGTACTGGCAGTTTTACTACCCATAACATTTGGCGCAAAGCTGCTGGTGATCAGAGCGAAGAGCGCATGTTGCAAGCCGACGGTGAACCCAATGAGTGGTTGCGCCGTAATGGTCACCTTGTTTGCAGCAGTTCGCTAGGTGCCGGGGCCCGATGGAATAAAAACGCGGAACCCCTCTCCGGCCAGGCAGACATGTTGCACCATTGGTACAGCCTGCAGGTGCTCGGTAATACCCGGGTAGCTGATCGACTGGTTACCGTCTTGGCTGTTCAGCCTCGCGATTCCTACCGTTACGCCTATGAGTTGTATCTGGATAGTGAAACCGGATTGCTGCTCAAATCGTTACTGATCAACGAGCGCGACACCCTTCTGGAACGTTTTCAGTTTGCTTCCTTGCAGTTAGGCGAGCCCTCGGCGGATGATCTTCAGCCGGGTAGTGCTTGCCTGCCGTTGCCTGAACGGGCAAGCGAAGAGACTGAGCTCTCCGAGCGCTGGCAACCTGCCTGGTTGCCGCCCGGCTTTGCACTAGGCCAGTATGAGATCCGCACCATGAATGGCGGCAGCACCGAAGTGGTTGCTCAGGCCTTTACCGATGGCTTGGCGCGTTTTACCTTGTTTATCGAACCGCTGGGGGATGACAGTCTAGCCGGAGATCTGCGTGCCCAGTTGGGGCCGACTGTGGCCGTAAGTCGTAAGCTGAATATGCCTGATGGCGCCTTCCTGGCTACGGTAGTGGGTGAGATACCCGGATCAGCGGCAGAACGTATTGCGGCGTCATTGGCGCCAGATTTTGAAGAGCAGGAACAGTGATCGAAGAGCAGGGCAGGGTGCTCAGTGCCGAGGCCGGAGCAGTCTGGGTTGAGACAGTCAAGACCAGTGCCTGTGGTAGTTGTCAGGCTCGCGCTGGCTGTGGACAGGCGCTTTTGCAACGTTTTGGTGCTGGACGTCAGCAGGGATTTATTCGTGCCCTGAGTGATACGCCATTGCAAGTCGGTGATCAGGTGGTTATCGGCGTACCTGAAGATGCGGTAGTCAAGGCATCTTTCACCGTGTATCTGGTGCCATTGTTGGGACTGTTCCTTGCAGCATTGGCGGCCGAGGCCCTTGGCCTGAGCGAGCCAGTGGTGGTGGCAGCAGCTGCCACAGGATTGGCAATTGGCTTTGCCGGGGTACGTTGGTACGCCTGGCTGCAACGCAGTAACCCCGATCTGCAGGCCCGCGTACTGCGTGTTATGCCAGGCCATGCTTCGGTCCTGGCAACTAATTGAAATAGACCATTCGAAAGGAGATCAGGCGCTTATGTTGTCAGTACAACGCTGGGTTGTTGTGGCTGTTGGTACGGTAATGCTGAGCTGGCATTCCCTTGGCATGGCGCGCGGGTTGCCCGACTTCACCGATCTGGTGGAGGAGGTCTCGCCAGCAGTAGTGAATATCAGCACCAGTCAACGTGCGGTCAGTCGTCCCTCGTCAGGCGTACCCGGTATGCCCGATCTGGAGGGGATTCCTCCGATGTTCCGAGAGTTCTTTGAGCGCGGTTTCCCGCAGGGTCCACAGGCCCCGCGCGAGCGCCAGGCTCCGCAGTCACTGGGCTCGGGCTTTATCATGTCGAGTGATGGTTACGTGCTGACCAATAATCACGTGGTCGCGGGCGCCGAGGAGATCTTTGTGCGTCTGGCTGATCGCCGCGAGTTGACGGCCGAACTGATAGGTGCAGACCCGCGTTCAGATCTGGCGCTGCTGAAGATTGATGCCGGTGATGACCTGCCGTCCGTGCGCATTGGTAAATCAGCTGACCTCAAGCCTGGTGAGTGGGTTCTGGCGATTGGCTCACCCTTCGGATTTGATTATTCGGTCACTGCCGGTATCGTCAGTGCCAAAGGTCGTAGCCTGCCGAATGAAAGCTATGTTCCCTTTATTCAGACCGACGTTGCCATCAATCCGGGTAACTCAGGTGGTCCCTTGCTGAACCTGGAAGGCGAGGTGGTGGGTATCAATTCGCAGATTTTCACCCGCTCTGGTGGCTTCATGGGCCTGTCCTTTGCCATTCCGGTGGACGTGGCCATGGACGTGGTCGCTCAGCTCAAAGAGAGTGGCAGTGTTCAGCGTGGTTGGCTTGGTGTGGTTATCCAGGAGGTCAACAAGGACTTGGCTGAGTCCTTCGGTCTGCCCAAGCCTGCCGGGGCGCTGGTGGCTCAGATCCAGCCAGATGGTCCGGCCGACAAGGGTGGCCTGCAGGTAGGTGATGTGATTTTGCGCTTTAACGATCGCGACATCATCATGTCCTCCGATCTACCGCATGCGGTGGGGCTGGTACGGCCGGGCCAGGAGGCCAAGCTGGTGGTGATGCGCGACAAGAAGCGGCTCGACTTGAAAATGAAGATCGGTGCCCTGCCCGAGGATGATGCAGTAGCTAGCGCAGCCCCCGCGCCTGGTGGCGCGCCCGCTGTAGTCGATAACCGGCTGGGCGTGGTGGTTGCCGAGTTGAGCGAGGAGCAAAAACGCACTCTCGATGTGCGTACCGGCGTGATGATTCGTGAGGTGCGCCAGGGCCCCGGTGCCATGGTCGGCCTGCGTTCAGGCGATATCATCACCAATCTGGATAACAAGCCAGTGGAGTCGGTCGAGACGTTCGAATCTATAACCGCTGACTTGCCGACCAGTCGCTCGGTTTCCATGCGTGTTATTCGTCAAGGACGCGCCAGCTACATCACTTTCCGCCTGGCCGAATAGTCACGGTCCTTATGGTTGCCCGCGCCCGTCGCGGGTAACCCCTGCCTCTGCCGGGCCGCCTTCGGGCAATAGCGCCCGGTACCATATTCGGGTACACTCGCGGGCTGAATTTCGGGGTAAAACTATCCCGTCCACCGCTCGGAGCCCGTTTGGCTCCCAGTCTTGCACCTATGTCTGGATGATCCCTGCTGTGAGTGACCTGAGTCTAATCCGTAATTTTTCGATCATTGCTCATATTGATCATGGCAAATCGACCCTGGCAGACCGTTTTATCCAGCTTTGCGGTGGCCTGGCTGATCGTGAAATGGCCGAACAGGTGCTCGACTCCATGGACCTGGAGCGTGAACGGGGCATTACCATCAAGGCGCACAGCGTCACTCTTTATTACACCTCCAAGCTGGATGGCAAGACTTACCAACTGAACTTCATCGATACCCCTGGTCACGTGGACTTTCACTACGAGGTGAGTCGCTCACTCGCCGCTTGCGAAGGCGCCTTGCTGGTGGTGGATGCGGCGCAAGGAGTTGAAGCGCAGTCAGTTGCCAACTGCTACACCGCTATCGAGCAGGGTCTCGAGGTGATGCCGGTTTTGAACAAGATTGACCTGCCCCAGGCTGAGCCGGAGCGGGTCAAAGCCGAAATCGAGAGTGTTATCGGTATCGACGCTACCGATGCCGTGGTCTGCAGCGCCAAGAGCGGGCTGGGTGTCGAGGATGTTCTGGAACGGCTGATACAGGTGATTCCGGCACCGACCGGAGAGCTGGAAGCGCCGCTGCAAGCTTTGATTATCGATTCCTGGTTCGACAATTATCTGGGTGTGGTGTCCTTGGTGCGTATCCGCCACGGACGCATCAAGAAAGGTGACAAGGTGTTGGTCAAATCGACCGGCAAGATTCACCAGGTCGACAGCGTTGGCGTATTCAATCCCAAGCACAGTGAAACGGCAGATCTGAAAGCCGGTGAAGTGGGCTTTATCATTGCCGGCATCAAGGATATTCACGGCGCGCCAGTGGGCGATACGCTGACCCTGTCGAGTACGCCTGACGTGGATATGCTGCCGGGCTTTCAGAAGGTCAAGCCGCAGGTGTTTGCTGGTCTTTTCCCCGTCAGTTCCGAGGATTTCGAGGACTTTCGTGATGCCTTGTCCAAACTGACGCTGAACGACGCCTCCTTGCATTATGAGCCGGAAAGCTCGGAGGCCCTGGGTTTCGGTTTCCGTTGCGGTTTCCTAGGCATGCTGCACATGGAAATCATCCAGGAGCGGCTCGAGCGCGAATACGACCTGGACCTGATCACCACGGCGCCGACGGTGGTTTTCGAGGTGGTGAAGAAGGATGGCGAAGTTATTTACGTGGATAACCCTTCGCGCCTGCCTGATCCCTCCATGATCGAAGAGATGCGTGAGCCTATCGTGCGGGCCAATATCCTGGTGCCACAGGATCACCTTGGTGCAGTCATTACCCTCTGTGTTGAAAAGCGCGGGGTACAGCATGACATGCTGTTTTTGGGTACCCAGGTGCAGGTCATCTACGACTTGCCGATGAACGAGGTGGTGCTGGATTTCTTTGATCGGCTGAAGTCGGTAAGTCGTGGCTATGCGTCGCTAGACTATGCTTTTGAGCGCTTTCAGCCCGCCCGCCTGGTACGGCTTGATGTGCTGATCAACGCCGAGAAAGTCGATGCGCTAGCGCTGATCGTGCATCGTGATAATGCGGCCTACAAGGGCCGGCAGTTGGTCAGCAAGATGCAAGAGCTGATCCCGCGGCAGATGTTTGATGTGGCAATCCAGGCCGCAGTAGGCGGCCAGATTGTTGCCCGCTCCACGGTCAAGGCGCTACGCAAGAACGTCTTGGCCAAGTGTTATGGTGGCGATGCCAGCCGTAAGAAAAAGCTGTTGGAGAAGCAGAAGGCTGGCAAGAAGCGCATGAAGCAGGTGGGCAACGTGGAGATCCCCCAGGAAGCCTTCCTGGCGGTACTGAAAGTGGACAACTAGGGACGGTCAACGGACTCGATTATGCATATCAATTTTCCCCTGCTGCTGGTGCTGGCAGTTGCCATTACCGGGCTGTTGGCCCTGATTGACCTGATTTGGCTGGCGCCGCGTCGGCGTGCTGCTCTGGCGGAGTACGAATCCCGCGTGGCAGTGGCTGACCCCACTACTATTGAGGCGATCAGCAAGGAACCGCTGCTGGTCGAGTACGGCAAGTCGTTTTTCCCGGTACTGCTGGTGGTGCTGGTGTTGCGCTCGTTTCTGGTAGAGCCGTTCCAGATCCCCTCAGGGTCTATGAAGCCGACCCTGGAAGTCGGGGATTTTATTCTGGTAAACAAGTTTGCCTATGGTATCCGTCTGCCGGTGCTGGATCGCAAGGTCATTCCGGTGGGTGATCCGCAGCGTGGCGATGTCATGGTGTTCCGCTACCCGAATGATCCGCGCATCAACTACATAAAACGCGTAGTTGGCCTGCCGGGTGATACGGTGGTCTATGCTGGCAAGCAGTTGTTCGTCAATGGTGAGCAGTTGCCCACAACCCTATTGCGAGTCGAGCCAGATGACGAGTTGGCGGTAGGGCATCCGCTGCAGGGGCGTGCGGACGTGGAAATCATGGAGGAGCAGCTCGGCGATATTGCACACCAGATAAGGCGTCGGCTGTATACGCCCGCCCCTCCCGAAAATCAGTGGGTGGTGCCCGAGGGGCATTACTTCATGGTTGGTGATAATCGCGACAATTCCAATGACAGCCGCTACTGGAATGCGGTAGATATGCCAGGGGAGTTGTGGGGAATGGTCCCTGACAACTATATTGTAGGCAAGGCTTTCGCTGTCTGGATGCACTGGCCGGAGCCTAAACTGCGTAACCTGCCAAGTTTTTCAAGGATTGCCCTTATCCACTAGGAGGGGGCCGGGTTCGATATAACACCAACAACGGACGTCACGAGGTTATCCATGCGCCACTCGCAGAAAGGCATGTCATTTTTTGGCTGGCTGGCTGTTATTGCCCTGATCGTATTCGGTCTGGTGATCGCCATGAAGCTTATTCCCATCTATATGGATCATTACACGCTTAGGAAGATCGTTACCGAGGTCAATGATGACCCGACATTGAAGATTAACTCGCTGCGCGCTTTCAATGACCATATATACAAGGGTATGCAGATCAACAGCATCCGTGACATCGACGCCAAAGAAGCTATTACGATAACCGCCAGCGGTGCCGACGCCTATACGGTGGTTATCAAGTACGAGGTGCGCTCTCCGGTGCTGCAAACCGTGGACCTGTTGGTCCACTTTGATGAAACCCATATAGTCAGACCGCTTAAGTGATAAACAAGTTAGACCGGCTGGAACGCAGTATTGGCTACAGTTTCAAGGACCAGGATCTGCTGATTCTGGCCTTGAGCCACCGCAGTCTGGGTGGGCGCAATAACGAGCGCCTGGAATTTCTGGGCGATTCGGTACTCAATTTCGTGGCGGCGGAGGTGCTGTTTCAGCGCTTCCCCATGGCTCGGGAAGGGCAGCTCTCGCGCCTGCGCGCGCGGCTGGTCAAGGGTGTTACCCTGGCAGAATTGGCCAAGGGCTTCGAGCTTGGTGAGTATCTGCGCCTGGGCTCAGGCGAGCTGAAAAGCGGTGGCTTCCGCCGTGAATCCATTCTGGCCGATGCCACCGAGGCAATTATCGGCGCCATCTACCTTGAAAGCGGTCTGGAAGTGGCGCGTGAGCGCGTGCTGCATTGGCTGCGCGAGCATATCGCCACGCTTACGCTGGTGGATAACAACAAGGATCCCAAGACCCGACTGCAGGAGTACCTGCAGTCCAGGCAGTGTGAGCTTCCCCGTTACGAGGTCACCGAAAGCGGTGGTGAAGCGCACTGCCGGATTTTTCGGGTCGAATGTCATGTAAGCCCGCTGCCCGAATCGACTTCCGGGGTAGGCAGTAGCCGCCGTCTGGCAGAACAGGAGGCAGCTCAGAAAGCCCTGATCGAATTGGGTGTGGAGAAAGCAGATGAGTGACAGCAGTACCCCCCGTTGTGGCTATGTGGCCATTGTAGGCCGGCCGAATGTGGGCAAGTCGACTCTGCTCAATCATATCCTCGGCCAGAAACTCGCCATTACCTCGCGCAAACCGCAGACCACGCGGCATACGCTGCTGGGGATCAAGACCGAAGGCGCGGTTCAGGCTATTTATGTCGATACCCCCGGTGTGCACAAGGACAACGACAAGGCGCTTAACCGCTTCATGAACAAGAGCGCTACCCAGGCCCTGCGTGATGTCGATGTGGCCCTGTTCGTGGTAGATCGCCTGCGCTGGACCGATGAGGATCAGATGGTACTCGACAAGGTGCGTTATCTCACCTGTCCGGTGCTGCTGGTGGTCAACAAGGTTGACCGTATGGACGACAAGGCTGAATTGTTGCCGCACCTGGAATGGCTTGCTACCCAGTTGCCGAACGCCGAGGTAGTGCCGGTTTCGGCGCTGCAAGGGCGCAATATTGATCAACTGGAAGCCTTGATAGCCGAACGTTTGCCCGAGAGCGAGCACTTCTATCCGGACGACCAGTTGACTGATCGCAGCTCACGTTTTCTGGCTGCCGAGCTGGTCCGTGAGAAAGTCATGCGCCAGCTTGGCGCCGAAATTCCCTATCAGGTTGCGGTCGAAATTGAGCAGTTCAAGCAGGAAGGCAAGGTCCTGCATATTCATGCGTTGATTCTGGTTGAACGTGAAGGGCAGAAGAAGATTATCATCGGCGATGGCGGCGAGCGCATGAAGAAAATCGGCCAGGAAGCGCGTTTGGACATGCAGAAGCTGTTCGGTAGCAAGATCATGCTGAATCTGTGGGTCAAGGTGCGTCGCGGCTGGTCTGATGACGAACGCGCGCTTAGCTCACTGGGTTACCGCTTCGAGCAGTGACCCCCTTGCCACTGTCGCGGAGCTGGTCATGCAAGCGGACCTGAGTCCTGCCTATATTCTGCATACCCGCCCTTACCGCGACAGCAGCGTGCTGGTTGACCTTCTTAGCCTGGAGCATGGCCTGCAACGTGCGGTTTGGCGCGGCGCCCGGTCGCAACGCAAGGGCCTCAAACCACAGCTTTTTGTGCCGCTGCTGATTACACTCGGCGGTCGTGGCGAGTTGCGCAATCTCAATCAGGTCGAAGTCGCCGGCTCTTTCACGCTGCTCCAGGGCCAAGCCCTGTTCAGTGGCCTGTATCTGAATGAATTGCTGGTCCGCCTGCTGCGTCCAGGTGATCCGCAGACGCTGATCTTTGCTGCCTATCAGCAGGCCTTGGAGGCCCTTGCGGCTGATACTGCCGTAGAGCCCGTGTTGCGCCAATTCGAGTGGCAACTACTGGATGTTATGGGCTATGGTTTCAGTCTGACCGAAGATGCGCATGGCCAACCGCTTGAGCCGCACCTGGGTTATGCCTGGTATGCCGATCAGGGCCTGTTGCCGTTGGCTGCAGGCGCCTTCCCGCATGCACCTGCGGGTCTGCCTGGCAGTGCGCTGTTGGCTATGGCCCGCGCCGACTGGGACGCCCCGCTGGCGCTACGCACTGCCAAGCAGTTGATGCGTCAGGCGTTGGCTGTGCACCTGGGTGATCGGCCACTGGTCAGTCGCCAACTTTTTGTACCCCTTGCTACCGGCTCCGAAGGAGACAAGTCTTGAGCTATCCGCAAACTGTTCTGTTGGGCGTGAATATCGATCATGTGGCGACCTTGCGGCAGGCTCGGGGTACGCGCTACCCCGATCCGGTGCAGGCCGCCATTGAGGCGGAGCAGGCCGGTGCTGACGGCATCACCCTGCATCTGCGTGAGGACCGGCGGCATATCCAGGAACGCGACGTGAGGCTGATAGCCGAGGTGTTGCAGACCCGTATGAATTTTGAAATGGCAGTGACCAACGAAATGCTGGCCTTTGCCGAGCAGATTCGTGCTGCCAGCGTCTGTCTGGTACCCGAGCGCCGTGAGGAGCTGACAACCGAGGGTGGTCTGGATGTGGCCGGCAACCGTGGACGTATTCAGGAAGCGGTAGAGCGTATGGCGGCGGTGGGTAGCGAGGTGTCGCTGTTCATTGATCCGGATTTGCAGCAGATTGAAGCGGCCAAGCGCGTTGGGGCACCGGTTATCGAGTTGCACACCGGGCACTATGCCGAGAGCAGTGGGGCTGAGCAGCAGCGGGCCTTGGCCAGACTGCGTGAAGGCTGTATCCATGCGCGCAAACTGGGCCTGGTAGTGAATGCCGGTCACGGCCTGCACTATCACAACGTTCAGCCAATCGCCGCGATCCCCGGTATCCACGAGTTGAATATAGGCCACGCGATCATTGCCCGCGCATTGTTTTCCGGGCTGTCGCAGGCGGTAAAGGATATGCGCGCATTGATTCTCAGCGCGTCGGCTGGCCAATGATCCATGGTATCGGCACCGACATGGTGCTGGTCAGCCGCATCGAAGCGGTCGTTGCCCGTCAGGGTGAGCGCTTTGCCAGGCGGATATTGACCGAGGCAGAATGGCAGCGCTATGCCGCGCACGGACAACCGATCCGCTACCTGGCCAAGCGCTACGCGGCAAAAGAGGCGATCCTCAAGGCGCTGGGCACTGGCCTGGCCCAGGGCATGTCCTGGCAACATATCCAGATCGACAGTGATGAACTGGGGGCGCCGCAGGTACGACTCAGTGGCGCGGCAAAACAGCGCCTTGACCGTGGCGGCGGGGGCCGCATGCTGCTTAGCCTGAGTGATGAACGTGAGCAGGCCCTGGCGTTTGCCCTCTGGTCAGCGCTCTGATTCAGGCCCCTGGTCAGCCATGTATTCAGCCTGCAAACGCTCGATAGCCTCAATCAGCCTGCTGATTGCCGACTGACTGCTGAGGCCTTGCTTGAGCAGTGATTCGCTCTCCAGGCAGCAGTTCCGTAGTTGTGGTACGCCGCAATACCGGGTGGCGCCATGCAGGCGGTGGACGACGTGCAGCAGCGCCTCGGCATCACCGGCAGCGCTGGTTTGCTCAATGGCCAGTCGGTCGTTATTCAGTCCTTCGACCAGCATACGTAG
>JBKBSI010000004.1:0-40405 GCA_046291745.1 Pseudomonas sp. | reverse complement strand
TCTAATGCTGCCCTATTGGCGCCTGTCCGGTTTCTATTTCGCCTACTTTGCTTTGCTTGGCGGGGTAGCACCCTTTCTGGCGTTGTATTTTCATCACCTGGGCTTCAGCGCTGCGCGTATTGGCGAGCTGGTGGCCATCCCCATGCTTATGCGCTGTCTGGCGCCCAATCTCTGGGGCTGGCTGGGGGATGTAACGGGTAGACGGCTGGCCATAGTGCGCCTGGGGGCGCTCTTTACCGCCGTGGCCTTTGCCGGGATATTCTATCGTCAGGATTATCTGTGGCTGGCCCTGATCATGGCCTTGCACAGTTTCTTTTGGCATGCGGTGCTGCCGCAGTTCGAAGCCATTACGCTGAGCCACCTGGGTGCTCAATCGTCGCGCTACAGCATGATTCGCCTCTGGGGCTCCGTGGGCTTCATTGCCACGGTGATCGGGCTCGGCTGGATGCTCGAGTGGTTTAGCCTGGATATCTATCCGCTGGTCATGCTCGGCATCATGCTGGCCATTTTTCTCTGCAGTCTGACTATTCCTGCCCCGGCACCCATGCGCCGCAGTACTGCGGTGGCGGGGCAGGGCTTTATCAGCCAGCTACGCTTGCCTGGGGTGGCCGCGTTTTTTCTCAGTGTGGCGCTGATGCAGCTATCCCATGGGCCTTACTACACCTTTCTGACCCTGCACCTTGAGGCGCTTGGCTATAGTCGCAGCCTGATCGGTCTGCTCTGGGCGCTCGGCGTCGTCGCAGAAATACTGCTGTTTTTGCTGATGTCGCGGATTCTCATGCGTTTCAGCTTGCGTCAATTGCTGATTGCCAGCCTGTTGCTGGCCTCGTTGCGCTGGGTGCTCCTGGGCTCCTTCGCCGATCAATTGGCTATCCTGCTGTTTGCCCAGGTGTTGCACGCGGCCACTTTTGGCGCCTTTCATGTGGCAGCCATTCATTTTGTGCAACGCAGCTTCAGTGAGCGTCTGCAGGGGCAGGGGCAAGCTCTCTATGCGACCTTGTCAGGTATAGGTGGCGCGCTGGGTGCCCTGTACTCAGGCTACAGCTGGACCACCCTGGGGCCAGGCTGGACCTTTGCTGTAGGCGCTATCGCTACTACCCTGGCGGCACTGTTGTTGTGGCGCTTGTTGCCAGCCGGTCAATAGGCTGACTATCAGTACAGCGGCTGCCGTCCTATACTGGCCAACCCATTTTCGTGAGCAAACGTCCAACCCATGAGTATTCTGGCTATTTATCAGCACACCCAACTGCAGCTGCCAATCAAGGTGCTAACCCACGACGAAGATATCCTGCCACTGCTAGAAGCCGCAGGAGTGGGACTGCAGGTGCTGAATTGGCCGCAGCAAAGGTCTGGGCTAGATATCGATGCCCTACCAGCCTTGCCGGAGCGCCTTGGCGCTGATGGCAGCATGGCGCATCGTTGCCTGCAACGCTGGCCTGCCACACCCGCTTACGCCGAACGTTTTGAGGGGCCGGTAGATCCTGAGCAACATCTTTCCGCCGCCAGTTGGTGGTTGCTGGCAGAAGGTACTGGGGCGCTGTGCCTCAGCAGTGAGGAACAACTATTGGTACTCCACTGCAGTGCGCCGCTGCTGCTGAGCTTGGCTGCTGCCTTACCCCACTGGTTCGTGCCAGCTCCAGGCCAAGCCTGCTCGGTTCTACGTCTGGCACGATCCGCTGCGCACCTTGAATTGATTGCCAGTGGCAGGGATATTGCCGCGCGCTTTCAGCCACTTGATTTATAAAGTCGGTAACGAACTTTGCCCCTGAGCTATAGTCATACGTGGACACAATAGGGATACAAAAGGGAATCGATTATGGATCTTAATTTTGGTGGTGGTTTACTCGGCCTGATTATTTTTGGTCTGGTTATCTGGGCAATTATCAATATCGCCCAAAGTGGCGCGAGTAGCGGTGCCAAGGCGCTGTGGATCTTGCTGGTGCTGATATTGCCGGTTATTGGCTTGATCGTCTGGTTTGTTGCTGGGCCCAAGAGCGGCCGGGGGTAAATGAGCACTGGCTTACCGCCGGTGGCCCTGGTCACTGGCGCCGCCCGCGGTATCGGTAAAGGCATTGCCACCAGTTTGCTGCAGGCTGGGTGGTCAGTGGTACTGACGGATATTGATGAGGTCGCGGGGGTGGCAACTGCAGAGCGGTTGGCACGCCTGGGTACGGTCGAGTTTCTGCCCATGGATGTCTCCGATGAGGCCAGCGTAATGGCCTGTATCGAGCGCGTAGAAGAAGACTTCGGTCAACTTGATGGTCTGGTCAACAATGCCGGTATTGCCGATCCGGATAGCGGTCCCATTGAGCAGCTTGGTCTGGATGAGTGGAATCGCTGGATTTCAACCAACCTTACCGGTGCCTTTCTGGTATGCAAGCATGCTGTAGCTCTATTGCGTGAAAGCAATGGGGCTATCGTAAACATTTCCTCCACCCGCGCGCTGCAATCCGAAGCCCATACCGAAGCCTATGCCGCCAGCAAGGGAGGTTTGCTAGCGCTGACCCATGCCCTGGCGGTTAGCCTGGGGCCTAGCGTAAGGGTCAATGCTGTGAGTCCGGGCTGGATCGACACCCGCGATGAACACCAGCAGCGCTCTGATCCGCTGCGAGCTCTGGATCACCAGCAGCATGCCGCAGGCCGGGTGGGCCAACCTGCTGATATCGGTGCGTTGGTGACTTTTCTTCTGAGCCCAGCGGCAGCCTTCGTTACTGGGCAAAACCTTGTTGCAGATGGCGGCATGACGCGGCAGATGATCTACGTAGAATAGAGTTTCCAGCTGCTACCGCAGGTTCTGTCCATGCGTCTCCTTATCCTTTTGCTGCTGCTTGCGAGCGGCTTTGTCTCGGCCGAACAGACACCGCAATGGCTGCAAGCGCTGCGTGATGGTCAGGCGGTTCTTATCATGCGTCATGCCCAGGCTCCGGGCGTAGGTGACCCCGAGCGCTTTCGCCTGGGTGACTGTAGTACCCAGCGCAATCTGGATCAGCGCGGGCGTGAACAGGCAGTTTATTGGGGGGATTATCTGCGTGAGCAGGGCATAGTCTCGGTAAGGCTTTACACCAGCGGCTGGTGCAGAGCGCAGGAAACTGCCGAAGGCCTGAACCTTGGCCCGGCGCAGGTGCTGGACTCCCTCAATTCGTTCTTTGGCCGCCCAGCGTTGGCGGACCAGTCGATCCGCGAATTGAGAGCATTCGTTAGCGAGTTGGGGCCGGGTGCGCCGGTAATCATGGTCAGCCATCAGGTCAATATCACCGCCCTTACCGGCGAGTTTCCGCGCTCGGGTGAGGCGTTGATTCTGGCTGTGCCCCTGGGGGACAAGGTCGAGGTGCTGGCCAGGGTGCCAGTACCGGAGCCCTGAACAGGCTCCAGTACTGCTCCGCTATTACTTCTCGACGAAGGCCCGTTCGATAACATAGTGACCCTGGTCGCCATGTCGGGCTTCCTGAAAGCCGCGTTCATCCAGAATACTGCAGAAATCCTTGAGCATGCTCGGGCTGCCGCACAGCATGAAGCGGTCCTGCTCCAGGTCAAAGGCGGGCAAGCCGATATCTTCAAACAGTTTGCCGCTGGTCATCAGATCGGTCAGGCGGCCCTGATTGTGGAAGGGCTCACGGGTCACAGTGGGATAATAAATCAGCTTTTCGCGAATGACCTCGCCAAAGTATTCGTGCTGCGGCAGCTCTTCGGTGATCAGTTCCTGGTATGCCAGTTCACGCACGTGGCGACAGCCATGGGTAAGAATCACTCGGTCGTACTGCTCATAGGTTTCAGGGTCCTGAATGATGCTGATAAAGGGCGCCAGACCGGTGCCGGTGCTCAGCAGATACAGGTTGCGGCCAGGCAACAGGTGGTCAAGAACCAGGGTGCCAGTGGGCTTGCGGCTGATAATGATCTGGTCACCCTCGGAGATGTTCTGCAGACGAGAAGTCAGCGGGCCGTCCGGTACCTTGATGCTGAAGAACTCAAGGGTATCCTCGTAGTTGGGACTGGCGATGCTGTAAGCGCGCATCAATGGCCGACCTTCGACTTCCAGGCCGATCATGATGAAGTGACCGTTCTTGAAGCGAAAGCCGGGATCGCGGGTGGTGCGGAAGCTGAACAGGTTGTCGGTCCAGTGGTGCACGCTGAGAACACGTTCTGAATTGAAGCCAGCCATTACCTTACCCCTTGAATTGAAGAATTGCGCAGAGTG
This sequence comes from Pseudomonas sp., assembly GCA_046291745.1. GTDB lineage: Bacteria > Pseudomonadota > Gammaproteobacteria > Pseudomonadales > Pseudomonadaceae > Halopseudomonas. The sequence continues at coordinate 36,210 of JBKBSI010000004.1, read as the reverse complement.
TACGTCTGGACTAACCTATCGATTAAATGGTTTATTTTTGTATGTATAAGCGGAAAAACCGATTATGAAATACAGCCTTAGGCAGTTGGAAGTATTTTTGGCTACTGCATTTCACGAAAATCTGACCCGTGCCGCTGACAGCCTGGCCATGTCACAGTCGGCTGCCAGCAGCGCCTTGCGTGATCTGGAGGGGCAGTTCGCCGTGCAGCTGTTTGACCGGGTCGGCAAGCGTTTGCAGCTCAATGAGTTGGGGCAAAGCATCAGGCCGCGTGCCGAGGCGCTGATGGAGCAGGCCAGGGCTCTGGAGCAGGCGCTGAGCCGGCATGAGGAGCTGGGTCACCTCAAAGTCGGGGCTACTTTGAGTATTGGTAACTATCTGGCCGTGGAAATCATGGCGCGCTACATGCAAGAGCAGCCGGGCGCCCGGGTATCCCTGGAGGTGGCCAATACCGCGAGTATTGTGCAGAAGGTACTGAATTTCGAGCTGGATATAGGTCTTATTGAGGGCGAAACCCAGCACGCCGACCTTGAAATGCTGCCCTGGCGCGAGGACGAGTTGGTGGTGTTCTGTGCCCCGGACCATCCTTGGGCTGGTAGACCCTGGTTGACCGATGAAGAACTCCTGGTCGCCGAATGGATAGTGCGCGAGCAAGGTTCGGGCACCCGCCAGCATTTCGACTGGGCTATGCACGGACTCTTGCCGCAATTGCATATCAAGCTGGAGTTGCAGCACACCGAGGCGATCAAGCGCGCGGTGGAGGCCGGGCTGGGGGTGGGCTGTCTGTCGGCCATTACGCTGGTAGAAGCCTTCAAGCGAGGCAGTCTCGTGCCCTTGGCGGTGCCGCAGCGGGATTTTCGCCGACGTTTTTATTTTGCCTTGCAGCGCAACAAGTTCAAAACGGCGGGCATCGATAATTGGTTGAGGTTGTGCCGGGAATCATGAAGCCTGGAATCTAGTCGCAAAAAAGGGCAGGGGATAAGCTCCACTGCCCTTTGGTGATGACACTTAAATGCGGTTTTACTGTTTGGCTAGCACCAGCTCGCCATTTTCCAGCGGGATCCGGTTGCCAGGTTTGTGATCCATGCGAACAGTACCTGGTTGATCACCAATCTGATATTCAACCTGATAGCCGACGACTTTGTCGTTGCTGTCGTACACGGTCTCACAACGTGTTTCGGTGGTTTGGTAGGTATTGTTGGCCTGCATGCGTTCCTGGGTCTTGTTACCCGCGTAACCGCCAGCTGCAGCCCCGGCAACAGTGGCAATTTTCTTGCCGCTGCCGCCACCTACCTGATTACCCAGTACCCCACCGACCACAGCGCCAGCCACGGTACCCAGTACCTGATGCTGGTCCTGCACCGGCTGCTGGCGGGTGACGGCCACATCCTGGCAAACCTGTCTGGGAGTGCGTTCGGTCTGGGTGATTTCCTTAACATTCAGCACCTCGGCATGCGTAGGTGCCTTGTCGGAGCTGGACAGGGCGCTGTAGCCGGCAATTGCGCCACCTGCGGTGGCGACTACGGCGCCGATAACGATACCTGACAGCATTGACTTGTTCATGGTGATACTCCATTACGTTTATGTTTCAGCTCTTTTAGGAGCATGCAGTGATTCGACAGCCCTTGTTGGCTTAGGTTCAGGTTTTCTCGATAATTTAGTGTGAAGTGGGTCGCATTCTTATCAGTGTATTAAGCTCCAGGGTCACTGGCCGGTCCCACTGCAGCTCCAATCGGGTGCGCAATGCACGCAGATCGGCGAGCAGGATCGGCTGTTCCGCTACCAGGTCACCATGAATGATGACTTCCTTGCCCAACCGGCTGACGCGCGGGGAGAGCATGATCATATCCTTGCCATGAATGTTGAAAGCCTCGCGGGTGAGGTCACGCTCAATCTTCCAACGATCGTTGATGTCGACAAAGGCAACGGTCAGGGGGATGGCCACGGTGGCCAGCAGGACGGCGGAAATCAACAGGCCGCGCCTGGCTTGCAGCAGGGGGGCGTAGCCGAGCACCAGAAAAGTTAGCGCCGCGCTCAGGGCAATGCCCACCAGGTTGGTCAGAAACAGCAGCATGGCGCCGCTGAAGACTTCCCACTGCCACCAACCTATGCCGATACCAGCGACTGATAGCGGCGGCACCAGAGCAACGGCAATAGCCACGCCAGGCAGACTCTTCATCACACTTTCGCGGGCATGGGCATAGCCACCAGCGATGCCCGAGGCGATAGCGACTCCCAAGTCAAGCAGATTAGGGTGCAGTCTGCCGGCCATCTCCGGGGTGATCTTGTTGATGGGTATCAGCAACGCCAGCAATGCCGCGGTGCCCAGGGCCAGCAGCACGCCGACCAGAATAGTGCTCAAGGAGCGCTGCAGCAGGTTGCTGTTGCCGCGCAGCAGCCCCATGGCCAGGGAAATGATCGGCGCCATCAGTGGCGCCAGCACCATGGCACCAATTATGACTGCGGCGCTCGACAGAAACAGGCCAAAGCTGGCTACCACCACACTGAGTATCATCAATGCCACGTAGTGAGCATGTAGCTGGGCGTTTTCGCGTAGCAGCAGGAACAGGTCCTTGAAATCGTCTTCCAGTGCGCGGGTGAATAGCGGCAGGTGGCTTTGGATCATGCTCAGACGTGTCTGGTTGGTCGGCAGGTTCTCGACCTTCATGGTGTCCTTCGGCTGGGTACCCGGCGTCAGAGTTACATGCGGCAGGCTGCCGGTATTGATACGCACGGCCTGTGGGTAGAGCTGCAACTCAATGGTTTCTGCTTCCCGGCGGCGGCCGTCCACGTAATAGGGCAGGGGGCGGCCACATTCGATTTTCAGATATTGGCTCTTGATATAACTGACAGCACGGGGCAGGCGCTGTACGCCCCGCTCACCGCGTATCACTGCCGCGAGCAGGAAAGCCAGGTACTCGGTGATCGACTTGGGCGCAATCAGTATGGTCGAGACCTTGCTGTCCTGGGCCGAGAGAGTGGTGTTGATCAGTCGGGCTGCGGCGCAGTTGATATCGTTCTCTATGGCTACCAGCCCGGTAATGGCGGTTTTCAGGGTAACGTCTTTGCCGGTGGTGAGGGTGACCGCAAAGGGTTTGATCGCACGCAGATTTTGCAGGCTGCTCCATAGCAGTGCGAGCCAGTAGAGCAGATGCTGCCAGGGCGATGCCTGGCGATTCTGGTAGGTTTTGCTGCGCTGATCAATAAAGGGCGTCTCGCCGAGCATGACCATGCCCAGCACTACCTCGTCGTTGCAGCGCGCAATATCCATGGGCGCAGCATCGCGCTGAAAGGCTAGCTGCAGCGCCTCTGCGGTTTTTGCTGGAATGCCGAACCATTTGTGCAGCCGGGTCTTGCTTGCTGCGGGCAGAATGCCCAGTGAAAAGTTGAGGTTCTTGGCCAGATTGACGTGCTCGGTGATGTTTTCTTCATCAACCACCACTACCACGTGCTCTGCATAGTCGAGGCAGGCTTGCGGGCTACTGAAAAACGCTTCCGTGGAGAAGGTTACCAGTTCGATCTGATGTTCCGCGGCAAAGCTGCGTATGCTTTCCAGCGACTTGTGGTGGGTCTCGGAACAGACCACCAGGGCTTGGGTATGCAGGGTCAATGCTTGGGTCCTTGTGCTGCCTGCTACCATTTTGCTTGATCTGCAGGATTTTGCACCCCCCGCGTAGGCTGGGTGGACTCCAGGTTCAGGGTTGCTGCTGGTCCAATAATGTCAAAAACTCCGCCTGGCGCACCGGTGGGCTGAACAGATAACCCTGATAAGCGTGACAGGATTGACGCTGTAGAAAATCCAGTTGTTCCTGTGTTTCCACCCCTTCTGCGATCAACTCCAGCCCCAGGCTGCGGGCCATGGCGATGATCGCACGAATGATCTCGGCGTCATTCGCATCTACGGTGCAGTCGCGGATAAAGGACTGGTCGATCTTGAGCAGGTCAACCGGCAGGCGTTTGAGATAGCTGAGTGAAGAGTATCCCGTACCAAAATCGTCAATGGCAAAGCACACGCCCAGTTGCCGAAGCTCCTGCATCTTGGCGATGGTGTCGTTGATATTTTGAATAACTATATTCTCAGTGATCTCCAGCTTCAGGCAATGCGCCGGTATGGACTGGCTCTGAATTGCGTGCTGCACCTGGGAGACGAAATCCTGCTGGCGGAACTGGCGCGGACTGATGTTGATGCTGAGGCTGAAGTCCGTGGCTTCGAACTGGTTTCGGTCAAGTAACTGTGCAATAAACTGGCAGGCTTGCAGCAACACCCAGTTGCCCACCTGCAGAATCATCCCGCTTTCCTCGAGCACGTGGATAAAACCTAGCGGGCCGAGTATGCCCTTTTCCGGGTGCTCCCAGCGTATCAGTGCTTCAGCGCCGATGATGCGTTGGTTGCGTGCATCGATCTGCGGTTGATAGAAGAGCACGAATTGCTGCTCGGTCAGGGCGATACGTAATTCGGTTTCGACCGACAGCCGCTCACTGGCGGCTACCTGCATGGCCTGTTCGAAAAAGGCAAAGCCGTTGCGCCCGCTTTCCTTGACCCGGTACAGGGCAATATCCGCGCGCTTTAACAGGTCATCTGGGTTGTTGCCGTGGTCTGGCAGCATGGCGATGCCGATGCTGCAACTGAGTTGCAGGCTGTGCCCTTCGATTTGCATCGGTGACGATAGCGCAGCCAGCAATTTGTTCGCACCAAGCTGCACCTGTTGCGCGACAAGCTCACGACTGCCCTCCAGACCGCAGAGCAGTACCACGAATTCGTCGCCCCCCAGGCGCGCGACGGTATCCACCTTGCGTACCTGGCCCAGCAGCCTGCGCGTGACTTCCTGTAGCACCGCATCGCCGCAGGAGTGACCCAGGGAGTCGTTGATATGCTTGAAATGGTCCAAGTCAAAAAACAGTAGGGCGCAGCGCGACTCCTGTCTTTCACATACTGCCAGGCTCTGCTGCAAACGATCACTGAGCAGCAAGCGGTTGGGCAGGTCGGTCAGGGCGTCGTGGTAAGCCAGATGCTTGACCCGTGCTTCGATCAGCTTTTGCTCGGTTATGTCCCGAGCTGTCAGCAGCATGCAATCGATGCCATTGATTGGCATCGGTTCGATCGATACCGACACCATCAATTCCTGCCCGAACTTACCGTTTACCCGCATCTCCTTCTGACGTACCCGGCCCTGTTTCTCCAGTTCTTCCACCAGCACTGCCCGTTCGGAATAATCAGCCCAGATATTCAATTCGCGTGAAGTTTTGCCAATGGCTTCTGCGGCGGTGTAGCCAGTCAGCCGGGTGAAGCCCTCATTGATATCCAGATGGCGGCCGGTGGCTTTTTCAGTAATGCTGATTGAATCCGGACTGGCTTTGAACGCGCGTGCGAACTTGTCCTCGGAAGCCTTGAGGTCAGCTTCTGCCTGTTTGCGTGCAGTGATGTCCTTGAAGGTCGAGAGCATGCACTCCTGGCGGTTGATGACGATGTGGCGGCTGGACACTTCGCAGGTCAGCGGCTGGCCGTCGAGGGTGAGGAAATCAATCTCCGCGCCATTCAGTTCGCCGTTGTCGCCGATCTGCTCCAGTATTGCTTTGCGCTCGCCGGGTTCTCGCCAGAGTCCCGCCTCGACTCCGGTCTTGCCAATAATATCGCGGGGCAGAAAGCCGAATACCTGGGTAAAGCTCTGATTGATCTCGATCACCAGGTGGTTATCGGTATTGACCAGGATGTATGGGTCGGGAGAGCCCTGGAACAGGGCAGAGAACTTGGCCTCGCTACGCATCAACTCCTGTTCGTTGCGTCTGCGTTCGGTAATATCGATCAAGGTGCCGACCATGCGCTGCACCTGGCCGTCGTGACTGCGGTGCAAGGTCGCCGTAACCTCCAGCCAGCGCTGCGGGGCTTGGCCCTGGTCAATCCTGTAAGCCAGCTTGTAACGATGCTGCCGATTGCGGCAAATGGCTATGTAACCACGCCGCACGGCGCGCCGGTCCTCAGGGTGGATGTGCTTGATGAAGTAGCCAATAGGGCCGGTCCAGGCGTAGGCAGGTTGGCCGTGCAGGGCTGCGGCGCGGGCCGAACAGTGCAGTATCCCGGTAGTCGGGCTCCAGTCCCATATACCCATCTGAGCAGCTTCAAGCGCCATGTTCAGGCGCTCCTGACTATCCTGCAGGGCCTGGGCGTGTTGCTTTTGTGCGGTTACGTCGAGCGCGGTGATCACCAGGCAGTCGCTGCCATTGACCAGTACGGGTTCGGCAAACAGCAGCAGGTCCACACGTCGGCCGCTACGATGCCTGATACTGATTTCTTCGTTGCGGATACGGCCCAGTTGTCGATAGCGATCAGTCAGGGCCTGATAGCTGTTTTCATCGAGCATCCCGGTCCCTGGCAGGCTATGACCAACTACCTCATCGGGACTCAGGCCACTGATGCGCTGGAAGCTGGCGTTGACCTCAAGGAGTGTTTCGCTGCCCATATCCAGCACCATGATGGCCTCATGGCTGGCATTGAATGCCTTGAGATACTTTTCTTCGGAGAGCTTCAATGCTCGTTCGGTGTCTATGCGTGCGGTAATGTCATAAGCCATCGACAGACGGCAGCGAATACCGTTGCTTACGACGGTTTCCATGGATACCAGGCAGGTCTTCATCTCGCCGTCACGGCAACGGAACAGACCTTCGAACTGGATTAGATGACCGCGCGCGGCGAACTCGTCGAGCAGTTGTCGGCGCTGCTTTTTGCTTATCCACAATGGAAACTCGGAGGACATCTGCCCGATAATCTGTTCCTGCTGCCAGCCGAACAACTCCTCGAACGCGCGGTTGACATCAACCACCCGGCCGGTCTCGGCTTCAGCCAGCATGCTGGCGATTGGCATGCTGTGGAATAGCGACTTGAAGGCCTCTTCCTTGTCTGAGCCTGCATTATCGATGAAAGCGCCTGGTAACTGCGGCATAGATCCATTCCTGGCCGACGAAGGCAGTGTTGCTATTGGCTTGTAGTAGAACAGCCTCATCATTGAAAGTAGACCCTGGAAGAGGTGCTAACAAGCGACGCTTACAATTGCTTGCATTCGAGCAAATCTATCAGTGCTCGGCCGGCATTGGACAGGGTTCTACCGCTGTGCCAGATCACCCCAAGACGCCGTGCCAGATTGACCTCGGGCAAGTCTATTACCTGAACCTGACTGTCGACCATAGTGCGCGGTAACACACTCCATGCCAGACCGATGGAGACCATCATTTTGATGGTTTCCATGTAGTTGGTGCTCATGCGAATCTGCGGGGTTATCCCATGCTGTTCAAACAGTTGGCTGACGACCCGGTGGGTGAAGGTGCTGGCACCGGGAAACACTGCCGGGTGCTGTGCCAACTGGCTCAGGCTTACAGTTGGCTGAGCTGCCAGGGGGTGGTCTGGCGCCACCACGAATTCCAGTGGGTCGTCCCAGATCAAGCTGGCCCTGACGGGTTCCTCCACGGTGGGCGCCAGGGTAATGATCGCCAGCTCTATCTCGCCATGCAGCACCTTGCCATAGGCCACTTCGGAGTCGAGAAAGTCGATATCCAGGGCCACATCCGGGTACTGCGAGGTGTAGGCTCGCAGAACGGGGGGCAGGCGGTGCAGCCCGATATGATGGCTGGTGGCGATGCGTAGCTTGCCCTGGACATGGGTGGACAGGTTGCCAAGGGCCCGGCGTGTGTCCTGCAGCGCGGCAAGAATCTGTTCAGCTCTGGGTTTTAGCGCACGTCCGGGTTCGGTCAGGCTGATGTGCCGCCCGATTCGATCAAACAGACGGGCCTGCAGTTGCTGCTCCAGCGTGGCTATGCGTTTGCTGATGGCCGGTTGGGTCAGGTGCAGTTGCTCAGCGGCACGGGAAAAGGAGCCGGTTTCTGCCACGGCGAGAAAGGCGCTGAGGTTGGCGGTATCCATTTGAGATTCCTTTTGGTTATCCAATGGATGAATAATATGAATTTGTTTTATTTGATGCCAGCTTTTACTATGCCTGCGTGAAAGATAAACCGGTTCCGCGCCTGTTGTGTTGCGGGATCCACTGCCAGATTCAGGAGTGCGCATGTCCGCCAAGACGCTTTACGACAAGCTTTGGGATAGTCACCTGGTCAAGCAGCGCGACGATGGCTCCGCGCTGCTTTATATCGACCGTCACCTGTTGCACGAGGTGACCTCGCCGCAGGCCTTCGAGGGCTTGCGCCTGGCCGGTCGCAAGCCCTGGCGCATCGACGCCAACCTGGCAACGCCGGACCATAACGTGCCGACCACCAATCGTGCGGCGGGCGTTTCCGGCATCAGCGATCTGGTTTCCAAGCTGCAGGTCACCACCCTGGACGACAACTGCGCGGACTTCGGTATTCTCGAATTCAAGATGACCGACCGCCGTCAGGGCATCGTGCATGTAGTCGGGCCGGAGCAGGGTGCGACCTTGCCGGGCATGACCGTGGTCTGCGGTGATTCGCATACCGCCACCCACGGCGCCTTTGCTGCCCTGGCGCACGGCATCGGCACTTCCGAGGTCGAGCATGTGTTGGCCACCCAGTGTCTGGTAGCCAAGAAAATGCAGAACATGTTGGTCAAGGTCGAGGGTGAACTGGGCTTTGGTGTGACCGCCAAGGACATAGTGCTGGCGGTGATTGGCCAGATCGGCACCGCGGGCGGCAATGGCCATGCGATTGAATTCGCTGGCTCGGCGATCCGCGATCTGTCGATGGAAGGGCGCATGACGATCTGCAATATGGCTATTGAAGCGGGCGCGAGGGTCGGCATGGTTGCTTGCGACGACAAGACCATCGCCTACGTGGAAGGCCGGCCTTATGCACCTAAAGGCGCGGACTGGGATCAGGCCGTCGCCGCCTGGAAAGATCTGGTATCCGACGAGGATGCGGTATTCGATACCGTCGTTGAACTGGACGCGGCAAGCATCAAGCCGCAGGTATCCTGGGGTACGTCCCCGGAAATGGTCGTGGCCGTGGATGCACTGGTGCCGGACCCGACCCAGGAGTCGGACGCGGTCAAGCGCAATGGGTATGAGCGGGCCCTCAAATACATGGGGCTGGAAGCCAACCAGCCAATTACCTCGATCAAGCTGGATCGGGTATTTATCGGTTCCTGCACCAATTCACGCATTGAGGATTTACGTGCGGCTGCTGCCGTGGCCAAGGGTCGCAAGGTGTCGACAAGTATCAAGCAAGCGATGGTGGTGCCCGGTTCAGGTCTGGTGAAAGAGCAGGCTGAGCTGGAAGGTCTGGATAGGATTTTCACGGCGGCGGGTTTCGAATGGCGCGATCCGGGCTGCTCCATGTGTTTGGCGATGAATCCGGATCGCCTGGAGTCGGGTGAGCATTGCGCCTCCACCTCCAACCGTAACTTTGAAGGTCGTCAGGGCAATGGCGGACGCACGCATCTGGTCAGTCCGGCCATGGCTGCGGCAGCTGCAATCGCCGGTCACTTCGTTGATGTTCGTGACATGCTCAATCAGGAGGTCAGCGCATGAAGCCTTTTACTCAGCATACCGGCCTGGTCGCGCCGCTGGATCGCGCCAATGTGGATACCGATCAGATCATTCCCAAGCAGTTTCTCAAGTCGATCCGCCGCAGTGGCTTTGGCAAGAATCTGTTTGATGAGTGGCGTTATCTGGACGAAGGCCTGCCGGATCAGGATGCTTCACACCGTCCGCTGAACCCCGATTTTGTCCTTAACCAGCCGCGTTATCAGGGCGCCAGCGTGCTCTTGGCACGCAAGAACTTTGGTTGCGGCTCAAGTCGTGAGCACGCCCCATGGGCTCTGGAAGAATACGGTTTCAGGGCCATTCTGGCCCCCAGTTATGCCGATATTTTCTATAACAACAGCTTCAAGAATGGCTTGTTACCCCTTGTTTTAAGTGAAGAAGATATCGACGAGCTGTTTGTGCAGGCCGAGCAGAATCCGGGTTATCAACTGACCGTCGATCTGCAGGCGCAGACCGTCACCCGGCCAGATGGCAAGCAGTACAGCTTCGAGGTGGACGCCTTCCGCAAGCATTGTCTGCTCAACGGTCTGGACGACATTGGCCTGACACTGGAAGACGCGGATGCGATCCGTGCCTTTGAAGTAGGTCACAAGCAAGATAATCCCTGGTTGTTCGGCGCCATCAAGGGTGTCTGATGCGGCGGGCAACGGTTCTGATTTGAAGGAAAAGATAATGAGCATGAAAATTCTGGTTCTGCCCGGTGATGGTATCGGCCCTGAAATTATGGCCGAAGCGGTCAAGGTGCTGGAGCTGGCCAATGACAAATACGGTCTGGGTGCGGAGCTTAGCTACGACGATCTGGGTGGCGCGGCCTATGACCGCTACGGCAGCCCGCTGGCGGACGAAACCCTGGAGCGTGCGCGTCAGGCTGATGCGATTTTGCTTGGCGCGGTGGGTGGCCCCAAGTGGGACACTATCGATCCGGCCCTGCGCCCCGAGCGCGGCCTGTTGAAAATTCGCTCAGCTCTTGGGCTGTTCGGTAATCTGCGTCCGGCGATTCTCTACCCGCAATTGGCCGAAGCCTCTACGCTGAAGCCGGAGGTGGTGTCCGGCCTGGATATCCTGATCGTTCGCGAACTGACTGGCGGCATCTACTTCGGTCAGCCGCGTGAGCGTCAGGTACTGGAGACGGGCGAGCGCTTCGCTTTCGATACCCTGCCTTACAGCGAATCCGAAGTGCGGCGTATCGCCAAGGTCGGCTTCGACTCGGCGCGGGTGCGCGGCAAGAAGCTCTGTTCCGTGGACAAGGCCAACGTACTTGCCTCCAGTCAGTTGTGGCGCGAAGTGGTGGAGGAGGTGGGCAAGGACTATCCGGATGTCGAGCTGTCGCATATGTATGTCGACAACGCTGCGATGCAGCTGGTGCGGGCGCCGAAGCAATTCGACGTGATAGTCACCGATAACCTGTTCGGCGACATTCTATCGGATCAGGCGTCGATGCTGACCGGTTCGATCGGTATGCTGCCTTCGGCTTCCCTGGATGCCAACAACAAAGGCATGTACGAACCTTGCCATGGCAGCGCGCCTGATATTGCCGGGCAGGGCATTGCCAATCCTCTGGCCACTATCCTGTCGGTATCGATGATGTTGCGCTACAGCTTCAATGCCGTTGAAGCGGCCGATGCTATCGAGCGCGCGGTTAGCCTGGTTCTGGACCAGAAGCTGCGTACTGGCGACATCATGTCTGCCGGTTGTCAGCAGATCGGCACTGCAGCAATGGGTGACGCCGTGGTAGCGGCCCTGAAAAACCTGTAAACTGTACGGCTTTGCGTTGCGCCCGGCTGGTCCGGGCGTAATTGTCTTCGAATTTTACCCCACGGGGGGTTGTAGTTATGAAACAAGTAGGTCTGGTTGGCTGGCGTGGCATGGTGGGCTCGGTCCTCATGCAGCGCATGCGCGAAGAGAACGATTTTGCCACTATTGAGCCGGTGTTTTTCACCACCTCGAATGTAGGTGGCAAGGGCCCTGATGTTGGCAAGGATATTCCGGCCCTGAAGGATGCTTTCGACCTGGAAGCGCTCAAGCCGCTGGACGTGATCATTACCTGCCAGGGTGGTGATTATACCCAGGCGGTCTATCCGAAGCTGCGCGAAGCTGGCTGGAAGGGCTACTGGATTGATGCCGCCTCCACGCTGCGCATGGAAGATGAAGCCATCATCATCCTTGATCCGGTCAATCGCAAAAGCATCGACCAGGCAATGCGCGACGGGGTCAAAACCTACGTCGGCGGCAACTGTACCGTCAGTCTGATGTTGATGGGGCTGGGTGGTTTGTTCGAGCAGGGTCTGGTCGAGTGGATGAGTGCCATGACCTATCAGGCTGCCAGTGGCGCCGGTGCGCAGAACATGCGCGAGCTGATCGGGCAAATGGGTGCTATTAACGCTTCGGTTGCTGACAAGTTGGCTGATCCGGCCAGCGCTATCCTGGATATTGATCGTCAGGTTGCGGCGACGCTGCGTGATGATGGCTTCCCCGCCGAGCACTTCGGTGTGCCATTGGCTGGTAGCCTGATTCCCTGGATCGACAAGCAGTTGCCTAACGGCCAGAGCCGTGAAGAGTGGAAAGCCCAGGCCGAAACCAACAAGATTATCGGTCGCAGTGGTCGGCCGATTCCGGTAGACGGCATTTGCGTGCGCATTGGCGCCATGCGTTGCCACAGCCAGGCTCTGACCATCAAGTTGAACAAGGATGTGCCGCTGGCAGATATTGAAGCCATGCTTGCCGAGCACAATAGCTGGTCCAAGGTCGTACCCAACACCAAGGAAGACACCTTGCGTGATCTGACTCCGACGGCGGTGACCGGTACCCTGACTGTTCCTGTTGGACGGCTGCGCAAGCTGAACATGGGTTCTCAGTACCTGTCCGCCTTTACCGTTGGCGACCAGTTGCTCTGGGGTGCGGCGGAGCCGTTGCGGCGCATGCTGCGGATTATCCAGGAAGGCTGATTCCAGCGTGTGAGTCTATTGGGGGCACCCCGGCGTTGGCCGCGGTGCCCTTTGTTTTTTCAGTTGAGGAAGGTTAATGAGCAAGTCCTGTGATGTGGCAATTGTCGGTGTGACCGGCATGATTGGCGATATTCTGATTGATGTGCTGGCCGACCACGAGTTTGCCATTAGCAAGCTGCACCTGGTTGATCTGGAGGCAGTTGCTGGCGGGCGGCTGATGTATCAGGGGCAGAGTATGCGGGTTGAGCCGCTGGAGCGATTCGATTTCTCCGCCGTCAAGGTCGCCATCTTCCTCTGTGCTGAAGAGGTTGCTGGGCAATGGGCGCCGCAGGCGCTTGCGGCTGGCTGCAGTGTGATAGATGCCAGTGGCCACTTTCGTGCCGACAGCGGCGTACCTCTGGTGGTTGCCGGGGTGAACCAGGAGTTGTTGGCTGATTGCAGCTGGCCCGGTGTGGTCGCCTGTCCTGACAGCCAGGTAGTGCAGGCTACCCTGGCGCTGGATGCGCTTATGGGCGAGGTGCCACTGGAATCCCTGTCCATCGCGACCTATCAATCGATGTCGACGCTTGATCAGGAAGCTGTCGAAGGCTTGGCGCTGCAGACAGGAAAGCTGCTTAATGGTCAGCCGCCGGAAGCTGGCGCCTTGGCCAAACAGGCTGCCTTCAATCTGATTCCACGCACCGGCGATGTTGATGAGCAGGGTTACACTGGCGCCGAGTTGCGCCTGGCGGCGGATCTGCGACGGATTTTTCGGCAGCCGAGCATGCCCGTCAGCGTAACCTGTGTGCTGGTGCCGGTATTTTATGGCAGCGCCGCAGTTATTCACCTGAAAGCAGCTCAAGAACTTGACCTGAAAAAGCTCAATAGCCTGATTCGCAAGGCCCCGGGTGTGAAATTGCTGGACAAGCCGGTGGCCGGAGGCTATCCCACCCCGGTAACCGAAGCGACGGGCAGTGATTCCGTCTGGATCGGGCGTTTGCGCCAGGATTCGCTCGATCCAAGCAGGCTGAATCTGTGGATTGTGTCGGATAATCTGCGAAAAGGTGTGGTTCTTAACAGTCTTCAGACCCTCAACCTGTTGATAAAAGACTATTTGTAATCAATACTTGCTGTGGAATTCGTATTAAGCAGGTTAGGTTTGCCCCTTAGCGGGGGCTGGCATGAGAGAGATGTCAGGTTGCCGCGTTCCGGATGGGGAGCCGCTGGACAGGCCGGAACGTCGGCAACTGGATCTGTTGACGCGAGAGAAAACGATAAAAGCAAAGGAACTTCGCTATGGTTCGCAAACTGGTTTTGGCTGTTGCCGCAGCAAGCGCTCTGATGTCATCAAGCGTGGCACAGGCTTTGGGGGTCGGGGACATCAACCTGCGCTCAGCTCTTAATCAGCCGCTTGACGCAGAAATTGAGCTGCTTCAGACGCGGGATCTTTCCAGTCAGGAAATTCTGTCTGCTCTGGCCTCGCCAGATGAGTTTGGTCGGGCAGGGATTGAGCGTGACTTCTTCCTCACCGATCTGGTGTTCACTCCGATAGTAAGATCCGACGGACGCTCGGTTATCAGAGTGACTTCCACCCGCCCGGTCCGAGAGCCATTCCTCAACTTCCTGATGGAAGTGCGCTGGCCATCAGGGCGAGTACTGCGCGAGTTCACTCTGCTGCTTGATCCTCCGCTGTATGACCCTTCACCTGTATTCACTCAGCCGACGGCTCCTGTCCGCCAGGCACCTGCTGCCCCTGCGGTACAACGTCCTGCACCTACTGCTGCTTCTGCTCCCTCGGCAGCAAGACCTGCCGCCAGGCCGAGCCAGACGGCCTCTGCACTGTCAGGCGAATATCGCACCAGCCGTACCGACACCCTATGGGAGATCGCTCTGCGTAGTCGACCCCAGGGCGCTTCGGTACACCAGACCATGCTGGCTATTCAGGATCTGAATCCTGGCGCCTTTATCGACAACAACATCAATCGCATGCGCGCCGAGCAGACTTTGACGCTGCCCGATGCGAGTCAGGCAGCCAGTCGCAACCAAGCCGATGCGGTCAATCAGGTTGCGGCGCAGAATGCAGCCTGGCGTAGTGGTCGCGAAGCTGCCCCGGCGCAGCGTCAGCTAGATGCGCGTCAGCAGCAAACCGCCGCTGCAGCGCCTGCTACAGCCCCTACCGGGGACTCCCTGCGCTTGGTGGCGGGTAGCGAAGAGCAGGGCGATGGCGTCTCCGATAGCCGCAGCACTGATGACACCGGCCAATTACGTGACCAACTGGACCGTACCAAGGAGCAGTTGGATTCGGTTGAACGCGAAAAAGCCGAGGCGGATGGCCGTCTGGCTGAAATGCAAGCGCAAATGGATACCTTGCAGCGCCTGCTGGAGCTGAAAGATGCTCAACTGGCAGCCCTGCAAACGGTAGCAGGTACCGAGTTACCGGAAGCGGTTCCTGAGTCGGATTCTGCCGAGGACGTCGCGGCTGCGCTGGCTGCTGCTGACGAGCAGGATATGGCGCTGGTTGATGAGGCGGGTGCACCTTCAGGTGAGCTTGCTGCACCAGCCGATAGTCTTGTCGACAGCACGACCGAAACAGAGCAACTGGTCGGTAGCGAGTTGCCAATCACCTCCGAGCAGCCTGAGACTGCTGCCGTCGAGCCAACTGCGCCCGTCGTGGAGGCCCAGCCCGCCCCGGTGGTAGAGGAGCAGCCTGAGCCAGCACCACAAGCGCTGTTGCAGCGGATGATGCAAAACCAGACCTTCATGTTGGCTGGTGGCGCAGTGATCCTGCTGTTGGTCCTACTGCTGCTTATGGCCCTTGCTCGCCGCAATGCGCGCCGCGAAGCGGAAATGGCCGACAACTTCATCGCTCGCGCAGCTCAAGGTCGCGAGAAGGCTGAAGTAGATGATTCTGATGAGTTCAACGTTGCACTGGCCGGATTTGAAGAGGACGCCGACTCGGAACTGGATATCGCCCGTGATCCGTTGACCGAGGCTGATGCACTGATTGCCTACGGCAAGCTGGCCGAGGCTTCCGACGTCCTGCACCGTGGAATTGAGCAGGAACCTGAGCGAGTCGACCTGCGCTTGAAGCTGATGGAGGTCGATGCGCTGCTGGACAACGCCGATGGTTACGTTGCTCAGGAAGCTGAGCTGCGCGCCATGAATAACGCTGGTAGTTATCAGATTCAGGCCCTCAATGCTCGCTTCCCGGCGATGGCCGCGGCACTGGCTGCCAGCACAGCGCCCACGGATGTCTCCGGTCTCGACGATTTGGACGATGCATTCCTGGCTGAGACGCCCGGCGCAAGCTCTACTGCTGAAGTTGAGGAAGAAGCGATTACCGACTTCGACTTCAGCGGTTTCGAGTCTGACAGCCCAGCAGCGGATCAAGCTCAGTTGGCCGAGGACGAAGGTCTGGACCTGGACTTCGATCTGGATGAGTCACTCGCCGAGGATCTGGCTGATCCAGGTGCGCCAGTCGCCGAGAAGAAGGTTGAAGAGACTGAGTTTGACCTGGAGTTTGGTCTGGAAGAGCCGACCACTGCCGCCCAGGACGATTCTTCGGAGTTTACCCTGGATGAAGACTTTGATCTGTCGCTGACCGACGATCTTCCAGCCGACGATAGCTTGATCGATGAGATGGACAAGCTCGACGCCGGTACCCCAGGGGCCGTTGAAGAGACCTCTTTCGAGCTGTCAGAAGACGATCTGAAGGACTTCGAGGCTGAGCTTGATGCCAGCGAACCCTCAGCCGATCTTGATCTGACCGGTTTTGATTCCCCTGCTGCCGACGAGGAGCTGGAGTTTGAAACAGTCAGCACTGAGCCGGTCAAGCCGCTGGGTGATGAGTCTGGAGACGATGACGAGTTCGACTTCCTGTCCGGTACCGATGAATGTGCGACCAAGCTGGATCTGGCGCGCGCCTATATCGATATGGGCGACCAGGAGGGGGCTCGGGATATTCTCGCCGAAGTGCTGGATGAGGGTAGCGAACAGCAGAAGCAGGAAGCTCAGGAAATGATGGGGCAACTTGACTGATCAATGAGTCGTTCAACTAGTGACGCGGCCGCCCAAGGGGCGGCCGCTGTTGTTTCAAGGGTGGCCGCTTGCGTCGAATATCGCGGCACGGCCTATCGTGGCTGGCAGCGCCAGCAGCCAGGCGTCAAAAGCGTGCAAGAGACGGTGGAGCGGGCGTTGGCCAAGGTGGCCAATCATCCGGTCAGTCTGTTTTGTGCGGGACGCACCGACGCGGGTGTACATGCCTCCTGTCAGATTATCCACTTCGAGACTGACGCCGTGCGCCAGCCGCTGAACTGGGTGCATGGTGCCAACGCCAATCTTCCCGCTGATATCAGCCTGGCCTGGGCCCAGCAGGTCCCAGATGACTTTCATGCGCGCTTCTCGGCCGTGGCGCGGCGCTATCGCTATGTCATCTACAACGACCCGGTACGGCCCGCCCATCTGGCCCATGAGGTCACCTGGAACTATCGCCCCCTGGATATCGAGCGTATGCGTGAGGCAGCTCAGGCGCTGGTGGGCGAGCACGATTTTACCTCCTACCGGGCTCTTGCCTGTCAGGCCAAGTCGCCTATCAAGCGGGTACATCATCTGCGGCTGCACCAGCTTGGCTGTTTTATCGTGATTGATATTCGTGCCAATGCATTTTTGCACCATATGGTGCGCAATATTGCCGGGGTGCTGATGCAGATCGGTTGCGGAGAAAAGCCGGTGTCCTGGGCTGGTGAAGTCTTGCAGGCTGCCTGTAGGCGGGAAGGTGGGCTTACCGCCCCGTCCTATGGGTTGTATCTGGTCGACGTTACCTATCCCGAGCGCTTTGTGCTGCCGCAGCGATACATGGGCCCGCATTTCCTTTCGGCGCTGAATGAGCTGGACTGACGCTGTCAGGCTGATCTGATAGTATTCCTAGTCCAAATGATCAGGGGACTTGCATGGTCCGAATCAAGATTTGCGGCATTACCCGGATAGAGGATGCGCTGGCCGCGGCGCAAGCCGGGGCTGATGCTATCGGACTGGTGTTCTACGCCCCGAGCCCGCGCGCAGTTGATGCTGCAGCGGCGCGGGCGATCATTCAGGCATTGCCGCCGTTCGTTACCTCCGTCGGACTGTTCGTCGATGCCTCGGCCGACACTGTGCGCGAGATACTGGATCAGGTGCCGCTGGACATGCTGCAGTTTCATGGCGACGAGCCGGCCGAGTTTTGCCGGCAGTTTGGTCGGCCTTATCTGAAAGCCCTGAGAGTGCGTGCCGGTGATGACCTGACTGCACTGGCCGGACAATGGCCGGACGCCTCAGGCATCCTGCTCGATAGTTACAAGGCGGGCGTGCCGGGCGGTACGGGTGAGGCCTTTGACTGGGCCCTGATTCCCAGTCAGCGACATTGGCCCCTGGTGCTGGCAGGCGGGCTGGATGCTGATAATGTTGCTGCTGCTATTGCTCAGGCCAAGCCGTGGGCGGTAGATGTCAGCGGTGGCGTAGAGCAAGCCAAGGGCATCAAGAGCAAGGACAAGATCAATACTTTCGTTGGTGAGGTGAAGCGTGTCTGATTCAACCCCGGTGAACTATGCAGCAGTACCTGACCAGCGTGGCCATTTTGGTCCCTATGGCGGGCGTTTTGTCTCGGAAACCCTGATGGATGCGCTTGAGGAATTGGAGGCGCTGTATTTCCGTTTACGTGAAGATCCAGACTTTCAGGCCGAGTTCGACCACGACCTGGCGCATTATGTCGGGCGGCCGTCGCCGCTGTATCTGGCCGAGCGGCTGACGAAGAAGGTGGGTGGGGCGCAAATCTACCTCAAGCGCGAAGACCTCAATCACACCGGCGCGCACAAGGTCAACAACACCATAGGTCAGGCGCTGCTGGCCAAGCACATGGGCAAGCCGCGAGTGATCGCCGAAACCGGGGCCGGTCAGCATGGCGTAGCCACTGCTACCGTAGCGGCGCGGCTTGGGCTCAAGTGTCAGGTGTACATGGGCGCCGAGGACGTCAAGCGCCAGTCGCTGAATGTTTACCGCATGAAACTGCTGGGTGCGGAGGTGATTCCGGTTACCTCGGGGTCGCGAACCCTCAAGGACGCCATGAATGAAGCCATGCGCGACTGGGTAACCAACATTGACGACACCTTCTACATCATAGGTACCGTGGCCGGACCGCACCCTTATCCGCAACTGGTGCGCGACTTCCAGTGCGTGATAGGTCGCGAAGCCCGCGCCCAGTGTCTGGCCCAGTACGGTCAGTTACCCGACGCACTGGTCGCCTGTGTTGGCGGCGGCTCCAATGCCATTGGCCTGTTCCATCCTTTCCTCGAGGATGCCGGAGTAGCCATGTATGGTGTTGAAGCGGGTGGCCTGGGTCTGGAGACTGGGCGGCATGCAGCGCCTTTGGCGGCCGGTCGGCCTGGCGTATTGCACGGTAATCGTACCTATCTGATGGAAGATGAGGCCGGGCAGATTATCGAGACCCATTCGGTCTCCGCCGGGCTTGATTATCCGGGCGTAGGCCCCGAGCACAGCTGGCTCAAGGACATTGGTCGCGTCAACTACGTCAACGCCACTGACCAGGAAGCCCTTGCGGCTTTCCGCGAGCTGACGCGCGTAGAGGGCATCATGCCTGCGCTGGAATCCAGCCACGCTGTCGCCTACGCAATGAAACTGGCCGCCACCATGCGCCCCGATCAGACCATCGTGGTCAATCTGTCCGGGCGTGGTGACAAGGATATCCATACTGTTGCCGAACTTGATGGCATCCGTCTTTGAACAGAGTCTGACATGAGCCGAATACAAGCCTGTTTTGAAAAGCTGCGCGCCTCTGGGCGCAAGGCACTGATCCCTTATGTGACGGCTGGAGACCCGGATCCGGCGATGACCCTGCCGCTGATGCACGAACTGGTAGCAGCCGGTGCCGATATCATTGAGCTGGGTATCCCTTTTTCCGATCCCATGGCGGATGGTCCGGTCATCCAGCAGGCCATGGAGCGCGCTCTGTTACACCATGTCAGCCTGACCCAGGTGCTGGATATGGTGCGCCGCTTTCGTGAGACCGACCAGACTACGCCAGTGGTGCTGATGGGCTACTTGAACCCGGTCGAGCGCATGGGTTACGAATGCTTTGCCGATGCAGCGCTGGCCGCCGGGGTTGACGGTGTGCTGACGGTGGATCTGCCGCCGGAAGAGGCCGAAGAAATTGCCGGACTGTTCAAGGAGCGGGGTCTGGATGTGATTTTTCTGCTGTCACCGACCACTACTCTGGAGCGTGCGGCAAAAATCTGCCGACAGGCGAGCGGCTATGTGTACTATGTTTCCTTGAAAGGTGTGACCGGTAGCAGTGCCTTGGACGTCACTGATGTGGCGAACAAGCTTGAGCGGCTGCGGACCGTAACCGATCTGCCGATTGGCGTTGGCTTTGGTATCCGTGATGGCCGCACCGCTGCGTCAGTTGCAGAAGTGGCTGATGGTGTCGTGGTAGGCTCGGTACTGGTTAACCAGATTGCCGACCACGCTGACCGGCCCGAGCAGGCCCGTGCAGCAATTGGCAGTATTATCAGAGAAATGCGACAGGCAATGGATCGCTGAGCGACCCGTTCTTTGGATTAGGCAGACAACGAATAAGGATTGGCAATGAGCAACTGGCTGGTGGACAAACTGATTCCTTCCATTGTGCGCTCCGAGGCACAGAAAAGCAGTGTGCCCGAAGGCCTGTGGCGTAAATGCCCGTCCTGTGACGCAGTGCTATACAGGCCTGAGCTGGAAAAGAATCTGGATATCTGTCCCAAGTGCAGTCATCACCTGCGAATCAATGCACGCAGACGACTGGATATCTTCCTCGACAAGGAAGGGCGCAAGGAAATTGCTGCTGAGCTGGAGCCGGTAGACCGGTTGAAGTTCCGCGACAGCAAGAAATACAAGGATCGCCTGACCGCGGCGCAGAAAGACACCGGAGAAAAGGATGCCCTGGTGGTCATGCAAGGCACCCTGAAAGGTCAGCCACTGGTCGCCAGTGCCTTTGAGTTCAACTACATGGGTGGTTCCATGGGCAGCGTGGTGGGCGCGCGCTTTGTGCGCGGTGCAGAGATATCGCTGCGCGAGCGGATTCCCTACGTATGCTTTTCCGCCTCAGGCGGGGCGCGGATGCAGGAAGCGCTTTTCTCGCTGATGCAGATGGCCAAGACCAGTGCAGCACTAGCAAAAATGAAGGAGGAGGGCATTCCCTTCATTTCGGTCATGACTGATCCGGTGTATGGCGGCGTATCAGCCAGCCTGGCGATGCTTGGTGATCTGAATGTCGCCGAGCCCAACGCGTTGATCGGCTTTGCTGGTCCGCGGGTAATTGAGCAGACCGTCCGTGAAAAGCTGCCTGCTGGCTTCCAGCGCAGCGAATTCCTGCTCGCCCATGGCGCGCTGGACATGATTGTTCCGCGTGGCGAAATGCGTGATCGTCTGGCCAGCATCCTTAGCTTACTGACCAACCAACCGGCACCTGAGCCTGATCAGTTGCCAGAGGTTGTGGTCGGCGAGGTCTGATGGGTTCTACTGATCTGGCGGGCTGGCTGGCCCGCCTGGAGCAGCTTCATCCCACGGAAATCGAGATGGGCCTGGAGCGGGTTGCCGAAGTCGCCAGGCGGCTCTGCATAGGGCAGCCAGAAGCCCTGGTATTTACCGTCACCGGCACTAATGGCAAGGGTTCTACCTGCGCCGCCCTTGAGGCCCTGCTTACGCAGCATGGCTTCAAGGTGGGTTGCTATACCTCGCCGCATTTGCTCGATTACAACGAGCGTGTGCGCATCGCTGGCCAACAAGCTACGGATGCGCAGCTGTGCCAGGCCTTCGAGGCAATCGATGCGGCCCGGGCAGATATTTCCCTTACCTACTTCGAATTCGGCACCCTGGCAGCACTGCTGTTGTTTCAGCGCGCAAACGTTGAGGCGCTGGTGCTCGAGGTCGGGCTTGGCGGGCGCCTGGATGCGGTCAATATCATTGACCCGACGGTAGCGATAGTGACCAGTATCGGTCTTGATCATGCCGAGTTTCTGGGTAACAGCCGTGACTCTGTGGGCTTTGAAAAAGCTGGGATCATGCGCCCGGGTATCAAGCTGGTGTGCAGTGAAACTGATTGGCCCGTGCGCTTCGAAGCGGAAGTACAAAGACAATCTGCTCAGGTCTGGCGTCGCTGCAGGGACTACGACTGGGCGGCTGAAGGCGAGGGTTGGACTCTGCAGTTGCGCGATGGGGCCGGGCAGGCTAGGCAACTGTGCGGGTTGCCTCCTGGGGATTTGCCCAAGGACAATCTGGCCACTGCAGTACAGGCGGTCTGGGCTGCAGGTGTGGAATTGGACGCTGATCTGGTGATTCGAGCGCTGACCGGACTGCACAGCCCCGGCCGCATGGAGCAGCGGACTATCAGCTGGCGTGGGCAACCGCGTCGCCTGCTACTGGACGTGGGACACAATCCGCATGCGGCCAGTTATCTCGCCGCCCAGCTCAGGGCCAGGCCAGGTGATCGCCAGGCCGTATTCGGCCTTCTGGCAGACAAGGACCTGCCTGGTGTGACCGCGCCTTTTTCCGGCGTGTTCGAGAGCTGGGCTCTGGCGCCGCTGCCGAGTCCCAGGAGTCGCCCGCTAATTGAGCTGATTACTCATCTTACTGCCTGTGGCGAGCGTACCGAGGGATTTGATTCGGTGGCTGCGGCGCTTGAACACAGCCTGGACAACACAGCAACGACGACTGAAATAGTTATCTTCGGGTCGTTTTTCTGTGTCTCAGCAGCCATACTCTGGCTCAACCAACAGACTCGGGAATTGACCAATGGATGAGAAACTCAAACAGCGCCTAATTGGCGCGCTGGTACTGATCATTGCTGCTGTGGTGTTCCTGCCCATGCTGCTATCTGGGCAGGACGAAACGGTGCGTATCGAAGTGGAAGCGCCGCAGGCGCCAGAGCTGGATAGCCAGCCGATCCCGGCCATAGCGCCCATCGAGTTACCGGCACCTGAGCCCGTAGCAGAAATCCCGCTGACACCACCACAGGACCAGCCGCCTGCGCAGCCTGAGCCGCCCGTAGCCGAACCTGAAGCGCCCGCTGTAGCCCAACCCCAGCCTACGCCCACGCCTAGTGCACCAGCCACCGGCGACTGGGTTATTCAGCTTGGCAGCTTCTCGTCCGGCAGCAATGCGGGCGGTTTGCGAGACACCCTGGTGGAGCAGGGATACAACGCCTACACCCATGCGGTGCAGGTCGACGGCAAGGAGATTACTCGAGTATATGTTGGCCCGCTGCTGGATCGCACGGCCGCCAACCGACTGCGCGATGAACTGGGCCGGCGGCATGAAACCCAGGGTATTGTTGTCGCCTACGATGCAGCGTCGGGTAAGCGATAGCTGTTCCGGTTCGGCGGCGTGCTCTGGTAGAATATCGGCCTTCATTCCATCGGGTGCTCCGCCGTGACGCTAGCCTGGATAGACTGGGCGATTATCGCCATTATTGCCGTCTCGACGCTGATCAGCCTGACCCGCGGTTTCGTCAAAGAGGCTTTGTCATTGCTGACCTGGATTGTGGCCGGGTTGGTAGCCTGGTTGTTCGGTGGGGCGCTGGCCGAGTATCTGGTGCCCTATATCGACACGCCGTCGTTGCGCGTTATTGTGGCTTGCACCCTGTTGTTTATACTGACACTGATACTGGGCGGGCTGATCAACTACCTGATCGGCCAACTGGTGCTGGTAACCGGCTTGAGTGGTACTGACCGCTTTCTGGGCATGGTCTTTGGTGCTGCGCGGGGGGCACTGCTGATAATCGTTGCCGTCGGCCTGCTGAGCCTGGCTCCGGTTGAAGAAGACGGCTGGTGGCGCCAATCCGAACTGATTCCGCATTTTCTACTTATGGCAGACTGGTCCAAGAGCAGTATTCTCGGGCTGGCGGGTCGCTGATGTTCATGCCCTGCGGGGCTGAACGTGGTTCATTCATACGACGAAAAGGTGTTTAGGCATGTGTGGCATTGTTGGCATAGTAGGCAAAACGAACGTCAATCAGGCGCTCTATGATGCCTTGACCGTCCTGCAGCATCGCGGCCAGGACGCCGCCGGCATAGTAACCTGTGACCGTGGACGTCTATACCTGCGCAAGGATAATGGGCTGGTACGTGACGTCTTTCACCAGCGGCATATGCAGCGCCTGGTGGGTAACATGGGTATCGGCCATGTGCGCTATCCGACAGCGGGTTCATCCAGCTCGGCAGAAGCCCAGCCTTTCTATGTGAACTCACCCTATGGGATCACCTTGGCGCACAACGGCAATCTGACCAACGTCGAGCAACTGTCGCGTGAGATTTACGAGTCCGATTTGCGCCACGTCAACACCAACTCCGACTCGGAAGTATTGTTGAACGTGTTTGCCCATGAGCTGGCTCGTTGCGGCAAGCTGCAGCCCAGTCATGAGGACATATTTGACGCAGTGCGAGCGGTGCACAATCGCTGCGTCGGCGGTTACGCTGCGATTGCCATGGTGACCGGCTATGGCATCGTCGGCTTTCGTGATCCCAATGCCATTCGTCCCATTGTCTTTGGCAAGCGTGATACCGAGAACGGCGTGGAGTACATGATCGCCTCGGAAAGCGTCTCGCTGGATGTGCTGGGCTTTGATCTGATTCGCGATCTGGAGCCAGGCGAAGCCGTCTACATCACCGACAAGGGCGAACTCTTTACCCGCCAGTGCTCGGAGAATCCGCACTATTCGCCGTGCATCTTCGAACATGTTTACCTGGCGCGTCCGGATTCGATGATTGATAACGTGCTGGTCTACAAGGCGCGCCTGCGGATGGGTGAAAAGCTCGCAGAGAAGATTCTGCGCGAGAAGCCAGACCATGGTATCGATGTGGTGATCCCGATTCCGGACACCAGCCGTACTTCCGCTGTGGAGCTGGCCAATCACCTGGGCGTGAAGTTCCGCGAGGGCTTCGTCAAGAACCGCTATATTGGCCGTACCTTCATCATGCCGGGGCAGGCTGCGCGCAAGAAGTCCGTGCGCCAGAAGCTCAACGCCATCGAGCTGGAGTTCCGGGGCAAGAACGTACTATTGGTGGATGATTCCATAGTGCGCGGCACCACCTGCAAGCAGATTATTCAGATGGCTCGCGAGGCGGGCGCCAAGCAGGTGTATTTCTGTTCTGCGGCGCCGGCAGTGCGTTACCCGAATGTGTACGGTATCGACATGCCCAGTGCCCACGAGCTGATCGCGCACAACCGTACTACCGATGAGGTGGCGGAGCTCATTGGTGCTGACTGGCTGATCTATCAGGACCTGCCGGATCTGATTGATGCCGTCAGCGAAGGCAATCCCAAACTGACCCGTTTCGACTGCTCGGTGTTTGACGGTGACTATGTGACCGGAGACGTCAACGAAGCTTACCTGGGCAAGATCGAGCGGGCGCGCAATGACGCTGCCATGGCCGTAAGTACCGAGGGTAACGCGGTTATCGATCTGCACAATAATTGACCGGTGGCAACAGCGGCTGGTGATGGAGACATGGCATGAGTAAGGACTGGGAGGCGGGTCGGCTGGACAGCGACCTTCACGACGTAGGTTTTGATACCTTGGCGGTGCGTGCCGGGCAGCGTCGTGGGCCAGAGGCTGAACATGGTGAAACCCTGTCGCTGACCTCCAGCTACGTATTTCGCAGCGCTGGCGATGCGGCAGCCTGCTTTGCTGGCGAAGCCTCCGGCAATGTCTACTCGCGTTATATGAACCCCACAGTGCGCACCTTCGAGGAGCGTATTGCCGCCCTTGAAGGGGCCGAGCAGGCGGTGGCAACAGCCTCGGGCATGGCGGCGATCATGGCTATGGTCATGAGCCTGTGTTCGGCCGGCGATCACGTGTTGGTGTCACGCAGTGTCTTTGGCGCTACGGTCAGTCTGTTTGACAAGTACTTCAAGCGTTTCGGCATCGAATTCGATTACGTAGAGCTGGGCAACCTGTCGGCCTGGAAAGCGGCGTGCAAGCCCAACACCAAGCTGATGTTTGTCGAGTCGCCGTCCAATCCCCTGGCAGAGCTGGTGGATATTCGCGCACTGGCTGATATTGCCCACGAGCAGGGTGTACTCCTGGCGGTGGATAATTGTTTCTGCACGCCCGCGCTGCAGCGTCCCCTGGAACTGGGTGCAGACCTGATCATCCACTCTGCGACCAAGTATATCGATGGTCAGGGCCGTTGCCTGGGTGGTGTGGTAGCGGGGCGTCGTGAGCATATGCAGGAAGTCGTTGGCTTTCTGCGTACTGCCGGGCCGACCTTGAGCCCCTTTAACGCCTGGGTATTCCTCAAGGGGCTGGAAACCCTGCGGCTGCGGATGCAGGCGCACTGCAGCAGCGCGCAGATCCTGGCGGAATGGCTTGAGCAGCAGCCTGAGATCGAGCACGTCTACTATGCTGGCTTACCCAGCCATCCGCAGCACCAGTTGGCACGCAAGCAGCAAAAGGCCTTTGGTGCGGTAGTGAGTTTTGAGGTCAAGGGCGGCAAGGACGCGGCATGGCGCTTTATTGATGCTACCCGCCTGTTGTCCATCACCGCCAACCTAGGTGACAGCAAAAGTACTATCACTCACCCTGCGACCACTACCCACGGGCGTCTCAGCGCTGAAGTTCGGGCCACCGCCGGTATTCGCGATAATCTTATTCGTATCGCGGTAGGGCTAGAGGATCCTGAGGATTTGCTCACTGATCTGCAGCGCGGGATTGCTGTGCTGTGACGTGGATTGTATTGTCATTCAAAGTGAGAAATGTCTCACAAAGTTGATATAAAGTTTTTTGTCTCTGGCTTGTGTTGTTTTAACGTATCCATGCCGCAGGGAAGTGGAATGGATCCGCTGCATTGACCTGCAGTGCGGCACAACACAAAAAGGAGATTACCAATGAAGCATTTGTTCCTCGCACTTTGCCTGTCCCTGTCAGCTCTCTTTACCCTTTCCGCAACAGCCGATACCTCTGAAGCGCCCTTGGTTAGCGTGAATATCAACGCTGCCAGCGCAGCCGAGATTGCCGAGGTGTTGACGGGTGTGGGTGAAGCCAAGGCCCAGGCGATTGTCGAGTACCGCGACGAGAACGGTCCCTTTGGTTCGGTTGAGGAGGTTACCCAGGTCAGGGGTATTGGCCCCTCGACGCTGGCGAACAACGAGGGCCGTATCAGCCTCGAGTAACGGGGTGCGCAGCCTGAGTCACCCGCAGTTCGCGGGTGACTCAGGTCTTCAACTGGCTGACCGAGCTGCTGAGTTGATGGGCGAGGGCAGCCAGTTGTTCACTGGTCGAAGCGCTCAGCAGGGTCTGCTCTACGGTCTTCTCGGTAACGTCCCGAATTTGCACGATACTCTGGGTAATAGCTTCTGCCGCTTCACTCTGCTGGCCAACAGCTGAAGCAATTTCCTGACTGCCATCACGGATTTGACTGACTGCTGCGGTAATCACCGCCAGGGCTTCGCCTGCCTGCTCGCTCTGCTGTACCGAGTCGTGGGTCAATGTGGCACTAGCCTGCATATCCTTGACCGCCTCGCTAGTACCGCCCTGCAGTGCTTCTATCATGCGCTGGATTTCATCCGTGGAACTCTGGACTCGCTGCGCGAGCGCTCGTACTTCGTCGGCCACCACGGCAAAGCCGCGGCCTGACTCGCCAGCCCGGGCCGCCTCGATGGCTGCGTTGAGGGCCAGCAGGTTGGTTTGTTCAGCAATGCTGCGGATAACGCTAACTACACCGCTTATTTCCTGGCTATGACCTTGCAAGGTCTGCATATGCAGCGTGCAGCGCTCGATGCTGGTAGCCAGGCCAGCAATGGTCAGGCCCACCTGGGAGACCTGGTCCCGACCCTGCATGGCCAGTTTGTCGGCTTGGTGCGACTGGTCGCGGGTAATGCTGGTATTGCTGGCAATATCCTGCACCGTGGCGCTCATCTCGTTGACTGCCGCGGCAACCATGTCGGTTTCGCTTTGTTGGCTGACCATGCCATCACGGACTCTGCTCATTACCCGGGCCAGTTCCGCTGCGCCTTGGTCAAGTTGTTCGGCTACCTGCCGGACTGAGCCAACCACCGCCTGCTGGGAACTCTGCATGGTGTTGAACGCGCGGGCAATGGAGCCGACTTCATCCCGCGAATCGGCATGCGCACGCAGCGTCAGGTCGCCGGTTTGCTGAACCTTGAGCATGACATCACGCAGGGCAATGATGTGACCGGTGATGAACAGGATCAGCAGTTGCGAGACCGCCAATACGCAGACCATCAGTACGCCGACAATCAGTGCATAGAGGGGCGCACGTTGCCATAGCAGTTCGAAAAAGGCTAAGCGTTCCACCGCCAGGATCCGCAGTTGCTCACCATCGTGCATTGCCCAGGCGCCGGTTACTTCCCCAGCGTCTTTGCCGGATAAATTGTCAGCCGGAATCCAGCGCAGGCTGGCGGTTGTGCCAGTGCTCTGGGTGGGGGCCAGCCAGCGCAGCCCCGGGACTTGGGTGCCGGGCTCCAGTGTGCTGGTCAATTGGGCGGCCATCTCACTACGCTGCTGGTGCAGGCTGTGTTGCTCAATCATCAGTGCCGCCAGAACCAGCAACAGGGTGCTGACGAAGGCCACGCCGTTGACTGCCCAGAACTTGAATTTCAAAGGTATGTGCTGAAAGGACACGCGGCTTGCTCCTGAGCAGAATGCGGTACATCGCAATGCATATTATAGGTACCCCATGGTTCTTATCGGTTGATTGACGTCAATCTTGAGACATTTGTCTGCACGGCAATCCCTGTTTGCCAGCCACGGGCACGGCGTCTATCAGGTATACTGCGTAGCTGAACTGAGACAATACGGATTATGACGAGCCCTATGGCTGAACCCTTGATGATCGAGCAGGATGCGGAGCTGGCGCGCTGGTGCGCACAGTGGATGGACTTGCCCTATGTGGCAGTGGATACCGAATTCGAACGTACCGAGACCTTTTACCCGATAGCCGGGTTGATTCAGATAAGTGACGGCCAACGCGCCTATCTGATCGATCCTCTGGCGATCAGCGACTGGTCACCCCTGGTGGCCCTGCTGCACAACCCCAAGGTGGTCAAGGTACTGCATTCATGCAGCGAGGATCTGGAAGTCTTTCTCAAGCTTTGCCAGGCCGCGCCACTGCCGCTATTCGATACGCAAATAGCCGCCGCCTATCTGGGTTTGGGGTTCTCCATGGGCTATTCGCGTCTGGCCAAGGCGTTGCTGGGGATCGAGTTGTCGAATGCCGAGACCCGCTCCAACTGGCTGCAACGACCGTTAAGTCCAAGGCAGGTGGAATATGCTGCTGCCGATGCGCTGCACCTGGCGGAGATCTACCAGATAGTCGCGCCGCGTCTTGAGCAGGCGGGCTTGACCGCCTGGTTGCTAGAAGATACCGCCGAACTGGTTGCCGCTGCGCAGCGCGTTCAAGATCCGGAAACCGCCTACCTGAACATCAAGCAGGCCTGGCGTTTGAAGCGCAACGAGTTGGCGATCCTCAAGGTGCTGGTGAGTTGGCGCGAACGTGAGGCGCGCCAGCGTGATCAGGCGCGTAATCGTATGCTGCGGGAGAAAACCCTTTGCCCGCTGGCACAACGGCAGCCCGATACCCTGCAAGCCTTGGCACAAATCGAGGATATGCACCCGCGCTCCGTGCGCCAGGATGGTCAGACCGTGCTGGAATTGATTCGCCATGGCCAGGCTATGCCGGAGGAGCAATGGCCGCAGCGTTTACCAGAACCCTTGCCCGCGGCGGCCAATCGCCTGCTCAAGGCGCTACGCAAGGTCGGACAGCGCCACGCCGAGCGCTTGGGCATGGCTGAAGAGCTGATGCTGCGCAAAAAGACGCTGGACGCACTGGTGCGCAGCGGTTTTCCCCAGGGGCCTTACCAGTTGCCCGACGAGCTTGTCGGCTGGCGAAGGGAACTGATGGGTGAAGAGTTATTGGCGGTGGCCAATGCGCCAGGAGCTGTGCAATGAAAGTAATGTGCTCGATCTACCGCAGCAGCAAAAAACAGGGAATGTACCTGTATGTGCCACGCAAAACGGATCTGACAACCTTGCCGGAGGAGCTTATGGCTTATTTCGGCAGGGCCGAACTGGCTATGGATCTGGTCCTGACGCCGGAACGCAAGCTGGCTCGGGAAGACATTAACAAGGTATTGGAAAATCTGCAGGGCCAGGGTTACCACCTGCAGATGCCGCCGGAGCAGGACGAGTATCTGGTTCACTTGCCGGACGAGCTGCTGTACCGCAACGACCCAATCTAGTCAGGAACGCGGGCGTGGTCACGCCGCGCCGCTCGCAGGGGATCAAGCAGATAGCTCAGGCCGTTGTGGTCGATCTCCTGCATCAGCGCTAACAGGCGTCCGGTTTCGCCGGAGGGGAACCCCTCCCGGGCAAACCAGTTGAGATAGTGACCCGGTAGGTCGGCGATCAGTCGTCCCTTGTACTTGCCGAAGGGCATTTCGCGCTCAAGTAGCAGCTGCAGATCCTGAGGCTTCATCGGTGGGCTCCGGAGAAAAAGGCAGCATACATTTTACTGAAAACGGGAAACAGCATGATAGTCAAAGCATTGCGTGTAGGACTGGGTAACCTGATCATCTTTATCGATTTTCTGACGCGTCCGCGGAAACTCAAACGCTCAGCCGAGGCCCAGGCCCAGGTCGAGAGCGCCGCAGCAGGTCTGAGTCTTTATCAGTTTCGCGCCTGTCCCTTTTGCGTCAAAACCCGGCGAACTCTGCACAGGCTCAACGTGCCGGTAGCTGTCCGTGATGCCAAGAACAACCCTCAGGATCGTCAGACCCTGCTGGAGCAGGGCGGCAAGATTCAGGTTCCCTGCCTGCGTATTGACGAGGCGGGCCAGACTCGCTGGTTGTATGACTCCAAGGCTATCAACAGCTATCTGCACGAGCGCTTCGCTGCAGTCTGAGATCACTTGACCGGAGCCTGGCATGGGCGCGCCTTCACGACACCGCAGTACCATTCTCAACGCCGCAGTCAATCTGTTCCGGCGCCGTGGCTACGCGGCTACGGGCCTGAATGACATTCTGCAGGATAGTCAGGCGCCCAAGGGTTCGCTCTATCATTACTTCCCCGATGGCAAGGAGCAACTAGGCGAGGAGGCCGTGCACCTGGCCGGTGGCGTGGTGGCGCGCACGCTCAAAGCCCTGCGCGCCGAGCATGGACAAGCCCATGCCGTGGTCAATGCTTATGGTCAACTGCTGGCCGGATGGCTTGAGGAGTCGGGTTTTCGCGATGGCTGTCCATTGGCAACCACCTTGCTGGAAACCACTCCCCAATCGACCCGCATGTCTGCCGCCGGGCGCGAGGCCTTTGCGCTCTGGTATGCCGAGATTGAACAGATGCTGGTTGCCGAGGGGGCTGATCAGGATAGTGCCAGACGGCTCGCGCAGCTGGCGATCGCCGTCTATGAGGGTGCTCTGTTGCAGGCCCGGGTAGAGTCAAGTGCCCGGCCGGTACTGGAATCCACCGCCGAGCTGGCTTTTCTTATCCAGGCGCGTCTGGCGGCTTGTCGTGCAACTGCGCAGTCGGATGCTCAGTCGCCGCGGTAAATGCAGCCGCTGGTGCAGGTTTCGCGGATGGTGATCTGGCATAGCTCTGGCAGCAAGGGCTTGAGTTCGCGCCAGATCCATTTGGCCAGCACCTCGCTGGTCGGATTTTCCAGGCCGGGCAGATCGTTCAGGTAGTTGTGATCAAGCCTGTCGTAGATCGGCCTGAAGATTGCCTTGAGTTCGGAAAAATCGCGAATCCAACCAGTATGCGCATCTGGCTCGCCGCTGATATGAATGGCAACCATGAAGGAGTGGCCATGCAGGCGCCCGCATTTGTGCCCCTCCGGCACGTGCGGCAGTCGATGTGCCGCCTCAAAGGTGAACTCCTTGAAAATCTCCACTCTGGTTACCTGCCTGCGCTGTCGAAAGGGCGCAATTCTATCCTATTGCGGAGCAATTCACAGGGGTGGTCGACCGTTACCATTCGCGCTGCATGTTGCGCGCCGAGATCTGTTCGTTGAGGGTCCAGTAATCGTAGAGCACGCCAAGTAGCAGCAGACCGCCGGTAAAGAAATACAGAATACCGGTGAACCACTTGCCAAGGTAAAACCTGTGAATGCCCAGCACGCCGAGAAAGGTCAACAAGACCCAGGTCAGGTTGAAATTGACCGGCCCGGCCCGGAAGCGTCGGTCAGCGCTACGGTCCATGCTGGGGATCAGGAACAGATCGACGATCCAGCCGACCAGAAACAGGCCGAAGGTAAAGAACCAGATGGTGCCGGTAACCGGCCGACCATAATAGAAGCGGTGTGCGCCCATGAAACCGAACAGCCACAGTATGTAGCCGATGAATTTGCTATGTGAGTCTGAATAGGCCATTTGGCCGACCTCTGTTGCTCATGGTGGACTGTGCGATACTGGCGAAGTTGATAGACCTTAAATGATTTCCTCGGAGACTGCATGCTAGCAGTGAAAAATGTGGACTGGTTCAAGAAAGCCCGACAGCAGGCCAGTCGCCTTGGTAGCCAGCGGGTGCGGGTTGGTGTCACCGGTCTGAGCGGCGCAGGCAAGACCAGTTTCATTACCAGCCTGATCAATCAACTGGAGAACCATCAGCGCGGCTTGCTCGCTAGACGCAAGCCTTTTGATCGTCTCGAGTCGGTGCGCTGGCAGCGTGAAGGTGTCGAACAGCCCTTCGCCTACTTGCAGGCGCTTGCCGCTCTGGCCGGCAATCCAGCTGAGTGGCCAAGTTCGACCACCGACCTGTCACGGGTGATCATTGACCTGCAATTCCGGCCCAAGGGCTTGCTCGGCAAGCTGCAGGGGCAGCGTCAGGTGCGACTCGAATTGCTCGACTACCCGGGCGAGTGGCTGCTGGACCTGCCGCTACTGGGCTTGAGTTATGGACAGTGGAGCGAGCAGATGGCGGCGCTGCTGGAGCAGGAGCCGCGCCATAGTTTGGCCGGACCTTTGCGCGAACGTCTGCTGGCTATTGATCCAGGCGCAGCCTGTGAGTCTGAGGCACTGCTCAGCCTGACCCAGGATTGGACCGCCTTTCTCCACGCCTGCCGCAATGAGGCGGGGTTGTCACGCAACCAGCCGGGTCGTGTTGTGTTGGCGGGCAGCGGTATCGCCGCAGAGATGTTGTTGTTTGTACCCTTGCTGGCGGCCAATCAATACAGCCAGGGCGAGCCGGGCAGTTGGTGGGCTACCTGCGAAGCACGCTTTGACTATTACCGGGATTACATTGTCCGGGGTTTCTATGATCAGCACTTCAGCCGTCTTGATCGCCAAGTGTTGCTGGTTGATATGCTTGCGCCCATGGAGGCAGGACAAGCCGCGCTGGCTGATCTGCAAAAAGCGCTGGAACAGGTGCTGGGCAGTTTCCGCTATGGTCAGAACAGCCTGTTTCAGCGCCTGTTCAAGCCGCGTATAGGTCGCATGGCGGTCTGTGCCACCAAGGTTGACCAAGTGGCACCCGGCGATCAACGTGCTCTGCAGCAATGCCTGGAGGACTTGATCACCGATAGCCTGTCCGAGGTTCGCCATGGCGGGGTGCAGGTGCGCGGCTTTCCTGTCGCGGCAGTGCGGGCGGCGGAGCAGGACGGGGATACCATGATCGCTGGGCTCAAGGGTCAGACCAGCATGGTCCGTTATCGGCCGGTGCAATTGCCCCGACACCTGCCGCTGGATCTGAAGCTGGAGGGGCCACGGCTGCTGCATCTGCGTCCGCCGGCAGGTTTGCACCGCAACGAACCTTTTCCCCATTACCGCATGGACGACCTGGTGGACTGGATGCTGGAGGATACCCTGGCATGAAGCGTACGCCGACCGAGAAAACCGCTGGCCCGGAAATACTCGACAGTTGGGAGCCAGAGGTCAAAACCGCCGCTGAGAGCCCTGACATACTGGGGGAGGTGCCCTTAAGCACAACCCCTTCAGGCTATCTGGAGCCGCAAGTGCAATTGCCTGGCAGCCTCAACGCGCCGCCACCGAGCCCTTGGCCCCGACGCTTCTGGCGTCTGCTGTTGGCTTGTGTGGTACTTGGCGTGGGCGTCGAGTGGAGTCAGTGGACGTTGGCGGCCTGGCACTGGAACCCAGTGGCGGGGCTATTGCTGGGCGGATTGGGTGGCCTTCTGGGCGGCTCGGCATTGCTCTGCTGGCGGGCTCTGCGTCGGCAGAACAAGCGTCTGACCACACTTGAGCAACTGCGCAGTGAAATGCGCACGGCGCTGCAGCAACCGCAGGAACGTCTGGCACTGGATTGGCTGGATCGTCTGCAGGGGTTGTACGCAGACACGCCTTTGGCAGAACAGATGAAGCGCGTATGCGCCGGATTGGACCATGCCCACAGTGCTGACGAGATCAGTCGACGTCTGAATCAGGAGTTCTATCAGCCGCTTGATCTGCAGGCCCGACGCATGATCCGCAGCGAGTCGGTGGGCACCGGCATGCTGGTGGCGACCAGCCCCTGGATCAGCGTCGACCTGTTGTTGGTGGTATGGCGCAATATTCGCATGATGCAGCGGGTTGCCATCTGCTATGGCTTGCCCATGGGTCAGCTTGGGCGCTGGCGCTTGGCCCGCCACGTGCTGCGCAATATTGCCCTGGCCGGAGGCAGCGAGATGGCTATCGGTGCCCTGAGTGAAAGCCTTTTATCCGGGCTTTTGGAAAAGCTTGCAGCACGTATTGGTCAGGGCATAGGCATAGGTCTATACAGTTCGCGGCTGGGACACTTCACCCTGGACCTGTGCCGGGCGGCGCCGCTGACCGATCAGGCGGCATTGGCGGAAGATAATCGCGGTGTTATCCGCGGCATAAGGGAACGTTTGGGGCGCAAGACCGATGACAAGTTATAAATCTCGCCGCCGCTGGCTGGCAGAACGCTGGCTGGCAGAGCAGCGTGAGCGCCTGATGGCTCAGGCACGGCAGTTGAAAACCCAGCTCTTGCCGGCCGACTGGCAGACGCGCTGTGCTCGCATGTCCCTGCTGGTTGACAGCAATATCGGCGGCTGGCAGCCGCGACCTGGCTCCAGCAGCGCCGAGCTGGCCGCGTTGTTGCGCTCAGTGCCGCTGGTCCAGCGCCGTTGGCTGGCCAGTTTGCTGGATGCACCGTCAGCCGGTCATCTGACACTGGTGGAGGCGGTAGAGCGCGCCCATCTGGATTGGCGCAGCCAGCTTGACCCGCTACATAGCCATCGTGAATATGCTGCGCAACTGGTCATTCTTGCCCGGCAACTTAAATTGCCGGTAGTAGCCCAGGCGGCCTACCTGGAGAACGAACAGCAGATATTCGTGGCCATGGACGAGTTGCTGTTTGCCTCGCTACCCATGCGCCTGCGCGCGCAGATGGTCAATCGCCAGCCGCCAGGTAGCGGGCTGTATATGGCCTGGTGGCAGGATCGCCTGCTGGCTCGTAGCGGAGAAGCCGATTATACCCTTGAGGGTCTGGGTGATAACGACTGGCCCGAGATGCCGCCAGCCTGGCTGGCATTGGGCTGGCTGTGCGGACTGCGCCTGTTCGCCCAGGGCAGTGCAGAGTCATAAATCGTTATAACACCTTATTTTGCAACGCATTGATCGTCGGCTCGGGCTTTGCTGAGCGTCGCGCATGACCTAAGATGCACGGCTTATGCTTCCCAGGAACTGATCCATGACCTTTGCCGAACTGCTCGCTGCCCTAGCTTCCTCCCCGACCAATGAAGTGACCATCCCTACCAGTTGGGCTCAAGGTCGTGCGGGTTATGGGGGGCTGGTCGCCGCGTTGATTTATCAGGGCATGCGCGACAAGGTGCCGGCCGATCGGCCGGTGCGCTCACTGGCCATCACCTTTGTCGGTCCTGTTGCGCCCGGTGAGCCGATGCAGGTCGAAGCCCAGGTGTTGCGCGAGGGCAAGGCGGTCAGCCAGATGCTCGGCATGGGCAAACAGAACGGTCAGGTCATGTGCATCATTCAGGGTAGTTTCGGTGCGCCCCGTGACTCGGTTGTGGATGTTGCCAGCGAGCCCGCACCCCAGGCCAGGTCGGTTGCTGACTGTGCCGAAATGCCCTATATCGAGGGCTTGCAACCGGTGTTTCTGCAGCACTTTGCCGTGCGCTGGGCCTTCGGCGGTTTGCCCTTCACTAACAGCCGTTCGCGCGAGATGGGCGGCTGGATGCGCTTTCGCGAGGATGAGGGTGCGATTGGCGAGGCGCATATCCTGGGTCTGGCAGACGTTTGGCCACCTGCCGTGTTGCCGCACCTGCAGCAGCGTGCTCCCGCCAGTTCCCTGACCTGGACCATCGAGTTCGTACAGCCGCAGCCGCAGGTGGGCAACACCGACTGGCTGTTGTACCGTGCTAACATCGAGCATGCCAGTAATGGCTACGGCCATACTGCAGCCATGATATGGCGCGAAGATGGTACGCTGTTGGCCATAAGTCGTCAGACGGTAGCCGTATTCGGCTGAAGGCCGCTGGCAGCATTCCCCGGGCGCGGAGTGTGTTGATGATAAAAAAAGACCTGCCCACAGGTTCGATGCTGGTTTTGGCTTTGTTGCTGACGATGCTTTTGTTGTCGGCGCTGCTGAGTACTGCCGGTGTGCTGACCAGCCTGCCTGGCTGGCTGGTAGCGGTATTGGCATCGGTAGCGCTGATTGCCGCCGGGCTGGGGTATCAGCAACAGCGGCGACTGGCAGGGCGCGTCTCTACTCTGGAGTCGCAGGCGGCCGGTGCTCTGGAGCGCAATATCCAGGTGATGTCTGCGGTCAGTGATGTGG
>JBKBSI010000049.1:0-19278 GCA_046291745.1 Pseudomonas sp. | reverse complement strand
CGAGCCTGCGCAAGAGCGATGAGCAGTCACGCCAGACCACCATCGAGTCCAGCTCGCTGGAAACCATCCGGCACATGGTCGCCTCGGGCATCGGCATGACGGTGCTGCCGATGTCCGCCGCCGACGACCGCTATTACAGCTCCGACATGCTGGTCACCAAGCCGTTCAAGACCCCGGCACCCTACCGCACCGTGGCTATTGCCTGGCGTGCCAGTTTTCCACGACCCAAGGCGATAGAAATACTTAGCGACTCGATCCGCCTGTGCTCTGTAGGGAAGGGGTCAGTAGGCCAGGCTCCGGCGCGCAAATAAGTTTATGCCACAGGCGCAGCACAACACTCCGCTGACCGCCCTCAAGGGCATCGGCCCGGCGCTGGCAGAAAAACTCGCCAAGCTGGGACTAAGCTCGGTGCAGGACGTGCTTTTCCACCTGCCACTGCGCTACCAGGACCGTACCCGCATCACCCCCATTGGCGCCCTGCGCCCAGGTGTGGATGCGGTAATCGAAGGTGTGGTCCAGGGCGCAGAAGTGGTCATGGGTCGGCGCCGCAGCCTGCTATGCCGGATCCAGGATGGCAGCGGCACCCTGACTCTGCGCTTTTACTACTTTTCCGCCGCTCTCAAGGCCAACCTGCAACGCGGCAGTCAGTGGCGCTGTTACGGCGAGGTACGCCCTGGCGCCTCCGGTCTGGAGATCTATCACCCCGAGCTGCAGAACCTGGATGGCAGTGAAGCGCTGCCGGTAGCCGAAACCCTGACGCCCATCTACCCAAGTACCGAAGGACTGTCCCAGCAGCGCTTGCGCAGTCTGAGCGAGGCGGCATTGGCCTGGCTGGCACAGGGCAACAGCCTGGTCGAGCTGTTCCCCGAAGCGCTGATCAAGGCCTACCAGCTCGCGCCACTACACGAAGCCATCCGCACCCTGCACCGACCGCCAGCCAGTGTCGACCTGCATGCCCTGGAAGAGGGGCGGCACTGGTCCCAGCATCGCCTGGCATTCGAAGAGCTGCTGGCACACCAACTGGCCATGCTGCACCTGCGCGCGCAGTTTCGTGCCCACCAGGCCCCGGCCATGCCCCCGAGCAAGGAACTGGCCGCGCAGTATCTGCGACGCCTGGGCTTCCCCCTGACCGGGGCTCAGCAGCGCGTTGGCGAGGATATTTGCGCCGACCTGCAACAGACCCAACCAATGCTGCGGCTGGTGCAGGGCGATGTGGGCGCAGGCAAGACCGTAGTCGCCGCCATGGCGGCGCTGCAGGCGCTGGAAGCAGGCTGGCAGGTGGCGCTGATGGCGCCCACCGAGATTCTGGCTGAGCAGCACCATAGCAATTTCAGCAACTGGTTCGCGCCCTTGGGTATTTCGGTGGCCTGGCTGGCGGGTAAGCTCAAGGGCAAGGCCCGGCTCAACCAGTTGCAGATGATTGCTACCGGCGATGCGGCCATGGTGGTCGGCACCCACGCGCTATTTCAGAACGAAGTGCAGTTTCACAACCTGGGCCTGGCGATCATTGATGAGCAACACCGCTTTGGCGTGCAGCAGCGCCTGGCCCTGCGCGACAAGGGCGCAGCGGGACGTTTTTCCCCACACCAGTTGATCATGACCGCAACCCCTATTCCGCGCACCCTGGCCATGAGCGCCTACGCCGATCTGGATACCTCGGTGCTGGATGAGCTGCCGCCTGGGCGCACACCGGTGAATACCGTGCTGATACCCGACAGCCGCCGCGAAGAGGTAGTGGAGCGCGTGCGGGCGGGCTGCGGCGAGGGTCGCCAGGCCTACTGGGTCTGCACCCTGATCGAAGAGTCGGAGCAGCTCCAGGCCCAGGCCGCTGAGGGCACCTGGGCAGCCCTCTGCGAAAGCTTGCCGGAACTGTCCATCGGCCTGATCCACGGGCGCATGAAAGCCAGCGAGAAAGCCGAGATCATGGCTGCGTTCAAGGGCGGTGACCTGCACTTGTTGGTCGCCACAACAGTGATCGAAGTGGGCGTGGATGTGCCCAATGCCAGCCTGATGATCATCGAGAATCCCGAACGCCTGGGCTTGGCTCAGCTGCACCAGTTGCGCGGCCGAGTCGGGCGCGGCAGTACCGCCAGTCATTGTGTGTTGCTCTACCAGGCACCGCTGTCGCAGCTCGGGCGTGAGCGCCTGGGCATCATGCGCGAAAGCAGTGATGGCTTTGTAATTGCCGAGAAAGACCTGCAATTGCGTGGCCCTGGCGAGGTGCTGGGCACGCGTCAGACTGGACTGGTTCAGTTCCGGGTCGCCGACCTGCTGCGCGACGCCGACCTGTTGCCCGAAGTCCAGCGCGCCGCCGCAGAGCTACAGGCAGAATATCCCGAGCGTTGCCAATCGCTGATTGATCGCTGGCTGGCCCAGGGGCAACAGTTTGGCCAAGTCTAGATAACTGGGTAGACAGAGCATGCTAAGCTCAGTCTGACTACTGACAAATAAGACTTTAGATTACATTTGCCGGGCTCCGCCGTAACGAGCTCCCTACAAGGAACCTGCCAATGAATACCCTTGCTGCAACCGAGGACGCTAACGCCAGCCTGCCCCACCTGATCGAGAAGCTGCTGCAACAGCAGGGCATCAATTACCAGCTCAGGCCATCACGACAGGCCGATTCCCTGGCCCAACAGGTGCAGGCTTGTCTGCTTTGCGACACCTTGGGCACCGTACTGGCGCTGTTCCCCAAGGATCACTTGCTCGACCTGAAAAGCGTCGGCGCCCTGCTCGGCCGCGAACTGGAGCCGGTACGCACTGCCCAATTGCAACGGATTCTGGCCAAACATCAGCTCAATCAACTTCCAGGCCTGCCAATTCTGTTCAGCTCACCTTGCGTATTCGAACAGAGCCTGCTGGAACAGCCCTATTTATGGCTGGACAGTGGCTTGCAGGGCTGGAGCCTCAAGCTGAACCAGGAGGCCGCCCGGGCACTAGTGGCCAAGGCCAGCTCCGCACACTTCGCGGTACCGCTTTCCAGCCTCTCCCGGCTGCCAGACGACCCGGCCCAGGACGGCCAGGACCTGACCCGCGCAGTGAGCAATTTCACCGCCCTGCGCATGCGCCAGCGGCTGGAAGAAACCATAGAAATACCGCCCATGTCTGCCACCGCGCAAAAGGTCATGAAGCTGCGGGTCAATCCGGAGGCCAGTATTGAGGATCTCACGGACGTAGTGGAGACCGATCCGAGCCTGGCAGCCCAGGTCGTCAGTTGGGCCTCCTCGCCGTTCTACGCGGCGCCCAGCAGAGTGCGCTCGGTGGAGGACGCGATTGGCCGAGTGCTGGGTTTCGATCTGGTTATCAATCTGGCCGTGGGGCTGGCACTGGGACGTAGCTTCGCACTACCCAAGGACGCCCCCGAAGGCGCCACCAGCTACCGCGAGCAGGCGATCTATACCGCAGCTGTGATCGAGGGTCTGGCCAAGGCCATGCCGCGTGGCAGTCGGCCGGAACTGGGCCTGAACTATCTGGCGGGCTTGCTGCATAACTTTGGCTATCTGGTCCTGGCCTATATCTTCCCCTCTTACTTCCGCACCATCTGCCGCCACCAGGAGGCCAATCCGCACGTGTCTGTCGAACTTATCGACCAGCACCTGCTCGGCGTTACCCGGGATCAGATCGGTAGCTGGCTGATGCGCTTCTGGGATATGCCTGCGGAAATCTCTACTGCCATCCGCTATCAGCACGAGCCAAGCTATCAGGGCCAGGACAGTGTCTACGCCAACCTCATCTACCTGGCGCTGGCACTGCTACGCGAGGAAGGCTTGGGCGCAGGCCCGCATATGGACATACCGGATGCCCTGCTGGAACGCCTGCAGCTGACGCGTGAGGATGCCGACAAGGTAGTGCACAAGGTGCTGGATGCGCGGGACGCGCTGAAGGTGCTGGTCAGCCAATACCACAGCTGAAGCGGATAGCGTCGGCGGCTACAACCACTGACAGGTGGTTGCAGCCGCCAGGGACAGTCGACTTAGTTGACTGACTCTTTCAGGCTCTTGCCTGGCTTGAAGGAAACGGTGTTGCTGGCCTTGATATTGACGGGAGCACCGGTTTGCGGGTTCTTGCCGGTACGGGCGCCGCGATGACGCTGGAGAAAGGTTCCAAAACCCACAAGAGTAACGGTGTCCTTGCGGCTCAGGGCCTGGGTGATTTCATCGAGAATGGCGTTAAGCACGCGGTTTGCCTGGTCTTTGGTCAGGTCAGCCTTGTCGGCAATAGCCGCAGCGAGATCCGGTTTACGCATAAAAGCCTCGTTCATGTTGTTTTTGTTTTTTCCACCGCCACGTCCTCGTGGCGGCTCGTCAGGCCGACCAGAACTCTCTGGGCTAGCCATCAAGCGGTCTCAGCATGGCATGACTCGGCAGCTTTCGCCAGTCGTCAACAGCGCTTGCTGTGCGGTGTTTCACTGTTTTCCCGACAAAAGGCAGAAAGGCCCGGTCAAATTGCCAGTATGTCAGGGCAACCAGGCTGGCAATTGACGATTCAGCTGCAGTTTTTCAGCTACGGCCGCACCTGTCAGCGCGTAGCCATGTAGCTGTCCCTGGGCATCATGGAAGAGCGCACGCAGGTCGGCACCTACTCCCTCAACATGCCATTCGCCGTCTGTTGCTGTTACCGGTGGCGAAACCACCAGCGGACAAGCCGGGGTCTTGACCATCACCGGCATGGCACCGTAGCTCAGCTCGCTCGGCTGTCCCGCCAAAGTCTGAGCCAAAGCCCGTGCCGCAGTCATCAGGGGCATTACATACATGAGGTTAAGGCCCTGAACCTCGGCACAGTCGCCCAGTGCAAAAATATGCGGATCGGATGAGCGTAACTGTCGGTCGACCTGAATACCCCGGCCACAGGCCAGGCCGGCACTGGCGGCCAACTCGGTATTGGCCAGCAGACCGATGGCCGAAAGGCCTTGGTCGGCCTGCAGAGTGCTGCCGTCGTCCAGGGTCAGGTGCAGGCCAATGGCGTCGGCATGCATGTCTGTCACGCTGCGGCCGAGGTGGAAGGTCACGCCCTGGGCTTCCAGAGCACCTTGCACGGCAGCGGCCACAGGTTCCGGTAGCAGCCCTGGCATCAGCTGCGGATCGGGTGCTACTACGTGGATATCGAACTCCGCGGCGAGCAGGTCATTGGCAAACTCGCAGCCAATCAACCCGGCACCAATGATCACTATCCGTTGTCTGCCGGGCAGGGCCGCACGGAAACGCGCATAGTCCTGTAGATCATTGATCGACAGCAGGCGGTCCCCGAGCCCCTCGGCCTGGGGTAACCGCCGCGGCCGCGCGCCGCAGGCCAGTACCAGATCGCTATAGTCGAGCCAGCCACCCGCGTGCTGCAGCCGGCGGCCCGCCGTATCAATGGCAGTGACCTGGGTGTGGGTCAGTACCTGCGCGTTCAGCTGTGCAGCCATGCCCGCAGCATCCTGCATAACCAGGGCGTCAGCGTCCTTGGCCTTGGCGAAACCGGTGGAGAGCATCGGCTTGGAATAGGATTGGCCAGCATCACTGGTGATCAGCAGCAGCTCGCGCTGGGCATCCAGTTTGCGCAACTCCCTGGCCAGGTTGTAACCGGCCAGGCCGGTACCCAGAATAATCAACGGCGCGGATTCAGACACCTGCAACTCCTGTGACCTGTAGGGAAATCAACCGATCTCGATCATTTCGAAATCTTCCTTGCCAACACCGCAATCCGGACATTGCCAATCGCCAGGCACATCCTCCCAGCGTGTTCCGGCAACAATGCCGTCGTCAGGCCAGCCCTCGGCTTCGTCATAAATCAATCCACAGACCACACATTGCCACTTCTTCATGCCGTTACCCTGCAATGGTTAAAAAGACTGTGGGCGACACTACCGGAATTGCCGGGCAAGGCCAAGACTGGCTGTATTCATGCTAACCTTCCCTGCCCGTTAACGCCGACAGTGACCTTGTGCGCCCGTGACCCAAGCCCCGACCCTACCCCAATGGTATCCCGTCAACGCCCACCCGGCGCCACCGCCTGCCTACCTGCTCGACTGGCTGGCCGATGAGGGCTCGCTGACCCTGCGTCTGACGGCGGCGGGCAACGACGACTTTCGCGTGGAGCTACTGAGCCAACAGCCGCAACCGGCGCGCGCGGACGAAGCCCAGGCCCTGGGGCTAGAGCCCGGGCAGCAGGTCTGGAGCCGTGAGGTGCTGCTGCATACCGCCGGGGCGGCCCGAGTGTTCGCCCGTAGCGTGGCGGCGCTGAGCGCGGTTGAGGATTCGCCGATCGACCTGGCCCACCTGGGCACCCAAAGCCTGGGTCTGCTGCTGTTCAGCAACCCTGAAGTATCCCGTGGGCCGCTGGAAATCAGCCGCTATCCAGCGCAATGGCTGCCTGCGGCCTACCGCAATGCAGACTGCTGGGCACGGCGCTCACGCTTTGCCGATGGCCGCTTGCAGCTGTTGGTTTGTGAAGTATTCTTGGCAGGCTGGCCGTCGGCCTGATCTGAACAGCAACTGGAGAGAAACTGTGTCTGCCCACATCAGCAATATCCTTGCACGCCTGCACCCCAGGGCCACGGACTTTTATCAGCTGATGCGTCTGGACCGGCCGATCGGCACCTACCTGCTGCTCTGGCCGACCCTCTGGGCCCTGTGGCTGGCCGCAGAGGGCGTACCGGATATCAGCCTGCTGATTATCTTCACCCTCGGCGTGGTGTTCATGCGTGCCGCTGGCTGCGTGATCAATGACTACGCCGACCGCAATATCGACGGGCATGTCAGCCGCACCCGCAACCGACCCTTGGCCACCGGCCGTATTGCACCCGACGAAGCACTGATCACCTTTGCCGTGCTGGTAGGCTGTAGCGCCCTGCTGGTGCTCGCCACCAATCTGCTGACCATGATTCTGTCGGTCGGCGGTCTGCTACTGGCGGCTCTCTACCCGTTTTGCAAACGCTTCACTTTCTACCCGCAACTGGTACTCGGCGCCGCTTTCTCCTGGGCCATCCCCATGGCCTTTGCCGCCCAGACCAACAGCCTGCCGATGATTCTCTGGCTGGTCTATATCGGCAATCTGCTGTGGACTGTGGCCTACGATACCCAGTACGCCATGTGTGACCGCGAGGATGACCTGCAGATCGGCGTCAAATCCACCGCCATCCTGTTTGGCGAGGCCGACCGCTTGATCATCGGCGTGCTCCAGGGCCTTACACTGCTATGCATGCTGTTGGTCGGCAGCCGCTTTGACCTGGGCCTGTACTACCATCTGAGCCTGCTGACCATGCTGCTCGGCTTCGCCTGGCAGCAATGGCTGATCCGCGACCGCGATCCGGCCGCCTGCCTGCGCGCCTTTCTGTCCAACCACTGGGTCGGCATGCTGGTGTTTATCGGACTGGTTCTCGACTATTGGCTAGCCTGAGGGGATATTTAACCGACCTGCCACTGCTTCGTCACACAACTGCAACAAAAGTGTTATCTAATCGGCGCATATCAGAAATCTGCAACCGGATGGTAAAACCATGGCAGGCAAGACCATACTGATCGTCGACGATGAAGCACCTATCCGCGAGATGATTGCGGTAGCCCTGGAAATGGCAGGCTATGACTGCATTGAAGCGGAAAACACCCAGGAAGCCCACGCTTGCATCATTGACCGGCAGCCGGACCTGATCCTGCTTGACTGGATGCTGCCCGGCACTACCGGCATCGAGCTGGCACGCCGCCTCAAGCGTAACGAACTGACCGCCGACATCCCGATTATCATGCTCACCGCCAAGGGTGAGGAAGACAACAAGATCCAGGGTCTGGAAGTTGGCGCGGATGACTACATCACCAAACCCTTTTCGCCACGCGAGCTAGTGGCCCGGCTCAAGGCTGTACTGCGCCGCGCCGGTCCCGCTGACAGCGATGCGCCGATTGAAATTGACGGTTTGCACCTTGATCCCGCCAGCCACCGCGTGACCATCGACGAAAAGCCCGCTGAGATGGGGCCCACCGAATATCGACTGTTGCAATTCTTCATGACTCACCAGGAACGCGCCTACACCCGTGGCCAGTTGCTGGATCAGGTCTGGGGCGGCAATGTCTATGTCGAAGAGCGCACCGTGGACGTACACATCCGCCGCCTACGCAAGGCCCTCGGCAGCCAGTACGAGCACCTGGTGCAGACTGTGCGTGGCACCGGCTACCGGTTCTCGACCAAGACCTGAATGCGTACTTGGCGCATGACGGCAGCCAAGGGCTGCAGTAGTGTATGCGAAAGGGTTTGCGGGGAGTGGGTGTGAGAACTAACTGGCTAGGTGGCGTGCTCAAACGCCTGATCTGGGTAATTTTTCCCTGTGTGCTAATTGGCCTGCTGGTTGACCAGTTGGCCTGGGCTCTGGTGGTAGGGCTAAGCGGCTATCTGGTGTGGAACATGCGCCAACTGCTGCGTTTCCACCAATGGCTAGCGACCAACCCGAATAATCCGCCGCCGGAGACCAAGGGCATCTGGGGCGACATCTTCGACA
This sequence comes from Pseudomonas sp., assembly GCA_046291745.1. Lineage (GTDB taxonomy): Bacteria > Pseudomonadota > Gammaproteobacteria > Pseudomonadales > Pseudomonadaceae > Halopseudomonas. The sequence goes on along the minus strand of JBKBSI010000049.1, from coordinate 10,808 downwards.
GCATTTACCGCTTGCAACGACGCGATAACCGCATGCGCGCGCGGCTGCAGATCGTCATCGACCGCATCCAGGCCTCGACTGCAGCGCTCAGTGATGCTGTAGTAATGATCGACCGTAATGGCCAGATGGAGTGGTGGAATCATTCCGCCGAGAAACTGCTGGGCCTGCGTGCTCCGGACGACAGCGGCCAGTACGTGACCAACCTGATCCGCGACCCGCGCTTTGTCGAATACTTCGAGCAGGGCACCTACCTGGATCCCCTCGACATTCCCTCGCCAGTCGATATCAACGCCTGGCTGCAGTACACCGTAACCCACTATGGTGATGGCGACCGGCTGATGGTCGTGCGCGACATCACGCGGCTGCATAATCTGGAGCAAATGCGCAAGGATTTTGTCGCCAACGTCTCCCATGAGCTGCGAACGCCCTTGACTGTGGTGGTCGGCTACCTGGAAACCCTGCAGGACTCCGACGAGCCCCTGAGCCCACGCTGGAAGCGCGCCCTGCAACAGATGCAGCAACAGGCCCGGCGCATGCAAAGCCTGCTCAACGACCTGCTGATGCTGGCGCGACTGGAAACCGCCGACGAGCTTAACGAAGAGGCGTTAGTCGATATAGACCTGATGCTGCTCGGCATTCGCCAGGATGCCCTGGCCTTCTCCGCCGAGCGCCAGCACCGCATTACTCTGGAGGCCAGCGCCAAGGTGCGCCTGCGCGGCGCCGAGGCAGAGATCCGCAGCGCGCTTTCCAATCTGGTCTTCAATGCGGTGAAATACACCCCCGACCAGGGTGAGATTCATATTCGCTGCTGGCAGGACGACAAGGGGGCGCATCTGAGTGTCAGCGACAACGGCGTGGGTATCGCCCCGCAGCACATCAGCCGTCTTACCGAGCGTTTCTACCGGGTCGACTCAAGCCGCAATTCCAGTACCGGTGGTACCGGCCTGGGACTGGCCATCGTCAAGCACGTGCTGATTCGTCACCAGGGTCGCCTGGACATCTCCAGCGTGCCTGGCAAAGGCAGCACTTTCACCTGCCATTTCCCGCCTGCACGCATCGCCTGAGGCCTACTCAGGCGCCGGGCGAGTAATGCTGCTGGGCACTACCCGAAGCAATCAACCGGGACAGATATTCCAGCTTTTTAGGGTCCTGATCGACGAACTTAAGCGTTACTTTTATCCATTCACAGTCCATTTTCGCTTCCATGGCAACCACCCCGTGGACGTAAACATTCATCCGCGCTACCGACTGATCAGCATCCTGCTCCAGGTCCAGCACGCCGCTCTCGAACACCTGGGGCAGACGCTCGCCGCGCCTGACCACCACCAGCGCATCGCGCAAACTCAATGCCTTGACCACGCAAGCAAACTGTTCGCCCGCCAGCCGTAATTGCGCCTGGCCCTTGACCGGCTGTTCCGCCCCGGCTGCAGGGGCCGGAGCGGCCGCGACGGGTGGCGACACCAAAGGTGTTGATACCGGCGCACTGCGAGGCGCAGCCTCGACGCGCCCGCCCATCAGGTTGGCGACCGAGTCCTGAGCCGTGCCGGTGCTAGCTGTAGGCTGTCGGCCCTGCAACAACTCCAGCTTGCCGGCACGGTGCAAGGCCTTCTTGACCTTGGCGCTGAGCTGCTCGTTGGTAAACGGCTTGCCGATGAAATCGCTGACCCCGGCCTGAATCGCCTCAATGACGTTTTCCTTGTCACCGCGGCTGGTCACCATGATGAACGGCGTTTTACCTGAGCCCGGTTGCCCACGGAACCATTGCAGCAACTCCAGACCGCTCATCTCCGGCATTTCCCAATCGCAAAGGATCAGATCAAAGCTCTGCCTGCTCAGAACCTGCTGCGCTTTGCGGCCATTGACCGCCTCCTCGATAAGCAATCCGGGAAACTGACTACGCAGGGCTTTTTTCACCAGATCCCGAATAAAGGGCGCATCGTCCACCACCAGGGCTGACACTTTAGCCATCTTGCTTCTCTTCACGTGAATGTTCTGACAGCTTAGCGCAGACCGCCTGCAAACCACAGCCAAGAAACTGTGACCAGCTGGTCAGCCCCATTTTACGCACTGTTACGGGGCACGAAAAAAATTTACAGTGCCATCATTGACAGCTTTTTATTGTTGACTAAGGTTGATTTCACCTGCCGCACATTAGCGGTTTTTTCATCGTCAGGACGCCTTATTGGCGCCGCAGTCGTCGATACCCAACACAGGAGTGTGGGTGTTATGGCGAAGTCTCACAAACCCGATCAGGCTGGCCTGGCCTTCCTTGAACACGTGCGGCGCAATCTGCTGCGCCGTGGCTCACAGGGCGAGATGGTCAGCTACTTGAACCAGCGGCTCCACGCCCTGGGTCTGGTAGATAAACCCGGCCCGCTGTTCGACTTGGCAACCCAACGCGCAGTGCGCACATTTCAAGCCTCACAACTGGATGAACGCGGCAGACCTCTGACCGTGGACGGACTGGTTGGCGCGCTAACCGCCTGGCGTCTGGTGCATATCGAAGATCCCGTGCCGCAGGCGGAGCCACTACCTGCCGTGGCCAGCACCTCGACGCTACCACGTGGTGGCTCGGCTCGCGGTCGGCTGGCCCTGCAAACCGCCTTCAAGGAGCGCGACGCCGGAGCCCGCGAAATCGGCAGCAACAACAACGGCGAGTTCGTGCGCAAGTACCTGCATCCCAACGGCAAGCCGCCACTGCCCTGGTGCGCTGGCTTTGTCAGTTGGTGCTACAGCCAGCACCCCCAGGGTTGCCCGTATAACTACAGTCTGGGCGCCCGCGACATTCTCAATCAGTTTACCCGCCGCGGCTGGCGCATCGACCCACGTCAGGGCCAACTGCCTGAACCGGGCGACATTGTGGTCTGGACCCGGGACGCGCCCGGCAACCCCCACGCCGGACATATCGGCATGGTCGTTGAGCTCAGCGAAGGCGGCATTCTTTACGTGATCGAAGGCAACAAGGGCCCGTTCCCGGCGCCAGTCAAAGTGTTCGATTATGTCTATTCACGGATGAACAATCTGCTCGGTTTCGGACGCGTACCGGACTGAGTGGCAGGAGGCCAACATGCAGGAAGCCACGCTCTGCAGCCCAGCTGCAGACCAACGTCTGGTGGTTGAGTCCATCGGCTCAGCCAGCCCCGGTCTGGCCGGTGTACTGGCCAGCCAGTTGGGCATGCCACCTTCGCAGGTAGCCAACGCCCTGTACAAGGCCCCGGCGGTCTTGCTCGACAAGCTGCCCATGCCACATGCCCAAGGTCTCGCTGAGATTCTCAGCCAGGCGGGCCTGGACATACGCATAGAGCCCAGCCACGGCCCTGCGCCAAAAGCTGCGGATAGCCTGGATATTGCCCTGTACCTGCATGACCCGGCCTGCCTGGCTACTTGCTGCGAGCGGTTGTCACGCTTTCTCGGCTGCGCCCCTGCCGCCGTACAGAACATGTTACTGGCGCCACCCGGCGTCATTCTTGGCGACGTCAGCCAGGCTACAGCCGATGCCTTGCAGCACCTGCTGGATGATCTACCGGTAGAACTCACCTGTTCGGCACGCCAACAAGCACGCTACGCGCTGTTTATTGATCGCCAGCGCGGCACCGCATTGAGCAGCCTGCTCGGCGACTTGCAACGCATGGGCATCGATGCCGATTCGGCCGGCACCCTGGATGGCGCCGAGCTGGATCACCAGCAGGGCCAGTACCTGTGGCGTCGGCATCAGTCCGCTGGTGGTCTGCGGCTGCTCGACAAGGCCTTTATGCGCTATGACTTGAGTCTTGAGCAGGTCGGACCGGATAGCTGCCTTGAGCAGTTACCAGACCTGGCCGGGCTACCCGCAGATCTGGTGCCTTGTGTCATCGAGAACTTGCCCATAGTGGTCGAGGAAGGAGTCTGCGCCGAGCAACTCGCGGCCCGTACCGAGGCCTGGGCTGCCGCTCGCATGCCTGTGCGACCGCAACTGGTCAGTCTGCGTTGCTGCCAGTTGAGCATTGAGCACTGCCCCCAGCCAGACCTGTGCCTGCAGTTGCTGCACGCCGTGGGCCTGATCGATTCAAGCGAGGCCAATCTGACACTGCCCTGGCGTTCCCCTGTGCTCTTCGGTGAGTTGCTGCCCCGCTGGCTGCAAGGCGCTCTGGACACGCTGGAAGCCGGATACCACTTCGAGGACAGCTCCCATGGCCGCGACTGAGAACAGTATTCGTCTACACCTGGGCATCGCCGAACAGGGCAAGCTGCTGGCACTCAAGGGCCAGCACGAGCAAGCACTGACGCACTACCGCGAGGCCCTGCGCATGGCCGTCAGCAGCTCGGCGCCAGAGGTGTTCTTCCGCCATTACACCCAGTGCGTGATGGAGAGCCTTGAACGTAGCGGCTCGCTGGACGCGGTACTACGTTATTGCGAAGAAGCCGAAGCCCACTACCAGCGCCTCGACTCCCCCCTGCCGCTGGTCGCACGCGACCGGGCGGAGAATCACCAGAGGCGCGCCAGCATCCTGTTGCGCCTGGGTCGTGCCGACGAGTCCGTTGAAGCCTTCGAGCTGGCCCTGAGCACCGCTGGAACACACCCGCTACCCCTCACCAGCGAGCTGCTCGGGTGGATCAAGCGTGGCCTGAGTGTGGGTGCCAGGCAACTGGAAGAGGCCCAACGTCGCCACAGTTACTACATCGTTCGCAAGGAGCTGGTCGATCCGACCCGCGCTATTGCCCTGCCCCCCGAACGGCTCAAGGCCGCCGGGATGGCCTCGCCACTCTGACAGGAGCTGAAAATGAGTCAATACAATGGGTTAAAACCGGGCGAGGTGCTGGCGGACGCCAGCGTAGCCGAGTTCATTTCCAGTCTCGGTCTGGGTATCGCCAAAGCGCAGCAGGCACTGGACGCCAATTCCATCGAACAGCTGGACAGCTTTATCACGCCGATTCCAGGCCTGGGCGGCAAAACGCTGATCGAGATGGGCTTCAGTCCGGCCTTCTACCACTACCAGCACGCTGACATCACCTGTTCCATGAATCTGCGCCTGAAGGTCGAAGAAAATACCGGCTGGGAACTGGGTATAAATGCCGCCTATAACGGCACGCTCGGCAGCAGCAATTCGACCGAGAACAGTTCATCGACTTCCGAGAGCGGCTCCAGTACCGAGACCCGCACACGCGAGGCCAGCCTGCAGATCACCGCCCGTTCTGCGGGTGAAGTAACGGTCAATAATGCGCGTATAGGCGTCACTGGCGCAGATCTTGAGGCGCGTCTGAACAATCTGGTCGAGGCCCTTTCCGGCAACGCTGATATCAATGCGGTTTCTTTCAGCCGCACCGAAACACCGATCAATCCGACCAGCGATGCCGACCCGGCGCTGGTCGAGTGCACGCCCAACGCCGTGGCCTTCAAGGCCTTCGGCTATGCCAGTGGTTTTATCCGCATTGCCGCCAATTCCGCTACCGACTTTGTCGTCAATCCCCAGACCACGGTTCAGGTAACCGCCTCCAACAGTGTGCGCAATTATGCGCGCAGAGTGCGCACACACTTTGAGGACGCCGGTTTCCGGGCCAGGCATTATCCGCCGGGCTATCCGCTCGAGGATATTCTGTTCGATATCAACCGCGCCAATATCCGCCCTGATCAGTTGCCCAAGCTGCAGGAAATAGCCCTGCTGCTGGCGCGTAGTGGCCTGCACTTCAAGATTGTCGGGCACGCCGATCCACCAGCGCCCGCCGACTACAACCAGGATCTGTCGGAACGACGTGCAGCAGAAGTCAGGCGTCAGATGATCCGCATGGGCGTTGATCCCAGCCAGATTACCTCCGCAACCGGTGACGGCGAGACCTTTGCCAACCCGGAGAACCGTGAAGGTCTGCCCTACAATCAGGCCCACCGCCGGGCAGAAATTGTGCTGGATATCGAGCTGATTCGGGTCGATGCCACCAACGGCCAGGTCATCAGCGGGGTCAGTCCGGATCGGCGCGATGGCGCAGAACCGGCTACCAACGGCTGGGTCCATACTTTTGGCCGACAAACCCTGGAAGGGGTGAATGGCAAAAGCGTCACCGCCGAAGGTCGTAGCTGGGGCTTGTCCGGCACCGCTGTGGAAGGTCATGAGGCCAACAGCCCGCAGGCCTTTGCCAAGAACCTGGCCAACACCATCAATGCCGATAGCGGCAGCCAGATCGCAGCGTCGGCAGGTGGCGCCATCTGTAACCTGGCGCGCAAGAGCGATCCAATCAACCTGCGCCTGATCACCGCGTCCAGCCGCGATGTACGGGTCAGCAGTAGCGAAAGCATTACCGTCACCCAGCAGTTCGAGCGCACCACCGCGCAGCGTGAAACTACCCAGCGCACCGGCAACCACACGGTCGCCGTGGGTGCGACCTTCAGCATGCATGAAAGCAAGAAGTTCGAATTGGAGGTGACCGGCAACTCGTCAATCTCGGCACGCCTGGTCTCGATTCCGGCACCACCGGAATTTCTTGAGACTATCCGCACCTTCCTGGAGGACTAAGCCGTGAGTGAAACCGTCAGTGTTACCCGCTCCCTGGTCAGCGCGCCGCTGCCGCAGATCATCGAGCGGCTGGGTCTGGCCATTGCCCAGGCGCAGTCGGCGCTGGACACCAACTCGGTCGAGGTTGCCAAACAGATGGCCGACACCCCGGTGGAGCTCAACGGCCAGACCTACAACCTGCTGACCCTGGGCTTTGCTCCCAGCTTCTATGCCTTCACCGAAGCCACGGTGGAAGCCAAGCTGTCGTTCAGCATGTCGGAAACCACCGAGACCTCGGTCTCGGCCGGAGTGACCGCACGGGTCAACTATGGCGTGGTCATGGTTGCTGCCAGCGTGGACGTGTCCTACGCCCGCAAATTTTCGGTGTCCGCTGAGGGCACCAGTTCAATCGCCGCCCGGCTGGTCTCGCTGCCCGCTCCGGAGGCTTTCAGTGAAGTACTACGTCGGCTGCATGACAAGGGCCTGCAAAATCAGGATGACTAAGGTCAAAGGAGCACCACAATGAGTATCGGTCAGGAACTACTTAACGTCCCCATGGGGGACATGATCCGGCAAATGGCCTTTGCCATCGCCGAAGCCCAGGTCAAGCTGGACGAAGCCTCGATTGAAGTCGCGGAAATGATGGGCGGTTTGCGCACCATTTATGACGACGACGGCAACATTACCTTTGATGACAGCCGTATTTTCTTCGGCCATGAATACATGACCGAAAGCTCGGCCAACTCCCTGGCAGCCATCGACAAGGGCTACACCAAGGTGGTGCAGGAAGCCGTCAAGCACAAGGATACCGACGGCATGGTGCGGGTGCCCACGCGCCTGTCGATGCTGGAGCTGGGCTTTGCCCCGGTGTTCTACAACTTTGTCGATACCATCATCGAAGTGAAGATCGCCATCAAGATCACCCGCACCAGTGAGTTCAGCCATACCAGAAGCAACAAGAACACCAGCAAAAGTGACAACAACAAGTCCAGCGGGCTGTTCGGCAAGGTGTTTGGTGGCAAGAACAGCAACTCCTCTACGGTTTCAACCAGCCAGGTCGATGCGACCTATTCCTCCAAGTACTCCTACTCGGCTGAAGGCTCCAGCCTGTTGCGCACCAAACTGGCCCCGGTACCGCCACCTCCCATCCTGGAGGAGCGTATTCGCGCCATGATGGAAGAGGCTGCAGCCCGTCGCCAGCCTGCCGCCGCGGAAGACGACGACTGAGTGCCCACAGCCTGAACAGGAGGATTGACCATGTCTGTAGGCACGGAACTATTAAACGCCCCCTTCCCGATGATGGTGCGCAACCTCGGGGTCGGTATTGCCGAGGCGCAACTTGAGCTGGATCTGGTGTCCTTGCGCATTGCTCGGATGATGGCCGGCTATGCCACCGGCACGGATGAGGACTCGGATGGCGGCAGTGATCAGCCATACAAGGTCGAATTCAGCAATGGCAAGTCTTACAGCCTGCTTGAGCTGGGCTTCATGCCGACCTTCTATCAGTTCGTCGACACCGTAATCGAGCTGAAGATGTCGATCAGCATGAGCAGTGAACGCAGCTCGACCTACAAGCGCAGCCAGGTCAAGGCCAGCGCTCGCGGAGTGGGCTTGCCATTCTTTGCCTCAGGCTCGGTCAGTGCCAGTTCGGTCAGCGCCAGCTTCGCCAGCAAGTATCAGTATTCGGCGGAGGGCAGCTCGGTCATGCGCACCAAGCTGGTAACGGTGCCCGCACCGGCGATTCTCGAGGAGCGCATTCGCAAGATGATCGAAGGTGAGGAATGAGCCGCAAAACCTGGCGTGACCTGGCCAAACAGCAAGGAGGCGGTGAAAGCGCCTCCGCAGCTGTGCCCACGGATCTTGGCAAAGTCGCCGAGCAGGTGCCGGCGCTGCAATCCCTGTTGGAAAAGCGCAAGGCTCTGGAGTCGCGCATGCAAACCCTGGGTGCCAGTACCGGGCCCGCTTCCCAGGGCAGTGACCCGCGCTTTCCGGTAGCCAGCATGGCCGAGCGCCGCGCCGAGCTGGAACGCTGGGCGCGCCAGCATGAACAGCGCACGCCCAACCCACTGGCGGCCCTTGACCAACGCCCTCGTCAGGCAGCGCGTGACGGCTGGCAACAGCTACGTGACACCCAGGTTGGCCAGGCGGTTGATCGGGCACGGGGTGCGCTGGCGCAAAAACAGGACTTGATGCAGCGCCTGGATCAACGCGTCAGTGATGCCCGCAACAAGGCCCAGGAGCGCTTGCGCAATAACCGCGAAAAGGCCATGCAAGCGCCCCTTGCCAAACCCCTCGATAACCCGATGACCGAGCGGCTGGATGCGCCTATGCGGCCAACCCGCAGCGAACGCGCAACCACCCAGGACAGTTTCGACCAACGCTATCAACAACGCGTGAAAAAATTGCTGGGGATTGCTTCAGGCTCTACCGATGAACTGGCCGAGCGCCGTGAACGGCAGCGTGAGCAACAACGTGAACAACTACGCGAGCAGCGCCTGGAAGCCCGGCGGGCCGAGCGTCAGGCCGAACGCCAGGACATGATGAAGCGTGAGCGAGCTCAGGAACGCCGCGCGCAACGACCCCAACTGAGTACCGACTGATTATGAGCAAATCCAGCCAATTCGTTTCCAGCTCCATTGAACAGGTATTGCTCGGTCTAGCCCGCGGCCTGCGCGACGCCCAGGCCGTACTCGACGAGATGCCGCCTACGGACAGCTATGGCCGTCCGCGCAGCAGCTATCACCTGCCCTATCTGGACTTCACCATCAAGGCGACCATGGAAACCACTGACCAGGCCAGCGCTCCAGCGCCCACCCGGGCCATGGGCGCCACCAGCGCCAAGATCCAGATGATTCCCCTGCTGCGCTTGAAGATGCCCAGCTTGACGGCGAGCGCCGAGCCCGCCAGCAGCTCCACCGAGCTGACCAGCACCTTCAGTGGTCGTTTGGTGTCGGTGCCACCGAGCAACAACCTGCCGACCAATCGTCTGGTTACCCGTGCCATGACCGACGCGGATAAGCCCCGTACGCGGCACATACTGGTGAATCTGAGCAACACCGCTGGCGACCTGATCAGCGGCGCTGCGATTGAATTCAACCTGGATACCGAAGCCAGCCAGAAGCTCAGCCAGTTGGCTGGAGCACCCGCCAGCTTTACCGAAGCCAAGATCAGAACTGCGGTGCAGTTCAGCCAGCGGGTGGTGCAGACCGACGAGCAAGGCAACGCCGAAGTCGACATCGAACTCACCGACCAGGTACCGGCCAAAGCCAACATCGTGGTGCTGATCAACAGTGGCCCGACCCTGACCCAACTCATTCTCAGCCCCTAGGAACACGTTCATGCAATGGAGTATCACTGGCGTCGTGCTGGAAGCCGACGGCAAACCCGCCACCGGCAATATCCAGGTGCAGATCTATGACCTGGGTCGCAAGACCTGGCGTGTGCAGGTACAAGGTGCCTTGAACGCCCAGGGCCGCTTTGCCCTGAAAACCAATCTGGTACCCGGCGGCCAGGCACTACCCGCCATGCGTCTGTGCGAAACCAGCGCCGCAGGTCAGCCTGCCCGCGTTCTGGCTGAAGGCGGCTTGGTGCAGGTTGCTTCAGCGACGGCCATTCATCTTTCCTTCGGACAGGTGCAACGTCTGGCTGGCAACGCCATCGCCCGCAATGACCGTACCGCGCCCTTCGGTCAGGCTGATGACTACCTGGTAGCAGGTGTACCACGGGCGCCCGCCCCAACCGTCACTGCGGCAACAGCGCGTATGACCATGGCTAGCGCACCCATTGCCACCGTGGCTATGGAGCAGCCAAGCACCGTGCAGCTGCGCATGAATGCCGACCTGACCAAGCGTATCGAGCAGCAGGACACTGAGCTGAATCAGAAGCAGATACAGGTAGCAAAGCTGGAAGAGAGCAACCTCAAGGCCAACCAGGATCTGCACATGGCGCAGAGCAAAATCAACATCCTGGAGAACCAGCTCAAGACGCAGCCAGCTGTCGCGGCAGCCACTACGACGAAGCCTATTAACGAGCAGTTCACCATCGCCACGGAAACCATGAGGCTCAACCTCAATGAGCAGATTATCCGCCAGGCCGCTGACTACGATATACGTGCTTCCAATTTGCAGCAGACTATCAACGCCAAGAATCTCGAGCTTGCCAGCTATACCGAACGCCTGCAGGAGTTGTCCAAGGTCTCCAGCGCCGCCATGGAAGAAGCTGCCAAAGCCAAGGCCGAGGCTGATCAGTTGAAACAGCAGATGAACACCCAGGTCGGCGCCGGGGAACTGTATGCCAGCATCGGCAAGCAACTGCAGGAAGCCCAGTCAGCCCTGGACAGCGAAG
>JBKBSI010000048.1:0-19877 GCA_046291745.1 Pseudomonas sp. | reverse complement strand
GCGCAGGGCTTCACGATAGGCCGGGCGGTCCTCGCGACACCCGATGGAGTTGAGCCGCAAAACCAGCCCTTTCCGGGAGAGGCCCACCCGCTCCATGAGGTGCCAGGCAAGATCGATGACTTCTGCGTCCAAGGCCGGGTCAAGAGAGCCCAAAGCCTCCACCCCGTATTGGTGGAACTGGCGTTGCCTTCCCTTTTGGGGCTTTTCGTAGCGGAACATGGGGCCGATGTAGTAGAGCTTGGCTAGATCCCCTTTGGCGTAGAGGCTGTGCTCGATGTAGGCCCGCACCACCGAGGCTGTGGCTTCTGGGCGCAGGGCCAGCATCTGGCCCTTCTTGTCCGGGAACACGTACATCTCCTTGTGCACGATGTCCGTGGCCTCGCCCACCCCGCGGGAGAAGAGCTCGGCCAACTCCACCACCGGCGGCCGGATCTCTTTATAGCCGTAAAGCTCAAAGAGGCCGCGGATCTCCGCCTCCAAGGCCTGCCAAAGGCGGGCCTCCTCGGGGAGGATATCCCGCATCCCGCGCACGCTTTCCACTTTCATGTTTTGAGCTCCCGTTCGAGGTTGAGAACCTCCACCAGGGCTTCGGCCGCTTGGGCTCCTTTGTTCCCCGCCTTTCCGCCTGCCCGTTCCAGGGCTTGGTCGAAGGTGTCGGCGGTGAGGACGCCGAAGGTTACGGGGATCGGCCCCTCCAGGGCGAGCTTGGCCAAGCCCTTGGCCACCTCCGCGGCGATGTACTCAAAGTGCGGGGTTTCCCCGCGCACCACAGCGGCCAGAGCCACCACCCCATCCACCTTTCCGCTCTCCGCCAGGATGCGCACGGCCCGAGGGAGCTCGAACGCCCCAGGAACCCAGAGGATCACCATGTCCTCGTCCCGCACGCCCAGCCGGCGCAGCCGGTCCTGGGCGCCAGCCAAAAGCTCCCGCGTCACGAGCTCATTGAACCGGGAGACCACGAGGCCCACGCGCAAGCCCCGCCCATCCAGCCTGCCCTCGAACACCGGCATGCTCCCCTCCTCACACCCTATGCAGTTCGTGCCCGAGCTTCTCTTTTTTCGTCTGCAAGTACCGCCGGTTATAGGGATTCGGCTCCACCTCAATGGGTATCCTCTCCACGATCTCCAGTCCGTAGCCGGAGAGGGCGGCGATCTTTCTGGGGTTGTTGGTGAGAAGCCGAATTTTTCGCACACCAAGGTCTACGAGGATCTGGGCGCCGATCCCGTAATCCCGGAGATCCGGGGGGTAGCCCAAACGCAGGTTGGCCTCCACGGTGTCCAGACCTTGGTCCTGGAGGTGGTAGGCGCAGACCTTGTTCAAAAGGCCGATCCCCCGGCCCTCGTGTTGGCGCATGTACAGGACCACGCCCCGGCCTTCCCTCTCCACCATTTCCATGGCCCGGTGGAGTTGATCTCCGCAGTCGCAGCGCAGGGAACCCAGAGCATCGCCTGTGAGGCACTCCGAGTGCACCCGCACCAGCAGCGGCCGCCGCAGATGACAGCAAGCGCCTGACGAGCGAAGCGGCCATGCTCAAGGCCAGCCTGCGCAAGGCCGAAAAAGCCGCCGGTGAAGCGCCGACCGAAGCGCGACAGGCCGAGATTGCCAAGTTGCGTGAAGAGCTGGCCGCAGCCGAGGCACGCCTACCCGCTGAGGCAAAACCAGCTGCCACCGCCGTCAGCGATCAGGCCCAGCCCGAAGCTACAGCGAAAAAGCCAGTCGACCCCCTGACCCAGCAACTCAAGACCGATATGGCCATGGCCAAGGCCGCCTTCAAGAAAGCCGAACGCGCAGTTCAAGCCGACCCCGATAGCGCCGAGGCCCAGGTCGAGTTGGATAACGCCAAACAGGCGCTGGATGTTGCCGCCAAAGCCTTCGCCGAACACATGTCCAGCAAGGAGCGCCTGTAATGGCCCTGCCGCGCATTACCTCACCCCACGCCCGCGGCAATAATCGCACCCAGACCATCATGCTCTGGGTACTGGCCGCGACACTGCCGGGCGTTCTGGCCATGACCTGGTTCTTCGGCTGGGGCACGCTGATCAATATCGCCCTGGCCAGCATCGTGGCACTGGCTACCGAAGCCTTGATCCTGTTGCTGCGCAAGCGGCCGCTGAGCTTCTTTCTGAGCGACGGCAGTGCCCTGGTGACTGCCTGGCTGCTAGCACTGGCCCTGCCGCCCCTGGCGCCCTGGTGGCTGGTGCTGATTGCCAGCAGCTTTGCCATAGTGTTTGGCAAGCAGCTGTACGGTGGCCTGGGCCAGAACCCTTTCAACCCGGCCATGCTCGGCTACGCCGTAGTGCTTATCTCCTTCCCTGTCGAGATGACCAGTTGGCCGGTACCACGGGGACTCGAACAGCTGATACCCGATCTGCAACCGACTTTGGGCTTTCTGGAGGCCCTGCAACGGGTCTTCCTGCCTGCCAGCCAGGCGGTTGATGGCTGGACCATGGCTACCCCACTGGACGTGGTGAAAAACAACAGCAGCCTGACCATAAGCGAGCTGGCCCGCGCCCAGCCGATTTTTGGCAGCTTTGCTGGCTATGGCTGGGAATGGGTCAGCCTGGCCTACCTGGCTGGCGGCGCCCTGCTGCTCTACAAGCGCATCTTTACCTGGCATGCGCCGGTGGGCATGCTGGTCGGTCTGGGCGTCATGAGCCTGCTGTTCTGGGGCGGTTCGGGCTCCAACTCGAATGGCTCGCCGCTGTTCCATCTGCTCAGTGGCGCGACCATGCTCGGCGCCTTCTTCATCATCACCGACCCGGTCTCCGGCGCCACCAGCAAGCTTGGGCGCCTGGTCTTTGGTATCGGTGTTGGTGTGCTGGTCTACTGCATCCGCGCCTGGGGCGGCTACCCCGATGCCGTGGCCTTCGCCGTGTTGCTGATGAACCTGGCCGCACCGACCATTGATTACTACACCACTCCGCGCACCTACGGCCATCGCAAGGCCGAGCGCGGCATGGGCAAGGTGGATTGAACATGGATAACGCCACAACCACCCGCAGTTCGGTACTGCGCAACAGCCTGATTCTTGGCGTGTTCGCCATGGTTACCGTGGGCCTGATCGCGCTGACCCAGCAAGGCACCGCCTCGCGCATTGCCGAAGAGCAGCGGCGCATGCAGATGAGCGCGCTGAACGAAATTCTGCCGCATGACCAGCACGACAACGATCTGCTTGAAGATGCCTTCGCCATCAGCAATCGCGAACTACTACACCTGCCCGGCGAGGCCATGGCCTACCGCGGGAGGGTGGATGGTGACGTGGTCGCGGTGATACTGCCAGCCATCGCCCCGGACGGTTACAGCGGCCGTATCGACCTGCTGGTGGGCGTGCGCGCCAACGGCGAAATTGCCGGCGTACGTATCACCAACCACCGTGAAACACCCGGTCTGGGCGACAAGGTGCAGTTGAACAAGAGTACCTGGGTGCTGGACTTCAACGGCACCAGCCTGAGCATGCCCGCCCCGGAGAACTGGGGCGTGCGCAAGGACGGTGGCGACTTTGACCAGTTTACTGGTGCGACCATCACTCCGCGCGCCGTAGTGCAGGCAGTGCATCGTGCCTTGCAGTATTTTGAAGCCAACCGTGACCAGTTGCTGGAACTCAACACCGAGGAGCTTGCCCGTGGCTAGTACCCGCTTCGCCGACATCACCAAGGAAGGCCTCTGGCACAACAACCCGGGGCTGGTGCAGTTGCTCGGACTGTGTCCGCTGCTGGGCGTCAGCAGCACCGCCGTCAACGCCCTGGGCCTGGGGATTGCGACCATTCTGGTATTGGTCGGCTCGAACTTTGCCGTGTCGCTGATTCGCAGCGCCGTGACCGATGCGGTGCGCCTGCCAGCCTTCGTGATGATCATCGCCGCACTGACCACCTGTATCGAGCTGCTGATGCAGGCCTTTACCTTCGAGCTGTATCAGATTCTGGGGATATTCATTCCGCTGATCGTCACCAACTGCGCGATTCTCGGCCGTGCTGATGCCTACGCCTCGAAGAACCCCATCCTGCCCTCGGTGATCGACGGCTTCATGATGGGCCTGGGGTTTGCCCTGGTGTTGCTGGTGCTGGGCATGCTGCGCGAGCTGGTGGGTTACGGCACTCTGTTTGCGGGTATGGACTTGCTGCTGGGGCCAATGGCGACCGATTGGCGCATCGTGGTGTTCCCCAACTACAAGGACGTGCTCTTCGTCATCCTCCCGCCCGGCGCCTTTTTGTTTATGGGGTTGTTGATTGCGGTTAAGAATGTGATTGACGGTGTCGTGAAGGACCGCGCTGCGGCCCGCGCGGCCAAGCCTGCGGCAGGTGGCAAGCGGGTGCGGGTAACCGGGGCGGTTGGGCCTTGAGCGCATACCTCAAAGACAGATCAACCCAAAAAGCCGAGCGCCGATGAACAAGCAGAAACGCGAGGAAATCTTCCGCAGACTGCGCGAAGACAACCCCAACCCCACCACCGAACTGGCCTACAGCAACCCCTTCGAGCTGCTGATCGCGGTAATTCTTTCAGCCCAGGCCACGGACGTGGGCGTCAACAAGGCCACGGCCAAACTCTACCCTGTAGCCAATACCCCGGAGGCGATCTACGCCCTGGGTGTCGAAGGGCTTAGCGAGTACATCAAGACCATCGGCTTGTACAACAGCAAGGCCAAGAACGTGATCGAAACCTGTCGCATACTGGTCGAGCAACACGGCAGCCAGGTGCCAGACAACCGCGAAGCGCTGGAAGCACTCCCCGGCGTGGGGCGTAAAACTGCCAACGTGGTCCTCAATACCGCCTTTGGTCATCCGGCCATGGCAGTGGATACGCATATCTTCCGCGTCAGCAATCGCACCGGCATTGCCCCGGGCAAGAATGTACTGGAAGTTGAGCGTAAATTGATGCGGCATGTGCCCAAGGAGTATCTGGTAGATGCCCACCACTGGCTGATTCTGCACGGCCGCTATGTATGCAAGGCACGCACCCCACAGTGCGGTAGTTGCCGCATCGAAGACCTCTGCGATTACCGATTCAAGACCGGCAACTGACACTTTCAAAGGTTTTCGGCATATCCGATAAAAAAATTCTATTTCCGCTAAAGCCAAACTGCCGATATAAGGTGCGCAAATGGCATCTTCATTACGGAGTTGAGTCATGGCCAAAGCAAAAGCGGAAATTGAGCTGGACGATGATGATTTTGTGGAAGAGGACGACGCGCCCGATACGGACTCCTCGTCTAATTCCAAGACCAACCTGACCAAACGTCGGTTGATCGACAACTACCTGGAAGAACGCCGCCTGCAGCGCCAGCTGCTGGATTTCGACTTCGACCTCTAAGCCTTCATGCAGCCGCTCCCAGCGGCTGCAGCCTTTTCTGTTACTGGCCTGATTGAGCCAGCCAATCAGCTTCATTAGCTATTTTTGTTTTGACTATCACATCCAAAAGACTATCCTCAACTTATCGGGAATGATTCCCATTAACTTATCGAGGTGTGTCATGGCTAAAACAGCTTCCTTCGCAGTAATGCACGTAGTGGTCGCCTTTGCAGTGGTTTACGCCCTGACCGGTAGCCTGGTAATTGGCGGCGCGGTGGCGTTGATCGAACCGGCGGTCAACACTGTGGCCTTTCACTTCCATGAGAAGGTCTGGAAGCGCATTGAAGCACGCCGTGCAGCCGCCACTACCAAAGGCTTGCCACCCATTCTCAGTGCCTGATTTGCCCGCGCAAGGGAACTTAATCGCGGTTATTCGGTTATAGTCTGTGCAGACAACTGGAAACCGCCATGCCCCTTAGAATATTTGCTCTGATGTTATGCCTGACCACCGCAGTGGCTCAGGCCGAAACCAAGGATGACTTCAGTTATCCGCCGATCAACGCGTTCATGTCGACCATCGGCGGCACGCCCGAAGCACTGCGCGCCGCAGTGCCTGGCGAGGTCAATATTCGTCAGCGCGATCTTTCGGTCAGAGTGTTGCCAGAGCGTCGGTTACCCCCGACCCTGTCGCGCTACCGCGACCTGCACTACCGGGTGGCCTGGCACAACAAACCTGCCCCGTTGGTCTTTCTGCTGGCTGGCACCGGTTCCGGCTACGACAGTCCACGCCTGGATTACCTCAAGGCCCTTTACTGGGAAGCAGGCATGCACGTGATAGTGCTGTCTTCGCCAACCAATCATGACTTTATTGCCGCAGCTTCCAGCACCGGACTACCCGGTCTTGGCCAGGAAGATGCCCGCGACCTGCATACGGCCATGTCCATGGCGGTTGAAAATGCACAACAGCGCCTCCGGTTTGAAGTGACCGAGTACCGGATGGCGGGTTTCAGCCTAGGGGCACTGAATGCCGCATTTGTGGCGCACCTTGATGAGCGCCTGGGTCAATTCAACTTCCAGAAAGTGCTGCTGCTCAACCCACCGGTAGATCTGTACAACTCGATCCAGCGGCTCGACAGTCTGTCAGACACCAAGGTAGAAGGCATCAGCAGCACTGACAGCTTCTACGAACATGTCTTCGACAAACTGTCGCGCTACTTTGCTACCACCGGTGGCACCGATGTGGAGAGTGGTCTGTTCGAGGGCATTCAGACCTCGGAAGAAGCGCTGACCGACGCCGAGCTGGCCCTACTAGTCGGCGCAGTATTCCGCTTTGCCGCAGCTGATTTGAACTTCATGACTGATGTCATCAATGGTACCGGACGCTATGCACCGGCCGGTGAGCCGCTGCGCGTCAGCACTTCGCTCACGCCTTACCTGCGCCGGGCCCTGTTCTGTGATTTTGGCTGCTATCTGGACAACCAATTGTGGCCCTCATGGAGCAGTCGCAACATCGACAAGAGCGTTGAAGACATGGCTTATGCAACCAGTTTGCGCAGTATCGAATCCTTTATTGTCGACAACCCCCGGATGGCAGTAATCACCAACGCCGACGACCTGATCCTGGATGCCGCAGACTATAATTATCTGCGCCAGATCTTTGCCGAGCGTGCTTACCTGTTCCCCCGCGGCGGCCATGGCGGCAACCTGCAGCATGTCGACGTCACCGCACGGATGCTGACCTTCCTCAATGGAGTGGAGCAATGAAACCTCTATCTATCGCCCTGCTGGTCGCCCTCACGGCTGGCAGTTTGCAGGCCCAGGCCCAACAAGCCCCGCCGCAAGAACCACCGCAACTGGTCATGGTACCAACCCTACCAGCAAGCCCCGAGTTCAGGGACCCTATGGCGGATCTGGAGATAGATCCGAATGCCAGCCAGTATCAGTTCGAGCGCTCCAGTCTGCGCGCTCTAAACGTGCAGGATCCGATCGAGGGCTTTAATCGCCGCATCTATAGGTTCAACGGCCAGTTTGACGAACATGTCTATTTGCCGGTTGTGAATGCCTACAAGTGGGCCACGCCAAAGTTTCTGCGTACCGGTGTATCCAACGTGTTTTCCAACCTGGCAGATATTCCCAACCTGGGTAACAGCCTGATGCAGGGCAAAGTGGAGAAGAGTATGCGCACCACCGCGCGCCTGCTGTTCAATACCACCCTGGGGGTCGCTGGCCTGTTTGATGTTGCCAAGGCCATGGGTCTGCCCCAGGAGTCAGAAGACTTCGGTCAGACCCTGGGCCGTTATGGCGTACCTCCGGGACCCTATCTGGTTCTACCCCTCCTTGGCCCCTCATCGCTGCGTGACGCCACCGGACGGGCCGTGGATTGGTCGCTGGAGGATTACGTCAGTTACCTCAACAACCGCAACATAATGAACGACAACCCCGAGCTGTATGGGCTCTACGCCGTAGACTTGCGCTATCGCAACGGCTTCCGCTACGGCGCCCTGGATAGTCCCTTCGAGTATGACCAGGTACGTTACCTGTACACCAAATTGCGCGAGCTGCAGATCAGCCAGTAATCAGGCTGCTCATGCCATTGCCCGGCCGGTGCCGGGCAATGGCGTAGCTAGAACACGCTGTCCAGACTTGATTAAATCTGAGCACCAGACATGACCGAACGGTCATTTTTTAGCGTTACGTCACAGTTCGAGCATATTCATGGAGCAAGAGGTGGTCTTGTTCAAGCCAAGCCGACAGAATAGCGGCCGGATTGAACAGGCATTCACTTCAAAGGCTCTCCATGAAAAAGATCATCGCCGTGGTTGGCGGTTTGGCATTCGCCAGCACCCTGGTCTGGCTTTGGGCAACCAGCCCAGATAGTAGCCAGACCGCCCCCCGGAGTTTCGGTAGCGCTGAGACCTCTGGGCATGGCAGTGCAGAATCAGGGACGGATACTGAGGTTACCCAAGGCTCCTCCCCGCGCTCGGCATCTATCACTCCTCTAGATCAGCAACAGGACCATGACGCAACTGCGTCCGAGCTGAACACCCTGATCGGCGTTGATACCCCTGACCGTCCTGCTCAGATCAACTTGTGGCAAACCTCCTCCGGCAACGCCAGCACCACCGCCGACGGCTTTCCGGCCACCCAGCTACAGACCGACCCGGCCATTCTGAACACGCTGCATGTGGGCCAGGAACTGATTATCGATATTCCCGGACTGGTCCAGCCGGTCATCTCACGCATCGAAGAAACCCATAATCAACTGGATAGCGTCAATGTGTTCACCGGACCCATTCTGAATCAGGGCGATCATGCAAATCTCATCATTACCCGTGGCCAGAATGCCAGCTATGTGATCGTCAGTACCAATGAGAGCGTGTGGTCCGCCGTAATAGATCATCAGACTGGCGAAACGCTGCTGACCGACGAGAGGGATATCCTTATTGGTCTGTCGCATGAGGACACCCTGCCCGTTCCCAGGGTCGATCTGCAGCCCCCGGATCGGAGTCAGCTCGCCAATTGACCGAGTAACAAAACAGCAAAATTACTTTGCCCATCACAGAGCAGCCGGATGTCGCTCTTTATTAACTACAAGGATGCGATCATGCAAACCCGAACAAAATGGCTGTCTGGAATGCTTCTGGCAGCAACGCTGCAGCCAGCCCTGGCCAATGAGCAAGTCGATGTACTGGTGCTCTACACCCCGGAGGCCGCCAATGCCCGAACTGGCCAGGACATTCAGGCCCGTATTGTTTCCTATATCGAGTTCAGCAATCAGGCACTGCGCAATAGCGAAGTGGCTATGCAACTGCGACTGGTAGGCGCACAGGAAACCACTGACAGCCGCTTTCATATGGTCGGCAGCACTACCTTGAACTACCTACGTACTGACCGCACAGTAAACCAGTTGCGCCAAGAGTACGGCGCAGATCTGGTAGTACTGGTCAACCTGCCGGCACCTGGGGGGCTCTGCGGCATGGGTTACCTGCCCGGTGGAGACCCGAGAACCGGACGTTTCTATGCCAACTCGTCCGCCTATGGTTTCAGCGCTGTTGGCGTAAGCTGTGGCTATGTAACCTTTCCCCATGAATTGGGCCACAACATGTCCCTGGGACACTCACACGCCCAGGGCGAATTCGGATCGGTGTACTCGTGGGGTCGCGGTCACGGTGTCGCAGGCTCCTTTGCCACGGTAATGGCTTATCCGCAGTCCTATAGCGTGCGCAACCATCTACAGTTTTTTTCAAATCCGCAACTGAACCGTTGCAACGGTATGCCCTGTGGCTCTCCATCCAGCCGCGCTGATGGTGCGGACGCGGCCAGTGCGCTGAATCTGCTCGCAGAACAGATCGCCAATTTCATGCCCACTGCCGTGCCTGGGGACAATCCGGGTAATGGCGGTGGCGATCTACCGCTGTGTGAAAAACCCGAACTGCAGAACCAGAACCTGATTGCCGATGCCGACTTCAATGACCTATCGGCGTGGAGCAGTTTTATGGGTCTTGCCAGTCTGGACCGAGTTACAGCAACCACTTCCTGCGGCCGCGATTATCGACTGCACGTCACAGGCCGTCGCGCCAGCTATGCCGGTGCTATTCAGACCATTCAGGCAGGTCTTCAAGCAGGCGTCGAGTACCGGGTGTCTGCGCTAATGGGCCTGACTGGCATCAACCAGCGTGAAGCCATGCGTGTCAGCCTGGAGCTGACAGACAACGCCGGAACCCGTTACGTCAGCCTGCCTACCCTATCGGTCACCAGCCAGGAACTGAGCCGCTATGATCAGACCTTCCGGCTCGACAGCGACGGCGCCATTCAGAGCGCGCGGCTGCTGGTAAGCGGCCCAGCGGCCAATGTTGATTTTCTCCTCGATGAAGTGAAGCTGGTAAGGACAGCTGAGGTCGCCCCACCAACACCAAGCCCCACGCTCTTGTATGAGGAAAGCTTTGAACGTACCGCCAATGGCTGGTCCGGCTATATGGGCACGCTGGTCTACCGTACGCTTCGGCAAGCAAGCGAAGGCCGTTACGGCCTGATATCTTCCCGCCGCGAAAGCACCAACTCCGGCCCCGGATTCACCGCAACCGGCTTTGTCGTACCCGGTGAAACCTATCAGCTTTCACTCGATGTCATGCTGCAGGACTCACGCGCCAGCACCGACACAGTAGAGCTCATGGCCTGGTATGTTGATGCAGAAGGCGCTAAATGGCAGCGCTTGAGTCAGGACAGCCTGGCAACCGGAAGCTGGCACAGACTGTCTGCCGAGTTTGAACTGAACAATAGCGGGCCGGTGGAGCAGGTACGGCTGCACGTAATGGGCCCCGCCGCAGAAGCTCAGATTGTTATCGACGAGGTGCAGCTGAGACGCCGCTAAGTCGGGCGGAGTTGCTGCAAAGGATCCCCTGGCCTGCTAGCCTCAGGTCAGGGATTTTCATGTTAGCTGGACTCTGGGCCCTGCTAGCCAACTCTGAAAATAATCTGATCTTCCCAATCTTCTTCGGCTACGGCATCTTCGGCCAGCATGCGCCCGGCCTGGGAGATACCCGCAGCATGCACCGCCTTGCGGTCACCACAAACCAGATGATGCCAGATGGGCAAGTCCTCGCCTTCGGCAACCAGACGGTAGCCACAGGTCGGCGGTAACCAGGCAAAGTCGGCAGCAGCACTAGGGGTCAGTTGAATGCAGTCGGGAACAAAGTCACGACGGTTTGCATAACTACTGCAGCGGCAGCTTTTCAGGTCCAGCAGCTTGCACGCCACCCGCGTGTAATAGATCGCGTTGACATCATCCTCGTCTTCGAGTTTTTGCAAACAACACAAGCCACAACCATCACACAGTGACTCCCACTCCTGCTGATCCATTTCGGCCAGGGTCTTGCGCTGCCAGAACGGCATAACTTTTTGCGCCATGCCTCAGCCCTCCTCGTCCAGCACATCACCCAGCCAATCCATCACCTGTGGCAGGTCAAAGGGAAAGTCCAGTTCGGCGCCAGTATCCTCACGGCGCAGCACCGGAATACGCAGCGCGTATCGCTGCATCAACGTGGCATCCTCGGTGATGTCCTGCTCAGCCAGACGCAGGCCGTTGCCGAGCAGCGGCGCCAGAATGTGCTCGGCCTCATCGCAAAGATGACAGGCCAGGGTTCCGAACAGGGTCAGATCAGCTTTCATGGTAGACATTGGGTGGTTGAACAGGCCGCCATGGTACCCGTTTCACCAGGCAACTGCAGGCAAATCCCGACGCTTGGCAGTGGCCTCGCCATGCAACATACTCAGCGCATCAAGGGAGACACGAATGGATTGGGAAACTCTGCTGTGCCGCGAGCGCCTGGGCAAACCTGTTGCCAGCGCCGAAGAACTGGGCCGTACGCCCTTTCACAAGGACCACGACCGGGTAATCTTCTCTGGCGCGTTCAGACGCCTTGGCAAGAAGACTCAGGTGCACCCGGTCTCCAGTAACGATCATATTCACACGCGCCTGACCCACAGCCTGGAAGTCGGCTGCGTCGGTCGCTCGCTGGGCATGCGCGTGGCCGAGATGCTGCGCGAGGACCTGCCTGACTGGTGTGAGCCCGCCGATATTGGTGTTATCGTCCAGGCCGCTTGCCTGGCCCATGACATCGGCAATCCACCCTACGGCCATTCCGGCGAAGATGCTATCCGCCACTGGTTTCACCAGGCCGATCAGCGCGGCTGGCTCAAACCCTTGAGCGCGGCGCAGCGTCTGGACTTCCTCAGTTTCGAGGGCAACGCCCAGGGCTTCCGCGTGCTCACAGAGCTGGAGTATCACCAGTTCGAGGGTGGCATGCGCCTGACCTATGCCACCTTAGGCGCCTACCTCAAGTACCCCTGGACCGCACGTCATGCTGACAGTCAGGGCTACAAGAAACACAAGTTCGGCTGCTACCAGGCCGAGTTTCCGTTGCTCGAACAGATCGCGGGCAAACTCGGCCTGCCACTTATGGCCGAGCAGTGCTGGGCGCGGCACCCGCTGGTGTATCTGGTCGAGGCCGCAGACGATATCTGCTACGGCCTGATCGACCTGGAAGACGGCATGGAAATGGAGTTGCTGGATTATGCCGAAGTCGAGCAGGTGCTGTTGCAACTGGTCGGCGATGATCTGCCGGAAACCTACCGCCAGCTTGGCCCCCGGGACTCGACCCGACGCAAGCTGGCGATTCTACGCGGCAAGGCTATCGAGCATCTGGTCAATGCTGCCGCTGAGGCCTTTATTCAACAGCAACCGGCGTTGCTGGCGGGCGAGTTGACTGGCGATCTGGTCGAGCACATGCACGAGAATGCGCGGCGCTGCGTACTAACGGCCAAGAATATGGCCCGCGAGCGCATCTTTCAGGACAAGCGCAAGACTCTGCATGAGATTGGCGCCTACAGCACGCTGGAGACCCTACTCGACGCCTTCTGTGGCGCGGTCAATGAACTGCACGCAGGGCAGCACCTGAGCTTCAAGCATCAGCGCATTCTCGACCTGATGGGCAACAACGCACCAAAACCGGACTGGGATCTGTACCGCAGCTATATGCGCGTCATCGACTTTATCGCCGGGATGACCGACCTGTACGCCGCCGACATGGCTGCACGCATCCGTGGGGTCTCGCCTATTTGATGGAAGTGCGTAGATGGTCGATCAACAGGTCGACCAGATCCAACTGCGCACAGATAGCTTGGGTGGCGATGGAGAAGTAGGTTATCGAGCGCATTCCGGGCTGCTCAAGCGAAGCCAGTAACTGGTCCATGGCACTGACCATGGCGTCCAGACTCTCTTCCGCTTCGCGCACCTGACCATCAAGCAGCGCGCGCAAACTGGGCTCAGTGCTCAGACGCGCGGGAGCGACATAAACCTGGGCGATAATCTGTTCGCGCAGGCGCCTGAGTTCCTGATGCTGAAGGGCACTGTTCTGGCGGCGTGCGGCGATCCCCGTACCAATCGCCCGTGCCTGTCCGAGCATTTCAGTATTGCGCAGCAACTCCATCCACATACCCTGGGGCTGAGGTGCCAAAGCGCCAAGACAGATCAGATCATGGCGATTACCCAGCGATTCGATGGTGCTCAATATCCTGTCGGCCAGGCGGTGATGCAGTTGCAATACAGCCTCGGCGCTGGCCTTTTCGCGGTCATGCTCGATCTGCTCCCAGAGCGGCAGCACTGTATGCCAGGGCGCATACCAGAACAGATTGGCCTGATGCTCTGCGGCTCGTTCCAGCAGTTGCTGCACATGCTGGCTGACCGACCAGCGCTGGGCCTCGAGGCTGACTTCACCGGACATGAATCCAAAGCACAATCCGCGGTGCCGCTGTACCTGCTCAAGCAGCAGGCGCAACAAATGGATCTGTTCGAGTGCTCGCAAGCGTGACTGCACCGCCTGACGCACGCGCCGTCGATGGCCAACGCGCTCCAGCAGCAGCCCGAGAACAATCACAACACCCAGTAATCCCCAGGTCATGGGCATACCACTCAAGCTGGTGCGGTCAGGCGGTTACACCGGGGGTGCGGCCTGATAGCAGTTCGATTCGATAACCATCGGGATCTTCAACAAAAGCCAGGATGCTGCTGCCGTGCTTCATCGGCCCGGCTTCACGCACTACCTTGCCGCCAGCGGCCTTGATCTGCTCACAGGCCTTGTATACATCCAGCACTTCTATGGCGATATGACCGTAGGCATTGCCCAGATCATAGGACGAGGTATCCCAGTTGTGCGTTAGCTCCAGCACAGCCTGATCGGCCTCATTACCATATCCGACAAACGCCAGGGTAAAGCGTCCTTCGGGATAATCCTTGCGCCGCAACAGGGTCATGCCCAGCACTTCAGTGTAGAAGGCTATGGAGGCGTCCAGATTACCGACGCGGAGCATGGTATGGAGTATGCGCATGGTAGCAACCTTCGGTTGAGCAGCAAGCTACAAGCTACAAGCTACAAGCTACAAGCTACAAGCTACAAGCTACAAGCTACAAGCTACAAGCTACAAGCTTAAACAGGCTGCGGTTTGGAGTCTGCCTGTCAAGCATCCTTATCAGGCAGACTATGAAACGATCAAGCTACTCGGACAGCTTACCGCTTGAGGCTTGAAGCTTGAAGCTAGGCTTCAAAGAAGCTTCCGCCCCTTGCTCGCAGCGATGCGCATGCGCAGTGCGTTGAGCTTGATGAAGCCGGCTGCATCGGCCTGGTCGTAGGCACCCGCGTCGTCTTCAAAGGTAGCGATGGCGGCATCGAACAGCGAGTCATCCGACTTGCGGCCGACCACGATCACATTGCCCTTGTACAGTTTCAGACGTACCACACCATTCACGCTGGCCTGGGAGGCGTCAATCATCTGTTGCATCATCAGACGCTCAGGACTCCACCAGAAGCCGTTGTAGATCAGCTCGGCATACTTGGGCATCAGGCTGTCTTTCAGGTGCGCGACTTCACGGTCCAGGGTGATGGACTCGATGGCGCGGTGACCCTTGAGCATGATGGTACCGCCGGGGGTTTCGTAGCAGCCGCGGGACTTCATGCCGACAAAGCGGTTCTCGACGATATCCAGACGACCGATACCGTTTTCACCACCGATGCGGTTCAGCTCGGCCAGCACGGTAGCCGGAGACATGTCCTTGCCGTCGATGGCAGTGATGTCGCCATTGCGGTAGGTCAGTTCAATGTAGGTCGGGGTATCCGGAGCACTTTCCGGCGACTTGGTCCACTTCCACATATCCTCTTCGTGCTCGGTCCAGGTGTCTTCCAGCACGCCACCCTCGTAGGAGATGTGCAGCAGGTTGGCATCCATGGAGTACGGCGACTTCTTCTTGCCGTGGCGCTCGATCGGAATATCGTGGTGGGCGGCGTAATCCATCAGCTTCTCGCGTGACAGCAGATCCCACTCGCGCCAGGGTGCAATGACCTTTACGCCGGGCTTCAGTGCATAAGCACCGAGTTCGAAACGCACCTGGTCGTTACCTTTGCCGGTCGCGCCATGGGAGATGGCATCGGCGCCAGTTTCATTGGCGATCT
This sequence comes from Pseudomonas sp., assembly GCA_046291745.1. Classification (GTDB taxonomy): domain Bacteria; phylum Pseudomonadota; class Gammaproteobacteria; order Pseudomonadales; family Pseudomonadaceae; genus Halopseudomonas. Next base: position 4,587 of record JBKBSI010000048.1, on the reverse strand, counting down.
CGATCAGCCGCTTGGCAATCAACGGGCGGGCAATGGAGGTACCCAGCAGGTACTCGCCTTCATACACGGTATTGGCACGGAACATCGGGAACACGAAGTCACGCACAAACTCTTCACGCAGGTCGTCGATGTAGATTTCCTTCACGCCCATGGCCTGAGCCTTGGCACGTGCTGGTTCAACCTCTTCACCCTGGCCCAGGTCGGCAGTGAAGGTCACTACTTCGCAGTTGTAGGTTTCCTGCAGCCATTTGAGGATCACCGAAGTATCCAGACCACCGGAATAGGCCAGGACAACTTTTTTCACATCAGACATTACGCGCTCCCTTGAAGATTAATCAGCGCCACGCATGGGGCGACGGGCAAAGCGCTATTCTAGCGCCCAGCCACAAGGAATCACAGGGGAATGCTTGTTTTGCTGCGTGGATAGGGGACTTATTCGCGCTCCAGCCGCAGGGTAACCCGCCGATTCTGCGCTCGCCCTTCGGCACTGCGGTTGCTTGCCACCGGATAACTCTCGCCGTGGAAACGCATGGTGAACTTTTCCTCATCCACACCGCGCTCTACCAGGTAGTTGCGCACCGCCAGGGCGCGCTGGCGAGATAGTTCGCGATTGGCCAGGCGGTCACCGACGTTATCAGAGTGGCCGTCGAGCAGAATACGGGCGACCTCATCATCGGCCTGGATATATACCAGTGCCGTATCCAGCAGCTCCTTGGCACTGTCGACCAACCGTGTACCGCCGCTGGCGAAGCTGACCACGCTGCGTGAGACCTGGTCAAAGTTCATCGGCAACAAGCCCGTGCTGCACTGCTGGAACTCGTTCCAGGCCTGCTGATAACCGACACTCGAGACCACCACGCGAATCGGCTCGTTGGCGTTGGCCCAGGCGCTGCGCAGTATGGTGGGATGTAAACCTTCAGAGAGCCCCGCAAGCATCTGCCCAGCCTGTTGCGACTGCACCCGCAGCACTACCGGACCGTCCTCTATGGTGGCGTTGCCAAGCAGGCGCGCGTGGCTGCCATGCCGCCAGGGCGGTGGGTCGTTGAACAGCTGCGCCTGGCCTGGCCGCATCAGATTACTCCAGGCCTCGAGCTGAAACACCGGGCGCTCGCCAGCACGGCGCACAAACACCGCCTGGCCGTAACCGCTGACGGGCTGCGCCAGGCGGCAAGCGAACTGATCGCCTTCGACCATCCACTCAACCTCCTCCATACGCGTCTGGAAGGTCAGCGCCTGGGCTGGCAGGGCCACCGCCAGGATGATGCCGATTAGAGCTCGAGCCACGGGAGTCTCCAGAAAAATTGCACTAGCTGATGTCCCTGCATCGGCCCGCTGCCGGAAAACTTTACCCCGGCAAGAGTGTGAAATAATGGGCGCTTCCGGTAGCATGTAGCCTTTGACAACGTCTGGAATAGAGCTGATGACCGAGCGCCTTACCCTGATCCGGCCAGATGACTGGCACATTCATTTACGTGACGGAGAGGTGCTTCGCGATACCGTAGCCGACGTAGCCCGCACCTTTGCCCGGGCTATCGTCATGCCCAACCTGGTGCCGCCAGTACGCAACGGCGACCAGGCCGACGCCTACAAGGCCCGTATTCTTGCCGCCCGTCCGGCGCACTCGCAGTTCGATCCGCTAATGGTCCTGTACCTGACCGACCAGACCAGCGCCCAGTGCATCCGCGATGCCCACGCAGCAGGCCAGGCGGTTGCCGCCAAGCTCTATCCGGCCGGCGCGACCACCAATTCGGATTCCGGCGTCACTGCCCTTGAGCACATCTACCCGGCCCTGGAGGCCATGGCGGATGTCGGTATGCTGCTGCTGGTGCACGGCGAGGTCACCCACTCCCACGTTGATATCTTTGATCGCGAGAAGGCCTTTATCGACCAGCAACTGGTTGGCCTGGTCGAGCGCTTCCCGACGCTAAAGGTGGTGTTCGAGCACATCACTACCGCCGACGCCGTGGATTTCGTCAAATCCGCACCGGGCCGCGTAGGTGCGACCATTACCGCCCACCACCTGCTGTACAACCGCAATCACATGCTCGCTGGCGGTATTCGTCCGCACTTTTATTGCCTGCCGATTCTCAAGCGCCAGCGCCACCAGCAAGCACTTTGTGATGCAGTGGCTTCGGGCTCAAACAAGTTTTTCCTGGGCACCGACTCGGCACCCCATGCACGGCATGCCAAGGAAGCCGCCTGCGGCTGCGCCGGTTGCTACACCGCCCACGCGGCCATAGAACTCTATGCCGAGACCTTTGACGAGCTGGGCGTGCTGGACAAGCTGGAAGGTTTCGCCAGCCTGCACGGGCCGGACTTCTATGGCCTGCCGCGCAATACCGATAGCATTACCCTGGTACGTGACAGCTGGACCGTCGCGGCCACCCTGCCCCTGGGCGACCAGCAGATTGTCCCGCTGCGTGCTGGCGAAAGCGTGCACTGGCGTCTGCTCAACGAATGAACCACACCATTAAGGACCGCCTGTGAGCGAGTTTGAGTTCGACGATAGTGAAGAACAGCAGGAACCCGTAAACAAGGGACCCAAGCCACCCATGGCCTACCGCTTCAGAGGCTTCCTGCCGGTGGTAGTGGATGTCGAGACCGGCGGTTTCAATGCCGCCACCGACGCCCTGCTGGAGATTGCCGCGACCACCATAGGCATGGATGAGGACGGCATGATCTACCCCGATCAAACCCACTTCTTCCGCGTCGAGCCCTTCGCCGGGGCCAATGTCGAGGCTGCTGCGCTGGAATTTACCGGCATCAAGCTGGACCACCCGCTACGCATGGCGGTGGACGAATCCCATGCCCTGACTGAAATCTTCAAGCATGTGCGCAAGGCAGTGAAGTCCGCTGGCTGCAACCGCGCCGTACTGGTCGGCCATAACGCATTCTTTGATCTGGGCTTTTTGAACGCGGCGGTCGAGCGCACCCAGATCAAACGCAACCCTTTCCACCCCTTCTCCTGTTTTGACACTGCAACTTTAGGCGGCCTGGCCTACGGTCAGACCGTGCTGGCCAAAGCCTGCGCTGCGGCCGACATCGAGTTCGATGGCAAGGAAGCGCACTCGGCACGTTATGACACGGAAAAGACTGCAGAACTTTTCTGCAGTGTGGTCAACCGCTGGCGGGAAATGGGCGGCTGGCCTCCGGTCTAAGCTGCCAAGCTGTCATGCGCCTGTCACGCAAATCTGTCGCCATTCCGTAGATATCAGTCGAATCAATAACTTGCCCGAAACCCGGGCTAGGGTTATTTTCAATGAAGGGCGGAATACTCCGCTACACTTCAAGGATCGGCCCTACTTCGTCGACTACAAGATCATCGACCACGAGTTGATATTCTCTTTCCGGCCAAAAAGCCGGAAAACACAGTGACATCGGCTTATATCTTGCAGTTCTGCCGATTGATAACCAGAAAAAAGGAGTCACCCTCTAATGAAACGTCAATCACTCGCCATGCTGTTTTCCGCAGCAATCGGATGCGCAGCCCTGGCATCCACCCCGGCTGTGGCCCAGCAAAACTTCGTAACCATCGGTACTGGTGGACAGACCGGCGTCTATTACGTTGTTGGCCAGTCTGTTTGCCGCTTGATCAATCGCAACAGCAGTGAGCACGGCATCCGTTGTAACGCACCATCAAGTGGCGGTTCTGTGGCCAACGTCAACGCCATTCGTGGCGGCGAAATGAATATGGGTGTGGTGCAATCAGATATTCAGTACAAAGCCTATGAAGGCGTCGAGAACTTCGAGTCTGCTGGCAAGTTCGAAGGTATGCGTGCCATGTTCGCCCTGCACGGTGAGCCGCTGACCGTGGTCGCCCGTCGTGATGCCAACATCAGCAATGTGAAGGACATGAAAGGCAAGCGCGTCAACATCGGCAACCCCGGTTCCGGTCAGCGTGACACCATGGATGTGGTACTGGATGCACTGGGCTGGTCGCACAGTGATTTCTCTCTGGTTTCCGCACTGGATGCAGCCGAGCAGGCAGCCGCCCTGGGTGACAACAACATCGACGCGATGGTTTATGTTGCCGGTCACCCGAACGGTTCCATTCAGGAAGCTACTACCACTGTAGACGCGGTTCTGGTTGCAGTAGACGGTGAAGAAATCGACGCGCTGATTGCCGAGCGTCCTTACTACGCCAAAGCTACTATCCCTGGTGGAATCTATCGCGGTAACGACAACGACGTTGATACCTTCGGTGTACGTGCCACACTGGTAACCTCTACCGATACCGATGACGAAACCGTGTACCAGACCGTCAAGGCGGTGTTCGAGAACTTCGATCGCTTCAAGCGTCTGCACCCTGCCTTCGCCACCCTGAAGGAAGAGGAAATGATCGAGCAAGGTATTTCCATCCCCCTGCATGACGGCGCCGTTCGCTACTACAAGGAACGCGGCTGGATGTAAGCCCCGACCCGGGTCACCCAAGGTGACCCGGGTTTGTTTTTTGCATGTTTTTTGATTCCCACCTCATGCTAAAACTCAAGGGCCACCATGAGCGTACAAAATACCCAGCGTGAAGACCTGAGCACCGAACTGGAAGACCTGGTCGCTACCAGTGACACCGGCGCTCGCAAACCTGCA
>JBKBSI010000047.1:0-19896 GCA_046291745.1 Pseudomonas sp. | reverse complement strand
TGTCCGGGGACTTTAGGCTTTCAGTCTAGACCCGGATAAAGCAGCCGCTATTGATGTCGGTCAACGGATCAGGTGGCGGCGGTGCACTGCATGCGCTGCAGATCGGTCTCCAGCCGCGCCAGGCGGTTTTCCATGCGCTGAATCTGGCGGTCACTAGCCATGCTCAACAGGTCCGCGAGCATTTCCGCTCCCAGGCGGGCGTTGATTTCGCTGCGTTCGCGAAAGTGCGGAGTCCAGAACTGCTGGCGGTCGGTCAGCAGCGCGTTGATCCGCTCGCTGAAGTCGGGTTGGTCGCGCTGCTTCAGCGTGCTGATGAAGTTGTCCAGCCAGAAGCTGCGGTTATCCAGCCAGATACTGTTTTGTCTAGCGAGCTCTGCTGACCAGCTCTGAACGCGCTGACGTTGTTCGGCAGTCAGTCTGCCTAGCCATGGGGTCAGGCGTTTTTCCAGGCGCGTGGCGCGCTCCTGGTTTTGTACTTTTTCTGCGGGAGCCACGTAGCGTTCATGCAACTCCTGGTGCTGGAGCTGCATGTTGTCGATAAGTTCGTCCACCTGTTGCGCTGTCAGGTCACTCAGAAGCTCGGCGAGTGTAGGTGCCAACTCTTCAAGAAGGCGATCCACTGCAGGCTGAATCTCGGGGAGTTGATCCACCAGCATGTCAGCATCCAGTGCTTTACTGCTCAGTTGCGGCTGTAATTGCGCCAGATAGCGCCTGTATTCGGGTAACTCGGTACTGCAGTGCCAATCCCGGTGAGTTTGCACGCGGCCTGACAACCAGCGCTTCTGGTCTCGAGTCAGGGAGACATAGTCGCCGCTTTTCCAACTCACCAGGCGTTCCAGGTTGTCGTAGGCCAGGCGGGTAGAGCTACATGCGCTGAGCAGTAGTACAAGCATGCAGAGGCCTGCGGTACGAACAGCAAAATACATAAGGTTTTCTCGAGATTTCAGTGGAATAAGCATAAGCCGTGAAGGCTTGAGCGTCCCCGATAATATGTTTCATTTGTAGTCATTTGGGCAGAGGGAACGCCGTGATCAGACCTTCTGTGTACTATAAGTTAGCTGAATAGTCTTGATCCCCTGGTCTGATGATCGCTCGCAGTGCTTGTCAGCGCTGGCTTAGCGGTACGCCGTTAGCGTGCGGGCGAACGGGCCGAAGCGACAGGTAACTGACCGCATGGTCATGTGCTCTTGTATTGCTTGTGCACTGGCATAGAATCGAGCGAGCAGATGTCTGGATCGCACCCAAGCGCGACAGATCCGACAATTGCCCGTTCCCCGGTAGTCAACGGACACATATAACAAGCCAGGCCGACTGCAGCCTGAGCGGTTCTTAGCGGGAGTGAAACATGAGTCAAGACGGGATCCTGAAACGGTCGACGCTGATGATCCATGGATCAATCGGCATGCCCCTGGCAATCATCGGCTATCCCCTGGTGGTTTATCTGCCCCCTTTCTATGCCGGCGAGCTGGGTATGAACATGGGCTTTGTGGCCCTGGTTCTGGTGCTGGCGCGCTTCTCCGATGTGATCACCGATCCTCTTATCGGCACCATCAGCGATCGCTGGAATACCCGCTTTGGCCGTCGCAAGCCTTGGATCTTTGCCGGTACGCCGCTAGTATTGCTGGGTACGGTGATGTTGTTTATGCCGCCTGAGGGGGCAGGGGTAGGACACCTGCTGTTCTGGACGGTATTCATGTACCTGGGTTGGACCATGGTGACCTTGCCCTATGGTGCCTGGGGGGCTGAACTATCGCCTGTGTACCATCAGCGCAGCAGGGTGACGGCTTCGCGCGAAGGCTATGTGTTGATAGGCCTGTTTCTCGCAGCGCTGGCACCGGCCATCGTTCAGGCCATGGCTGGACGCTTCGCTGCAGGGCACACCGATGGCTTTTTCATGCAGTTCATCATCTGGTTGCTGGGTACCGATGGCGAACTGAGCAGAGGCTATGGCCCGATTCTTGGCGGTATGGCCTGGCTGTTTATCGTAACCTTGCCGCTGACGGTATTTCTGGCACTGGCCTTTGTCCGTGAGGCGCCACCGCAAACGGTGGAGAAGACCGAATGGAAGAAGGGTCTCAAGGTGCTCAAGTACAACGGCCCGTTCAAGCGCATGATGCTGATGCTGCTGATCGTGGTCACCGGCGAGTCCTTCCGCAACGCGCTCTCGGTTTTTTTCATGCAGCATGTGCTGCAGATCCAGTCCTATATCGGTTTGATGTATCTGATCTACTTCGGTATCGGCATCCTGGGTATTCCGTTCTGGCTGATCCTTGGCAAGAAGATTGGCAAGCACAAGGCCTTCTGCGTGGCGGTCGGGGTTTCCAGCGCCAGTATTCTCGGCATGTTTTTCCTGCAGGCCGGTCAGGTGGTGCCCTTTGCCATCATGTTTGCCCTCAAGGGCTTCTGTTTTGCTGCCTTCCAGTTCCTGCCGCTGGCCATGCTGGCGGATATCGTCGATGTGGACACTGCGCGTAGCAAGGAGCATCGCACGGGACTGTTCTTTGCCATGTCCGGCATGGCGCAGAAAATGGCCATGGCGCTGGGGCTTGGACTTTCCCTTGGCCTGCTCTGGTTGGTGGGCTTCGATGCGGGGGCCAAGGTACATGACGAGACCCAACTGATGGCCTTGCGCGTGCTCTATATCCTGGGCCCAGTGGTGCTGTACATGATGGCCTTTGCCGTGGCCTGGAAGTACCCGCTGACTTCCGAGCGGCATGACAAGATTCACCGCTGGATCATGCGCCGCAATGTGCGTCTGCAACTGGAACCGCAACAGCCCTGAGTGCTGCAGAGGTGGTCAGGCCAGTTCGGTCAGGCCACCTCTATTTGTTCTGTCGCAATGTGTCTTTCCTCCGTTATGCTGTCATCCCATATAAGGACAAGCAGAAAAGGATGGCGGCGCATGCCCCAGCATTCACAATTCAGTCTACTGAGCAAAAGACGGTTCCTGCCGTTTTTTACTGCCCAATTTCTGGGCGCATTCAACGATAACGTATTCAAGCAGGCGCTGATTCTGGCCATCCTGTTCAAGATTGCCGTGGGTAGCAATGGCGATACGGCAACCTCCCGGGATGTGCTGATCAACCTCTGTGCCCTGCTGTTTGTTCTGCCGTTTTTCCTGTTCTCCGCGCTCGGTGGTCAGTTTGGCGAGAAGTTTGCCAAGGACGCGCTGATCCGTGCGATCAAGATGGGTGAGGTGCTGATCATGCTGGTCGGTGCAGCCAGCCTGATCCTTGGAAGCTTGCCGTTGATGCTGCTGGTACTGTTTTGCATGGGTGTACAGTCTGCGCTTTTTGGCCCGGTGAAATACTCCATACTGCCCCAGCACCTGACCGAGTATGAGCTGGTTGGTGGCAACGGTCTGGTGGAAACCGGCACTTTCCTGGCCATTCTCGCAGGTACTCTGTACGCCGGATTGGCCATGGGTGCAGACTCCTGGGCGGTATGGGTCGGCATCTCGGTGGTGGCGGTGGCGCTGCTGGGTTACCTGGCCAGCCTGGCGATTCCCCGGGCGCATGCGGCGATGCCGGAGCTGGTGCTGGACTGGAATATCTTTCGCCAATCCTGGTCCATTCTGCATCTGGGGCTGGTTAAGCAAGTACCGTCGGTCTCGCGCTCGCTGCTGGGCAACTCCTGGTTCTGGTTTCTGGGCGCCACCTACCTCACGCAAATCCCCGGCTTTGCCAAGGACTACCTGCATGGCGACGAAAGTGTCGTTACCCTGATTCTGATGGTGTTCTCTATCGGTATCGCCGCTGGCTCGCTGTTGTGTGAGCGCCTGTCCGGGCGCAAAGTCGAAATCGGTCTGGTGCCTTTTGGCTCCCTCGGTCTGACGGTGTTCGGCTTGCTGCTTTGGGCTGCCTCAGGCAGTGTCATTGCGGCTGATCAGCCCTATAGCTGGCTGCAACTGATGGCGCAGCCGGGGGCCTGGTCGGTGATGGGCTGCATCCTCGGTATTGGTCTGTTTGGTGGTTTCTATATCGTCCCGCTCTACGCGCTGATTCAGTCGCGTACCCAGGAGCACGAGCGGGCGCGGGTGATTGCTGCCAACAATATTCTCAACGCGCTGCTGATGGTCTGCTCGGCCATTACCGCGATACTGCTGCTGAGCGTCGCCGGTCTGAGCATCCCGGAGCTGTTTTTGGTGATATCGCTGATGAACATTGCGGTAAACACCTACATCTTCAAGATAGTGCCTGAATTCAGCATGCGCTTTCTGATTTGGCTGCTCAGCCATTCCATGTATCGGGTGCAGCATGAAAACCTGGACGCCATACCCGATGAGGGTGGTTGCGTACTGGTGTGTAATCACGTGTCCTTTGTCGATGCTCTGCTGATTGGCGGGGCGGTGCGCCGACCGGTGCGCTTTGTCATGTATTACAAGATCTACAACCTGCCGGTGCTGAATTTTATTTTTCGCACTGCAGGTACCATTCCCATTGCCGCGCGCCATGAGGATGAGCAGATTTATGAGCAGGCGTTTCAGCGCATTTCCGCCTACCTGGATGCCGGGGAGGTCGTGTGTATCTTCCCCGAGGGCAAGCTGACTGCAGACGGAGAGATGAATGAGTTTCGTAATGGCATCGCCCTCATTCTGGAGAACAATCCAGTGCCCGTTGTACCCATGGCCTTGCGTGGTCTGTGGGGCAGCTTTTTCAGCCGCCACCCGCATAAAGGTCTGTTTCGCCGCTTCTGGTCACGGGTTTGTCTCGTCGCAGGGACACCGCTGCCTGCCGACAAGGTCAGCGCTGATTTGCTGCACGCCGAGGTGACCGGCCTGCGAGGTGAGGCCCGATGAAACGCGACCTGCGCCAGACCGATCAGTTGCTGAGTTGGGCGGAGCAGGGGTATTTGACTGCCGCGCAGCTCAAAGCCGCTGGTGAAGGCCAGCAATTGACCGCCGACGAAGAGCAGTGGCACTGGCTGCTTGAGTGGTTGCTGGTGCTGGCCGGAGTGGTTTTGCTGGCCTTGGGTGTGATCTTTTTCTTTGCCTGGAACTGGGAAACCCTGCATCGCTTTATCAAGTTTGCCCTGGCTTTTGCCGCCCTCAGTGGCTTTGTCGGCATGGCGCTGTTCGCTGCACGGCATTCCTTGCTGCGGCGCTCGGCCTTGCTCGGCTGCTGCCTGACCACAGGTGCGCTACTGGCGCTGATTGGCCAGACCTACCAGACCGGAGCCGATCCATGGCAGCTGTTCGCGATATGGGCTTTGCTGATGCTGCCCTGGGCCTTGCTGGCACGCTCCACCGCATGTTGGGCGCTGTGCTGGGCGGTGGCCAACCTGGCTCTGCTACGCTTCTTCAGCGTATCCATGTGGTTCGGTCTGTTCGCCGGGCTCAAGGGCTATCAGGCGCTGCTGATCATTGCCCTGTGCAACCTTGCAGTGGGGTTGCTGTTTGAATGGCGTGGCCAGAGGCTGCTTGACCACGCTGGCAGAGCGCTGCCGCGCCTGGCCGCTTTGGGTTGTCTGGGAGCGCTGGTGGTTGGCGCCACCATCAGTTGGTGGGAGTCGGATTTTGTTCCGCTGCTACTGGTGTACCTGCTGGTCGCAGCTGTGGGTATACCTGCTTATCGGTACTGGCGTCTGGACTTGCCGATACTGGCGCTGCTGCTGTTCTCGCTGATCGCGGTAGTCAGTTCGGGGCTGATTCGGTTGCTGGTCGATACCGATGAGGTGCTGCTCTTCAATGTGCTGGGATTGTTCATCATTGGCGCCAGCGCTCTGGTATCGGTCTGGTTGCACCGCTTGTATCGGGAGTCCCAGCTATGACGGGCTTACGGCTGAAAGGCTGGCTGGATGAGCTGGAGCAGCAAGCGCTGATTGATGCGCCGCTGCGCGAAAAGCTGGTTGCCGGGGTCGATTCGCCCTGGTGGCTGGCATTGCTGCTCGGTATCGCCGCCTGGGTCTCGGCGCTGTTCATCATCGGCTCCTTCATGGGGCCCTGGTTGTTGTTCGTTGAGGGCAGCCTGGGTCGCAGCCTGGCGGGCGCGGCTCTGCTGGGTTTCGGAATATGGCTGTTCAGCCACCCGGGTGTTTTTGTCGCGCAACTGGCGCTAGCGCTGTCGTTGGCAGGCCAGGGGCTACTCGTCTATGTGCTGGGTAGTAGCCTGGATGCATCTTCGTTCCCATCACTGCGCTCCGCGGCGCTGGTGTGTCTGCCGTTGTCGGCGCTACTGCTTTGGCTGCCGGTATCGCGGTTGTTCCGCCAGGTGAGTGCGTTTTTTGCCCTGGCGAGTATCGCGGTACTGCTGGAAAGCGGGCCGCAGCTGGCTTTGCTGGCCAGTGGATTGGCGCTGGTGGCTGCTTGGGGTTGGTTGCAACGCCCAGCCTGGGCCGCTCATCCGTTGGCAGCGCGCCTACGCCCCCTGCTTGACGCCGCAACCTTTATGGCTCTGGTGCTGGCCGCGTACGGCGAGCGGGAGTGGCTGGTACGCTTGCTCGATAGCGGAGTAATGACGGGCAATGCAACGGCACTGCTGACTGCCGCGCGCGTTGTGCCGGTGTTGCTGCTGCTGGCGATTGTCGCCTGGCTGGCTCGACATGCAGATTTATTACAGCGCAGCTTTGCATTGGTAGCCGCCGCGTTGTTAGGCCTGCTGTTCTACCAGGCCCCCGGACTGTTGATCAGCTGTGCTCTGGGCCTGGCGGTATGCCACGCACAGGCGCGCAGCTGGATGTTGCTGGTGCTGGTCTTTGCCGCGTTTTACCTAGGTCATTTCTATTACAGCCTGCACATCACCCTGCTGCACAAGTCCATGCTGCTGGTCGGCAGCGGGGTGCTGTTGCTAGTGGTGCGTTACGGCCTGATTCGATATGGGAGAGGAAAATGATGTTCCGCCAATGGCAGGGCATACTTCTGACCTGGGGGCTGGTAGTTGCCGTCGGCCTTATTGCTATCGTCGGGCATGAGCGCACCCTGAGCGAGGGACGTCTGGTACTGCTTGAACTGGCGCCGGTAGATCCCCGCTCATTGATGCAGGGCGACTACATGGCCCTGCGTTTCGCACTTGATGACCAGGTCGCGGCGCGTACGAGTGCGCTGAGCCAGGTACCCAGTTATGCGCTGCTGGCCGTTGATGAGCAAGGTCGTACCAGTCTCTCAGAGCTGAGTGACAGCGCCAGGACCGAGGAGGCTATGGTCAGCATGCGTCTGCGCCAGCAGGGGCGGCGTCTCACCCTGGGGCCCAATGCCTTTTTCTTTCAAGAAGGCACCGCCGCCGTTTACGAAGAGGCGCGTTGGGGTGGCTTCCGTGTGGCTGCCAATGGTCAGGCGCTGCTGGTCAGCCTGCATGACGAGGCACTGCAGCCGCTTGCTGGTCAGCGAAGATAGTCAGTGATCAGAGAGGCAAAGCGGTTGTCAGAAGCCTGGATTCAGGGCAAGAGAACGGTGTGGACGTCAGCGGCATTAGCCTGAGGTCCACAGTTCATAGGTTCTGATCAGTCGTGCGGGTATTACTTGGCAGGACGTCCGGGACGCGGAGCACCATAAACCTGGCCACTCTTGCCGTTCGGAATCTTCTGGATTTCGCCACCTGAGGCGAGAAAAGCATCGATCTGATTATCGATAGATTGACTGGTGGCGACTGCTGCGTCTGCCTTGCGTTTGCTTGGGGCGGTTTTTGCTGACATGGTCACCTGCCTGATTAAAAGTAGGCGACTATATTACACTTTTTTGTTGCATTTTGCTATGAGATTGCATAGGCAGAATGCCTGTTGCGGCATTCTGCCCTGCAGCCACTGCAATCAGTGCTGGTGACCACCCGCGCCATGGGCGTGACCGTGCTGTATTTCTTCCTCGGTGGCCGGACGCACATCAAGAATTTCAATGGCGAAGGTCAGCTCCTTGCCCGCCAGGGGATGATTGGCATCCACCACTGCCTGGGATAGTCCGACCTTCAATACCTTTACCTGGCGCGGGCCTTCTTCGGTTTGAATCACGGCAATCATGCCCGGCTTCCACTTCTTTGCGCCTTGCAGGTGTTTGACCTGAACTTTGTGTGTGGCGTTTTCCTGCACCGGGCCGTAAGCCTTGTCGACCGGTACCGTGACGCTAAAGCTGTCACCGGCCTGACGGCCTTCGAGCGCCTCAACCAGCCCGTCAATCAACCCGGCCTGCCCGTGCAGATAGAGGACTGGTTCGTGGTTGTAGGAGCTTTCGATTTCACCGGCGGCGTCGGAGAGGCTGTAATGGAACTGGACTACGCTGTTCTTGTTGATCTGCATCGGGGGTATCCGTTGTGGTCAGGACTGAGGGGCGACATTATCACGCCCTCAGCGGATATTTTCCACGTCAGTTGGATCCCCACAACTCCTGCAGGCGTGCATCGCGTCCACAACGACTGCGATAGTACTTATAGCGAATGGGATTTTTCAGGTAATAGTCCTGATGATATTCCTCGGCGGGATAGAACGCCGTCTGCGGCAGAATCTCGGTCACAATAGGCTTGTTCAGCTTGCCGGAAGCTGCCAGAGCGTCCCTGGAGGCTTCAAGAACGGCTTTTTGGGTCTCATCGGCATAGAACAGGGCACTACGGTAATGCGGCCCGTGGTCGCAGAACTGGGCGTTAGGGGTGACCGGGTCGACGGTTGGCCAGAAGGCCTCTACCAACTGTGGAAAACCGGTCTTGGTGGGGTCATAAAAGACCGCGACCGCTTCTATGTGGCCGGTGCCTCCGGCAGAAACAGCCGGGTAGTTGGCGGTGGCTGCGGAGCCGCCTATATAACCCGAGACAGTTTCCACCACGCCGGGAACCTTATCGAAGTCGGCCTCGGTGCACCAGAAGCAGCCGCCGGCAAAGACCGCCATCTGCGTGCCTTCAGGACCTTGTTCAAGCGCTGTGTTCGCCCCCGCCAGGGTGCTGGACAGCAACAGCGTCGCCGCCGCGATCAGTCGGAACATGCTCAACTCCTCAACTCCGGTAAGGATTGGTCCGCGGGCACAAAGCGCAGCGCCACACCGTTGTTGCACCAACGCTGCCCGGTGGGTTCGGGGCCGTCGTTAAAGACGTGACCTTGATGACCGCCGCAACGCGCGCAATGGTATTCGGTGCGTGGCCAGATCAGCTTGTAATCCTGGCGCGTGCCCATGTGGCCCTCAATCGGCCGGGTGAAGCTCGGCCAGCCGGTACCGCTGTCGAACTTGTCGTCGCTATTGAACAACGGCAGGTAGCACGCTGCGCAGACGTAAGTGCCTGGTTCATAAACTGCATCCAGGGGGCTGCTGCCAGGTCGCTCGGTAGCTTCTTCGAAAAGCACCTTGTAGGCCTCGGACGATACCTTGTCTTTCCAGTAGCTGTGGGGCAGGTCAAGTGGGGTAAAGCGCATGCCAACCTCGTGTGCGGAAGTGTCGGCCAAGCTCAGTCGGCTGGCCATAGGCAGTGTAGGCAGGGCCAGTAGGCCAGCCAGAAGTGTTCTGCGTTGCATGTCATCACCTGTTGTAAATGACCCTGTTAGCTTCAAGAATAGGCCTTCGACAGTCAATCTCCCAGTGCGCGATCATTTCATAAGATGTAGTGATTGGCGCGAGGGTATCGCGCAGCAAGAGGCTGGAGCAGATCGCGGTTGTGTGGCAGAGTTGAGCGTTCTGCCGATTCTGTTCGGCAGTGGATAAATCATGGTCGGTATAAACAAAAATGATAGGGGTGGAGTGAATGAGCAAGCTTTTCAAGCACAGGCTGGTATGGCCGCTGGCGCTGTTGACGCTGGCAGCCGGGCTAGGAAACGCCCACGCGGACAGTTACCAGATATCCGAGCAGCGGCTGCAAATGCTCGAGCAGGCCATGAAGGCCCAAGTGACAGAGGGCAAGCTGGCGGGTATCGCGACCCTGGTCTGGCAGAATGGCGAGGTCGCTCATCGCCAGCAGAGCGGCTATCAGGACCTGGAGGCCAAAGTGCCTCTGAAGGCTGACAGTATTTACAAGATCTTTTCCCTGACCAAGCCGATTACCGGCACTGCACTACTGATGCTGCACGAGGAAGGGCACTTCGATCTGGATGACCCCGTTGAGCAATACCTGCCTGAACTCAAAGGGCTGCAGGTGGAGGTCGCAGGCTATCCGGAAGGCGAACTGAAAACTGAAGCGGCCAACCACCCGGTGACTATTCGTGAGCTGATGACCCATACCGCAGGCATGACCTACGGGCGCTTCTCACAGTCGTTCACCGACAGCTTGTATGTCAGCGAGGATATCCAGAACCAGGATACTACCCTGGCAGATATGATGACCAAACTGGGCAATCTGCCCCTGCGCCAGCAGCCAGGCACCCAGTGGCACTACAGCATCTCGGTGGATGTCCAGGCGCGCTTGGTGGAAGTGTTCTCCGACATGACCTTTGACGAGTTCCTGCAGGCGCGCATCTTCACCCCGCTCGGCATGGTGGATACCGGCTTCTATGTGCCGGAGGACAAGCAATCGCGCTTTGCCCTGTCCTATACCCCGAGTGAAGAGGGGCTCAAGCCTTTCACCAACGAGCCATGGTTGAGCAAGCCACGCTTTCTCAATGGCGGCGGTGGGCTGGTGTCGACCATGGACGACTACCTGCGCTTTGCACGCATGCTGCTGAATGAAGGCGAGTTGGATGGCGTGCGGCTGCTGAAGCCGGAAACCGTGCAGATGATGCGCCGCAATCACTTGCCGGAGGGCGTGGCTGGTCCCGACTGGGCACCGGGCAACCTGTTCGGGTTGAACGTGGCTGTGGTCAATGATGCTGAAGCCGCAGGTCACCTACCGGTTGATACCTACTGGTGGTGGGGTATTCACGGACCCTGGATGTGGGTCGATCCGGCCAACGAGATCATTATTCTGGGCATGATGCAGAATACCGATTATCGTCATTCGCGCGTGGTGCATGGCACCGCCAGTCATATCCTCTATCGTCAGACGCCCTGATTCCAGGCCATGACCGTAGGCACCTCAGGCTGAGCTTGAGGTGCCCGCATCCAGTACCTGCTCCAGCGGCAACTGCGCGTGCAGATTGACACTGCCCTGGGCGGCAAATACCACCAGATGGTCTGCGGCGATCCGAATGCCCAAAGACTCGCCGAGCACATGGTCGTCGTGGCTGGGGAAAATTGTCTCCAGAACACTGCCAGTCGGTAATTGCAGGCGATACAGCGTGGTAGCACCCAGAAAGGTCTTGCCGATGATGGTGGCGCGCAGGCTGCTATTCTGCTGACCGACGATATCATCCGGACGCAAGAGCACATCCACGGCGCTGCCGGCGGGCAACTGATAGGCGCGATTGCCGCGGATCACGCCCAGCTCGGTCTGTACCGTATCCGGCGAAATCAATTGCCCTCTAATAAAGTAACCTTGCCCGATAAAGCTCGCGACAAAGGGCGTAGCCGGTTCGTGATAGAGGTTGTAGGGCGAATCCCACTGTTGCAGCTTGCCATCCTTGAGTACGCCGACATGGTCACTGACCGCGAAGGCTTCATTCTGGTCGTGGGTTACCAGCATGGCGCTGGTCCCGCGATATTTCAGAATGTCCCGCACTTCAGCTGATAGCCGTCGGCGCAGTTCGCCGTCGAGGTTGGAGAAGGGCTCGTCCAGCAGCAGTAACTTGGGGTCGGGCGCCAGGGCTCTGGCCAGGGCCACACGCTGCTGTTGCCCGCCGGAGAGTTCATGCGGATAGCGCTTGCCTAGCGGGCTGAGTTTGACCAGTTCCAGCAGCTCCTCGACGATCTGCTTGCGCTGCGGGTTCTTGCTGATGCCAAAGGCGACATTCTCCTGCACCGTGAGGTGCGGAAACAGCGCATAGTCCTGAAACACCATACCGATCCGGCGCTGCTCGGGTACTACGCGTTTGCTGGGAGAAGACAGTCGCTGGCCGTCCAGCTTGATCTCGCCAGCGCTAACTGGCTCGAATCCGGCGATGGCCCGCAGCGTGGTGGTCTTGCCACAGCCCGAGGGGCCGAGCAGGCAGCCGATATCGCCGCTACGCAGGTGAATAGTCAGGTCGGAGACTACCGGATGGCTGGCATAGCCGCAGGCCAACTGGTTGAGCTCCAGCACTATGCTGTCGGCATTGGACATTCGGACTCCCGGGGGATGTTTGCTGCGGGCTGGTCAGTCGACCAGCAGAAATTCTACCAGTGCTTTCTGCGCGTGCAGGCGGTTCTCTGCCTGATCCCAGACCACGCTGCGCGGATCATCCATCAGTTCGGCACTGACTTCCTCGCCGCGGTGCGCAGGCAGGCAATGCATGAACAGCACTGACTCGTCGGCCAGATCAAGCATGGCCGGTGTCACCTGATAGGGAGCAAAGCGCTTCAGGCGGGCTTCGGCTTCATCTTCTTGGCCCATGGAGGCCCAGACATCGGTATTGACCAGGTGTGCGCCACGTACGGCTTCCTGCGGATCGCGCATCACGGTCACGCGTTCTCCAGCCTGTGCAAGGAACTGCGGGTCGGGCTCGTAGCCCTCCGGGCAGGCAATGCGCAGCTGAAAGTCGAACTGCATGGCGGCCTGAATAAAGGTGTTGCACATATTATTGCCATCACCGACCCAGGCCACAGTCTTGCCCTGAATGTTGCCGCGGTGCTCCAGATAGGCCTGCATGTCAGCCAGCAACTGGCAGGGGTGCAAGTCGTCGCTCAGACCATTGATCACAGGTACCCGTGAATACTGGGCAAAGGTTTCCAGATCGGCATGGGCAAAGGTACGGATCATCACTGCATCGCACATGCTGGAAAGTACCCGGGCGCTGTCCTCGATCGGCTCGCCACGGCCCAGTTGGGTGTCCCTGGGTGACAGGAAGATGGCCTGGCCGCCGAGCTGGATCATGCCTGCTTCAAAGGACACGCGGGTGCGGGTCGAGGCTTTTTCGAAGATCATGGCCAGTACGCGATTCTTCAGCGGCTCATAAATGACGCCCTGCGCATGCAGAGATTTGAGCTCGACACCGCGCTTTATCAGGCTGATCAGCTCCGCCTGGGAGCAATCGAGCAACGAAAGAAAATGCCGTACAGTCATGTTCACTACCTGGAAATGGGTGGGCGGCCTGTGACCGAGAACAGAAAAACCTATCGTGACCCGGAGGCCCGATACAAGCCAAAGCAAAAGAGAAGGGTGTGATCTTATCGGGAAAATCCGCCGCAAGGCAAATGGCCGGGGCTCAGGCAGGCCCCAGGGGCGGGAATTCAGTCAATGAATAGCAGCGTATTCTGCACCCTGTCGGCGCTTGTCGCTCCATCACGCGGGGCCTAGAGTGGTGTTCTAAAAAATAATCAGCCGAGTCTCCGTCATGCCTGTAACTCATTTCCGTGCCTGTCACCTGTGCGAGGCCATTTGCGGTCTGGCGATCGAAACCGAAGGTGAGCAGATTCTGTCCATCAAGGGCGATCATGATGATCCCTTCAGCCGTGGCCATATCTGCCCCAAGGCAGTGGCCCTGCAGGACATCCAGAATGATCCGCAGCGCCTGCGCAAGCCAGTCAAGCGCACCGGCGACAAGTGGGAAGAGATCACCTGGGATCAGGCCTTCGAGCTGGTAGCCAGCAAACTCGCAGGAATTCAGCAACAACACGGCCGTAACGCGGTGGCGGTGTATGCCGGTAACCCTAATGTGCACAATTACGGCTCCATGACCCATGGCAACTACTTCATGGGGCAGTTGAAAACGCGCCAGCGTTACTCAGCCACCTCGGTGGATCAATTGCCACACCATCTGGTCTCGCTGTGGATGTACGGCCACATGCTGATGATTCCTATCCCTGATATCGACCATACCGACTACTTTCTTATGCTCGGGGCCAATCCGCTGGCCTCCAATGGCAGCATCATGACGGTGCCGGATGTCGGCAAGCGGCTCAAGGCATTGAAGGAGCGCGGCAAACTGGTGGTAGTGGACCCGCGCCGCAGTGAAACGGCCGAACTGGCCAGTGAGCATGAGTTCATCCATCCCGGCACAGACGCCGCGCTACTGCTGGGCGTGCTCACCACCCTGTTCAATGAATCCCTGATCAAATCCAGCCCGGTGCTGGACGCCACCGCAGGCCTGGATCAGGTCCGCGAGGCGATGCAGGGCATTGATCTGGATGTCATGGCCGCCCGCTGCGGCATTCCGGCCGAGCGTATCAGGCAGATTGCCCGTGAGTTTGCCGCTGCCGAGCGCGCCGTCTGTTATGGCCGCATGGGCGTTTCCGTGCAGCGCTACGGGACCCTGTGCCAGTGGCTGATTCAGATGATCAACCTGGTGACCGGCAATCTTGATCAGCCCGGCGGCGCTCTGCTGCCGCTACCAGCCTACGATGTCACCAAGGGCCGACCCGGACATTTTGATCTGTGGCAGAGCCGGGTTTCGGGGCTGCCGGAGTTCAACGGCGAGGTGCCGGTCGCAGCG
Organism: Pseudomonas sp.; assembly: GCA_046291745.1. Taxonomy (GTDB): domain Bacteria; phylum Pseudomonadota; class Gammaproteobacteria; order Pseudomonadales; family Pseudomonadaceae; genus Halopseudomonas. Next base: position 5,553 of record JBKBSI010000047.1, on the reverse strand, counting down.
CTGGCCGAAGAGATACTCACGCCGGGCGAGGGCCAGATCCGCGCGCTGGTGACCACCGCGGGCAATCCGGTGCTGTCTACGCCCAATGGCCGACAGCTCGACACGGCATTGGCCGGGCTGGACTTCATGGTCAGCGTGGATCTGTATATCAACGAAACCACGCGCCATGCCGACGTGATTCTACCGCCGACGCCCAGTCTGGAGCATGATCACTACGACATTACCTTCAACAACTTCGCGGTGCGCAACGTCACGCGCTACAACGAACCGGTACTGCCCAAGCCGGAAGGGTCGCTGCACGACTGGGAAATCTTTGTTGGCCTGGGCCGCGCTTTCGCCAGGATCACTGGGCAGGAGAGCAGAGAGACCAAACCACCGGCGCAAATGGTCGATGAGGCCATGCGCTCAGGCCCCTGGAAGGATCAGTTGACGCTGGACGTGCTCAAGGCCAACCCGCATGGCATCGACCTTGGTCCGCTGCAACCGAGCCTGCTCACGCGTTTGCAAACCAGCAGCGGCAAGATCGAGTGCGCGCCGCAGGCGATGCTTGATGATGTCTTGCGCTTTAGCGCCGAGGTGCAATCGGTGGTGCAGGGCGATGAGTTGTATCTGATCGGTCGGCGCCACGTGCGCAGCAACAACTCCTGGATGCACAACTACCAGCGCCTGGTAAAGGGCAAGGCCCGGGATCAGTTGTTAATGCACCCGGCCGACCTGACCCGGCGCGGACTCAGTGATGGGCAGCAGGTCAAGGTGCGCTCCAGGGTAGGGGAGGTCAGCGTAGTGGTCTGTGCCAGTGACGAGATGCGCGAGGGCGTAGTGAGTCTGCCGCATGGCTGGGGTCATAATCGTCAGGGTACCCAGCAGGATGTGGCTGTGGCCCATGCCGGTGTCAGCGCCAACGATCTGACCGACGAGCGCTTTGTGGATGCGGTCACTGGTAACGCGGCGCTCAACGGTGTGCCTGTAGAGGTGGTAGCGGCCTGAGGCCGCTGCCGAGTATTTCCAACGCCGCGAATGCGCTACAATAGCGGTCTTTGCGGGCCCAGCGGCCCCGACTGCTACGAGGAAACGCCATGGACACCCTAGACAACATCAAAGAACAGATCGGTAATAATCCGGTACTTATCTACATGAAGGGCGCTCCGAATGCACCCCAGTGCGGCTTTTCAGCGCGCGCAGTACAGGCGTTGATGGCCTGTGGCGAGAAATTTGCCTATGTGGATATCCTGCAGAATCCCGATATCCGTGCCGAGCTGCCCAAGTACGCCAACTGGCCGACCTTTCCGCAGCTGTGGATCAGCGGCGAGTTGGTCGGTGGTAGCGACATCATTCTTGAACTGCATGAGTCTGGCGAACTGCAGACCATGATCAAGACTGCCGTCACCGCCTGATAGTTGCTGGTAAAAAACCGCAGTTGCCTTTGGCGCTGCGGTTTTTTTGTGCCCGCGATTTAATCGAACAGGCCTTCAAAAGCCAGAAAAGACAGGGGCTGTCCGATGCTGACAGTGTTGTTGGCGGGAATGACGACCAGACCATCTGCGCTGCTGGCGCTACTCAGCATGCCAGAGCTCTGGTGGCCGGCCAGCAGCACTTCTCCGTCCTGGATGCGGGCGCGTAGGTACTCATCCCGCGTGCCTGCTTTATTCCAGCTAAAACCAGCGGGCACCATCAAGCTTAGTGGCGCAGGTTGCAGCACGCCCAAGCGGCGAAGCAGGTAGGGGCGTACCAGAATCAGAAAGGTTACCAGGCTGGCTGCCGGGTTACCTGGCAATCCCAGTATTGGCGTATCGGCAAAGCGGCCCAAGGTAAAGGGCTTACCCGGCTTGATTGCCAGCTTCCACATGTCGACCTGGCCCTGTTCGCGTAACAGTTGCCCCAGACAGTCAGCCTCACCCACAGAAACGCCGCCGGAGGTGATGATCAGATCTGCCGACTGGCTTAACTGCTGCAGCCGTTCGGCCGTTTGCGTCAGGTCATCCGGGAGAATACCGCCGTCGATAATCTGCTGACCCAAGCGCTGCAGGCAACCGATCAGGGTGTAGCGGTTGCTGTTATAGATCTGTCCTGGCCCAAGTGGCTCTCCAGGTTCGCGTAGCTCGTCACCGGTGGAAACCACCGCCACCCGCAACGAGCGACGTACCGCGACGCTGGCCACGCCAGTGGAAGCAATCAACCCGAGGTCCTGAGCACGCAGACGCGTACCTGTATCCAGTATCTGGCTGCCCTGGCGGATATCCTGCCCTTGGGGGCGGACATTGGCGCCCGCATTCAGCGGCTCGCTCAACTGGGCCAGGCCCTCGGCATTGATGACCACGTTTTCCTGCATGGCCACGCTGTCGGCGCCGGAAGGGATGGGCGCGCCGGTGAAAATCCGCGCACAGGTACCACGCGTGAGCGGTTGCGGAGCCATACCCGCGGTAATGCGTTGGCTGATCGGCAGACCCTGACTCAGCGCTAGGGCAATGTCAGCCGAGTGCAATACATAGCCGTCCATCGCGCTGTTATCCCAGGGCGGCACGTCATGTGCTGAATGCAGCGGGGCGGCAAGAATGCGCCCCAGCGCGTGCGCCAGAGGCACATCTTCGCTTTGCGCCAGAGGCTCTGCGGCCGCGGCCTGCAACAGGCGCTGCAGAGCCTCGGCAACCGGCATCAAACTCATGCGCGGCTCCCGCAGGCTGGCCCCTGTGACAGGTGCTGAACAAAATTGCAGGGGCGGGTGCGGCTATCAAGCTGCTCCTTGAGAATACGGCCCCAGGCCGTACGGCAGGCTCCCGTGGAGCCGGGCATGCAGACCACCAGTGTGCGGTTGGCCAGGCCAGCCAGCGCACGGGACTGCAGGGTAGAGGTGCCTATTTCTTCCCAGGATACATGGCGGAACAGCTCGCCAAAGCCATCCACCTGTTTGTCCAGCAGCGGTGCTACGGCTTCGGGCGTGCTGTCACGGCCGGTAAAGCCGGTGCCGCCGGTGATCAGGATGACCTGCACCTCGGGACGGGCGATCCAGTCCGATACCACGGCGCGGATGCGATAGATGTCGTCCGGGTGCAGTTGCCGGTCAGCCAGAAAGTGCCCGGCTTCGGTTGCGCTATCGACCAGCAACTGGCCGGAGGTATCGGTTTCCAGACTGCGGGTATCGCTGACGGTCAGAATGGCGATATTCAGTGGAGCAAATTGGGTGTCGTTATGGGCCATGGTGGGCGATCCTTGGGTAGACATTGCGCCCAGTGTTATAACACAGGGCCAGATTCAAGCGGAGAGCAGAGGCGTGTTCGAGTTACAGGAAAAGCATCTTGGTGCGTTGCTGCTGGCCGGTGGCGAAGGCCGTCGCTTAGGTGGTCGGGACAAGGGGCTGATGCCCTGGAACGGACGGCCGATCGCTGTGCATCTGATTGAGATGCTGGAGGGGCTGGTTAATGAGGTCATCATCAGTTGCAACCGCAACCATGAGCAGTACGCTCAATGGGCGGATCGGCTGGTGAGTGACCCGCAGGGCGATTTTCCAGGACCGTTGGCGGGCATACTCGAAGGCTTGCGCGGGTGCACGGGTAGCCATTTGCTGGTTCTGCCCTGTGATCTCCCCGGCCTTGATCGCGAACTGCTCACGCAGTTGCTGGCGCAGGCGGCACAGACGCCGGAGCAGCCCTGTCTGGTGCGTGCCGGTGAGCAATGGCAACCGCTGCTGGCGGTCATCCCGCGCGCCTTGTTGGCGAACCTGCAGCAAGCCTGGGACCAGGGCCAACGCAGCCCCAGACGCTGGCTCCTGAATCAAGCCCACAGCGTGCTGCAATTGCCCGCCGAGGACCCGCGCCTGCATAATGCCAACTGCCCCGAAGATTGGCGCTAAGCCTCTGCCAAGGCTGAATTTTTTTCGGGCGAGATACTTGAGAAAATAATGTCATGCGGTAAAATGCGGCCACATTATCGGAGTGTAGCGCAGCCTGGTAGCGCGTCTCGTTCGGGACGAGAAGGTCGCTGGTTCGAATCCAGTCTCTCCGACCAATTGCATGCCGTAAGTAAGCTCTGGCAGCAACCCCAAAAGCCCGCCCCATGCGGGCTTTTCGCTTTTTCGGGTTAGCCTTTTTTACAAGCTTTGACTCTGTCGCGGTCTTTAGGCAGCAATCCGAAAGCGCTTTATGGTCGTCTTCGAGAGGTTGGTCGCGGCTGCAACTGATCCAGGGCGGCCGAGTTGGTCCTGGCCCATTCGTAAATCATCTCGATCGGTTGAACCATAAGCTTGCCCAGCGGTGATAGCGCGTAGCTTACTGCTGGTGGAACAGTATCTTGCACATGACGCTCGACCATTCCGCTGGCTTCCATTTGCCGCAGGGTTTGGATCAACATTTTCTTTGAGATTCCCGGCAAGGACCTGTGCAGCGAACCCGTGCGGGCAACGCCGTCGTGCCGCGCTTGCAGCGTATGAAGAATCATACTCGTCCACTTTGTGGAAAAAATCTCAAGCACTCTTCTTGGGGCGCAGTCTTCGCGCCATTGATCTTCTTCTGAACCTGTCTGCATGGAGGTGGTTACCATTTGGTGCCGACTAGGACCGGCTCTTGGATGTGGGTAAGGTGCGTGCCTGTATTCTTTTTGGAGGTTTGATCATGAAAAAGCAAGCGCTGGTTGTCGGGGCGAGTGGAATCATAGGCAGCGCGGTGTCCCGCTTGCTTGCAGAGGAGCACTGGGAGGTCGCGGGCCTCGCACGTCGTCCGAATGCTGAGCCCGGTATCATAGTCATCAGCGCGGACCTGATGGATCCTGAAGCGCTCAGGGCCGCTCTGGATGGGCTCAAACCAACACACGTATTTCTTACCACCTGGGCTCGTCAGGCAAACGAAGCGGAGAATATCCGGGTGAATGCCGCAATGGTTCGCAATGTGCTTGATGCGGTTCGCCCATCAGAATCAGTGTGTCACGTTGCATTGTCCACCGGACTAAAGCACTACCTGGGTCCGTTTGAAGCCTACGGTAAAGGCGCGCTGCCGCAGACACCCTTTCGAGAAGAGCAGGGACGCCTGGACGTAGCCAATTTTTACTACGCCCAGGAAGACGAGCTCTTCGCCGCATCCGAACGGGACGGTTTCTCCTGGAGCGTGCATCGGCCGCACACCGTCACCGGGGTTGCGGTGGGCAACGCAATGAACATGGCGACGACATTGGCGGTGTATGCCTCCATATGCCGCTTTACTGGTCGGCCCTTTCGTTTTCCGGGCTCCGAGGTGCAGTGGCATAGCCTGACCGATATGACCGATGCGGCGCAGCTCGCCCGTCATATGCTCTGGGCCTCGACCACGCCTGCGGCAGCCAATGAGGCGTTCAACGTAGTAAACGGTGATGTGTTTCGCTGGCAGTGGATGTGGGCGCGCCTTGCTGAATGGTTCGGTATAGAGCCCGCTGCGTTTGATGGCACACCTGCGCCCCTAGAACAGCAGATGGCCTACGACGCTGAAGTATGGAAGGCAATGGCCGACCAGTTCAGCCTTGCGGAGCCCGACATCCAGAAATTGATTTCCCCCTGGCATACAGATGCTGATCTGGGGCGCCCGATTGAGG
>JBKBSI010000046.1:0-19946 GCA_046291745.1 Pseudomonas sp. | reverse complement strand
ATCTGCTATATATGCTGCGCCGCGCGACTGCAATCATCGACGCACTACCCGAAGAAGAGCGACAGCAAGTGAGCGCAGCGCTTCAGGAACTCGGTTTGCTGGACGCCGTACCCCAAGCACGAGACTACTCGGTGGACCGGCGCGGACATATCGAAGTCTGGGCGCGAACTAGTTCGACAGCGTCGTAGAGCGCTAGCCAAAGCTATCAAGGAAGAGTCAATGCAGGTACCAGCATTCTGGGCCGAAGCCACCTCCAGCGCTCAGATCAAAGGCAAAGCACGGCAGATCCGCCGCTTTGGCTGGTCAGACGCGAGCCAGCAGCAGGCGCAACAACATGCGCAAACCCGCCTGACGGAAGCGGTCAGTGCCTTGCAGGCAGGAGAGCGGATCAAGCCTCGGGATCCTCGATCCGGCTACAACGGCGCCGAAGGCCTGCCGATTCGTGAAGAAATCATCGGCAGGCACCAGAACGCAGTGATCACCCGCAACAGCTACGGTGCACTTTGCCTGAACACTCCCGATGTGCTGTTCGCTGATATAGACATCAAACCAACTGGTGGCGGCCTGCGTACCCTTGTCGGCTTGCTGGTGCTGGCTCCCTTCTGTGTATTGTTGTCCTGGTTACTGCCCTGGACGATACTCGTTAGCATACCAGCGGCGCTGTTTCTCTCAGGTCCGCTTGCCGGGCGCCTGTTCCCGCGCTGGCTGAACCCCCAACGCCGGGGCCAGATCGAGGCGCTGGGGCGGGTCAAAGCCTTTTCCGCAAAGCACCCGGACTGGCATCTGCATTTGTATCAAACCCCTGCCGGGCTGCGCGTGCTGGTACTACACAAGCTTTTCGATCCCCGCTCTGCTGAGGTCAGCGACTTCTTTGCCGCAGTAGCCGCCGATCCCGTCTATCAACAGATGTGTCGCAATCAGAACTGCTTTCGCGCCCGCCTGAGCCCCAAGCCCTGGCGTATCGGCATGCAGCAGCAGTTATCACCTGCAGCGCGAATCTGGCCGGTCACAGGACTTAGTCTGAACGAACGTCTGAGCTGGATCCGCAGTTATGAAAGCAAGTCCAGGGACTATGCTGCCTGCCACTACCTCAAGGCACTTGGCAGCGGCCGGGTGAACGCCCAGGCGGGATATATCAAGGCGCTGCACGATCAGTACTGCAAGGCATCCAGCACCTTGCCAATAGCCTGATCGAAAGCCCCAGCAGCACAAACGCAACATTGGCGATAGCAGCAACGGCTTTGAGCTTCGCTTCCATAAGCGAGCCCGCCCCTGATCCAGTCTCAACTATGCCGCTACTTCCCGGTCTATACTTATACCGTTTGCCTCGCCCCCTGGAGACCCATGACTCAATCCACTAGCCCCCGGTTCGACAACAGCTACGTGTTGCTGCCCGAGCATTTCTACAGCACACAAAAACTCGCACCGGTAAAGTCCCCTGCCCTGATTCGCATCAACAAGGTGCTCGCCGAACAGCTCGGCATATCGGCTGAATGGCTGGCATCTCCGTCAGGGTTACAGGTGCTGGCGGGCAATGAAGTGGCTCCGGGATCCCTGCCCATCGCTACGGCCTACGCTGGTCATCAGTTCGGCGGCTGGAATCCGCGCCTGGGTGACGGCCGCGCCACGCTATTGGGCGAGGTGATAGGTCAGGATGGCAAGCGCTACGATATTCAGCTCAAGGGCGCGGGACGCACCGCCTACGCCCGCGGTGGCGACGGCCGTTCACCGCTGGGACCAGTACTGCGCGAATATCTGATCAGCGAAGCCATGGCCACGCTAGGCGTGCCCACCTCCCGCAGTCTTGCGGCAGTCACCACCGGTGAGCAGGTCATGCGCGAGGAACTGCTGCCGGGCGGCATTCTGACTCGGGTCTCCAGCAGCCACATACGTATCGGCACCTTTCAGTTCTTCGCCGGGCAGAACGACATTGAAGCGGTCAGAACCCTGGCTGACCATGTTATCGCCCGCCACTATCCCGAGGCAGCCGATGTTCCACTACCCTACGCAGCGTTACTGCGAGCCGTGATTGGGCGACAGGCCGAGCTGATTGCCCAGTGGCAGCAGTTGGGCTTTATCCATGGCGTGATGAACACCGACAATATGCTGGTCTCCGGCGAGACCATTGACTACGGCCCCTGCGCCTTTATGGACAACTATCACCCCAACACTGTGTACAGCTCGATCGATTCCGGCGGACGCTATGCTTACGGCAATCAGCCCGGCATTGGCCAGTGGAACCTTGCCTGGCTGGCGCGGGCACTGCTGCCATTGATAGACAAGGATGAAGAGCTTGCCGTACGGGAAGCGCAGCAGGCGCTTGACGATTACGTGCCGCAGTACCAGCACGCCTACGACAGTGTCATGGCTAGCAAAATCGGGCTGAGCCAGGTGGACGCAAACAGCAAAGAGTTGGTAGAGGAACTGCTGCAACTGATGGCGGCTGCGAATGCCGACTACACTCTGACCTTCCGGCGGCTGGCCGAGCGCGCCGCGCCACAGCGCCAATTTGAAGGCGACAGCGTAGCCGAGCTTGCCGAGCTACCAAACAGCTTCTCCAACTGGATCGAAAAGTGGCAAGCGCGACTGGCCAGTGACCCGGTCGATGCTGATCAGCGCCAGCAGCGCATGCTGCACCTGAACCCGGCGTACATTCCGCGCAATCATCTGGTCGAGGAAGTCATCAGGGCCGCAGTGGATAACAATGATCTGGGACCCTTTCACAACCTGGTGGACCGCCTGGCTGAGCCCTTTCGCTACGACGCCGCAGACGCCCGCTACGCCATGCCCCCAAGCCCGGAACAGGTGGTGGCGCGGACCTTCTGTGGCACATGACCTGACCACCAAGCAAAGCGATTCAGCTCAGGTTGCGAGGCCAGGCTAGCCCTACTACAGCTTTTCCAGCCAGACCGGGTCCAATCGCCGCTGATCTATAGACAAGCCCATCTCCAGCATGGCCTGTTGATGCTTGTCGATCTCCCCGGCGAGATCCCTGATTGCCTGCGAATTGCCATCCAGTCTGTGCATTTCATCCAGAGCCATATGATAAAAGCGCAACAGCTTCATCGCCTCTGGTGAGCCCGCTTGCACGCCCGCCTCCACCTTGTGCATGACATTGGTCACGCTCATCAGGCTGCGCTTGAGTTGCCAGCCGTAAACGGCCGAGGCCATCCACGGCTGAGTCCAGAACACATTTCGTACCAGCGCTATGCTGATCGTCAGCCCCAGCAGTACGCCCGCCAGATTCCAGCGGAAATTGCTGCCTTCGGCGCTGCCGAAAAGTGCAACGGAGAGGGTCGATAGCGACATCGCCAGCACAGCGAAGACTACCACCACGATCAGCGTGCTCTTGCGCGTTTGCTGGCGATAGAGATCCGGGTCGAGATGGCGGATTTCAAACATCCGAGGCCCCACCAGCAATCTCGCGCAAAGCAGACACCAGGCTCTGCGGCTCCTGGGCTCCCGAGATCAGATACTGGTCATTGATGATAAAAGCCGGTACGGCTGAAACACCGGCCTGCTGATAACGCGATTCTTCCTCGCGAACTACCGCAGCGTATTTATCAGAATCCAGCACCTTGCGCGCCTGCTCAGGATCCAGCCCAACCGACTCGACGCAACTGAGCAGCACCTGCGGGGCGGCAATATTCTCCGCCCGACCAAAGTAAGCGGTAAAAAACGCCATCTTCAGGTCGGTCTGGCGTCCCAGCTCTCCAGCCCACTTCAGCAGCCGGTGCGCATCAAAGGTATTGGCGGTGTAACGCTCCTGCATACGGGTAAAATCCAGACCCAGGTCTGCAGCAATACTCATCATATTCGCCTGCGCCGCCTGCATTTCCGCCGGACTGCGGCCGTACTTGCGGCTCAGGGCCTGCAGTATCGGCTGCTGCTCGGCGGCGGGATCCGGGTTGAGCTCGAAGGCGCGCCATTGCACCGAGATGCTCAGCTCGTCGGCCAGCTCCTGCATGGCCTTTTCCAGCCGCGCGTAGCCGATCGCACACCAGGGACAGGCGATGTCGGAAACGATATCTACTTTCAGGGATTTCACGCCAGCACACTCCGGTCTCTGTTCTGCAGGGGATATAGCCTGCCTATAGTAACCGCCGGACGCCAAGATATTCAGCCTGTAGCTCAAGCGAACTTGCAGCTGATGTTGCAGGCAGTTGACGCCCGGCTACTCCCAGGGCTCGCCACGGGTGCGCTCTACCCGCTTGAGACGCTGGTGCATGGCAGCCTTGGCGAGCATATTGGCACTGACGGGAGCGGTCATGAACAGGAACAAGGTGATCAGCAGCTCGTGCAGACTAAGGCCCTCGCCGCGAGTACTGAAGTAGAGAAGCGAACCTATCACCAACGAGCCAACGCCCAGGGTAGTCGCCTTGGTCGGACCATGCAGACGCATGAAGAAATCCGGCAGTTTCAGCAAACCTATCGAGCCGATCAGGGCAAACAGGCTGCCGATCAGAATCAATGTGGCGACCAGCCATTCGACTGCGGTGGCGCTTTGAATTGCGTCTAGCATGGCGCTCCCCTATTCAATTATATCGCCGCGCATCAGGTGTTTGGCAATGGCTACAGTGCCGACAAAGCCCATCACCGCAATCAACAGCGCCGCTTCGAAAAACAGATCCGAGCGCAGGTACAACCCCAGTAATATGATCAGCGCTATGGCGTTGATATACAGGGTATCCAGCGCCAGGATGCGGTCCGGCAGGTCGGGCCCTTTGAACAACCGCAGCATGTTCAGCAGCATGGCTACCGACATGATGCCCAGGCAGAGTACGACTACGGCGTGGAGCATTCGAACACCTCCATCAAGGGGCTCTCATAGCGCTGTTTGATGGTGGCAATCAGCTCTGCCTCATCGCCAACGTCCAGGGCATGGATAAGTAGCGTGCGACGGTCTTCGCTAAGCTCCGAGGAGACCGTCCCCGGAGTCAGGGAAATGGTGCTGGCCAGCAGACTGATGGCAAAGTCGTGGGTCAGGTCTAGCGGATACTCGACAAAGGCCGGCCGTAAATTGATGCTCGGCCCAAGGATCAGTTTCGCCACTTCCAGGTTGGCCGTGACAATATCCCCCAGCACCCTCAGCACAAAGCGCAGTAGCACACCAGGGCGATGAAGCGTAGGCGGATTAGGCCAGAACGGATGGGTAATCAGCGGAATCCCCCATGCCAGCACCAAGCCCATAAGCAAATTACCGAACGATTGCTCGTTCATGATCAACTGCCAGACCAGGACCAGGAACAAGCTCAGCCAGGGATGGGGCAACAACGCCCTGCGGGTCATCATGGCAATTCTCCTGCGCCTACCGGCAGCATTGACAGTACCTGCTGGATGTACAGCTGCGGACTATGAATCTGCTGCGCCGTAGCCTCGAGATAGGCCAACAGCGGACCAGCAAAGATCACCATCAGCGGGCTGGTCAGCAGCAGCCCGCCCATGGCCAGCAAACGTACGCGGTCCAGCGGCTCACCGGCCGCTGGCGCCGCATCGTGCCGCCAGAACAAGGTGCTACCAGCTCGACTCAGGGCGACCAGAGTAATCAGACTGCTGACCAACACCACTGCGTACAACCAGGCCGCCTGACCGCCTGTACCCACAGCCTGCAATAACATGATCTTGCCGAGGAAGCCGGATAGCGGCGGCATACCGGCAATAGATACCGCAGCCACAAAAAACACGCCACTCAGTAGCAGGCCTCTGGGTATCTGCGGGCCGGCCAGCAAACGTGCGGCAAAACGCGGCCCGCGCAGACGCGCAAGAATGCCAGCAAACAGAAACAGCGCGCCGCTGACCCAGGTCGAGTGAATCAGATAATACAAACTGGCAACCAGCGCTTCAGGGGTGCCCAGAGAGATACCTGCCAACAAGGTGCCCACGGAAAGCACAACCAGGTAGGCCACCAGACCATTAAGGCTACTGGATGCCAGCGCACCGATGGCGCCCAGAGCAATGGTCAGCAGTGCCATCGGCCATAACCAGGGTTCAACCATATGTGCCAAAGGCCCTGCGGACTCGGAGAAGATCAGAGTGTAGACGCGCAGAATGCTGTACAAGCCAACTTTGGTCATGATCGCAAACAGTGCGGCTACCGGGGCTGAAGCCGAGGAGTAAGCTCTGGGCAGCCAGAAATACAGCGGGAACATGGCCGCTTTGAGACCGAACACCACCAGCAACAACATGCCCGCCGCCGCTACCAGGGGTGCGTCCTCCGGGGCTACTGCCGCCACCTTCACCGCCATATCAGCCATATTCAGCGTGCCGGTTACGCCGTACAGGGTACCTACTGCAATCAGAAACAGCGCAGAACCAAACAGGTTCAGCAGCACGTAGTGCAGCCCTGCTCTAACCCTGGCTGAGCCACCGCCATGCAGCAGCAACGCGTAGGAGGCAATCAGCAGTATCTCGAAGAAGACGAACAGGTTGAACAAATCACCGGTCAAAAAGGCGCCATTGATGCCCATCAGTTGGAACTGAAAGAGCGCGTGGAAGTTACGCCCCAGGGCGTCGTCCCCGCGCAGCGCGTAGATCACCGCCGCCACCGCCAGCACTGCAGTAATCAGCAACATCAAGGCCGACAAGCGATCTACCACCAGGACAATGCCGAAGGGCGCGACCCAGTTACCCGCAGCGTAGACCTCTATGCCGCCCGCCGCCTGACCCATCAGCGCCAGCGCCAAGGGTATCTGTACCAAAGTAGCCACCAGCGAAATACCGCGTTTCAGCGACATTCTGCTGCGCGCGATCAACAACAGCAGCGCGCCCATGAACATGGGAAGTAGAATCGGCAGCACCGGCAGGTGATTCATCAATGCTCTCCCCTGCCGTCAACGTGATCATTATCCAACTCACCACGCGCCCGCAGAGCCAGTACCAGGGCAAAGGCGGTCATGGCAAAACCGATCACGATAGCAGTCAGTACCAGCGCCTGCGTCAGCGGATCAGCGTATTCGTCAGACCGGCCCAACACCGCAGGTAGCCCGGTATGCAAACGGCCCATGGCAAACAGGAAAAGATTGACCGCGTAACTAATCAGGGTAAGCCCGACCACTACCGGGAAGGTTCTGGCTCGCAGCAACAGGTAGACGCCGCAACTGGTCAACACACCCAGGGTCAGGGCATAGAGCAACTCCATCAACTGGTCTCCCGTGCGGTGCGGCCACTGGACAACTTGCCCAGGTTAGCCAAAATCAACAGCGTGGCGCCGACCACTGTGAGATAGACGCCCAGATCAAACAGCAGCGCAGTAGCCAGCTCGATATCGCCCACCAAAGGAATAAGCACATGGGTAAAGCTGCTGGTCAGGAACGGATAGCCCAGTACCAGACTGCCCAGCCCGGTAAGTCCGGCAATGATCACACCAGAGGCGGCCAGGTAGTGATAATTGACGCCCCAACGCTCGGTGGTCCACTTCTCGCCACTGGCCATGTATTGCAGAATCAGCGCCACAGCGGTGATCAAACCGGCAATAAAGCCACCACCAGGAAGATTGTGACCGCGCAGAAAAATATATACCGAGACCATCAGCGCCAGCGGCAGAATGACCCGCGACAGATTGACCAGCATAAACGGATGCGCATCCCGGGCCCAGGGGCGCCCCAGGGGATCCGTATCAGGAGCACTCAGGCGTAGTCCGTCAATCAGTGCGTAAATACCTACCCCGGCAATGGCCAGCACCGTCACTTCGCCCAAGGTATCAAAGCCACGAAAATCGACCAGAATCACGTTGACCACGTTCGTGCCGCCGCCACCGGTCAGGCTGTTGAGCAGGAAAAACCCGGCGATGCTGTCGTAGGGCCGGGTCATGACCGCCAGCGCCAGAAAGCTAACCAGGGTGCCCGTCAGTAACGCCAGCAGGATATCGCGCAGGTGACGACGGCTGCTACCTTCGGAGGGCGTTGTACGCGGCAGGAAAAGCAGAGTCAGCATTAACAGAATAATGGTGACCACCTCGACGGAGATCTGGGTCAGCGCCAGGTCCGGGGCAGAGAACCGAGCAAAGGCCAGCGCCACGAAAAGGCCTACCACGCTGAGCATGATCAGCGCTACCAGGCGTCGGCGATGCCAGAAGACTGTAGCCAGAGCCGCCGCCATCAGCATCAGCGCACCAACCAGGGTCAGGCCGTCCACTGCGGAAAGTGCCAATGGGCCACGCAACTGCGGTAACTGCAGCAGCCAGAAGCCGCTTACCACCAGCGCTGCACCCAGCAGCCAACTCATATAGCGCTGCAGAGAAGAATTCTCCATCAACAAGGTAAGACGACCGGCCCAGTGCACCACGGCCTGCACTACCCGCTCGAACACCAGCTTGCCATCCAGTTCCGGCAGGCTGTCGTACCATACGAAGGCACGGCGGCGACCAAGATAGACCAGCACCCCGAGCACCAGGGCTGCGGCGCTCATCGCCAGCGGCAGGTTAAAGCCGTGCCAGATCGCCAGGCTGTAGTACGGCAGCTCCCCCCCGGCTCCGAGCGTCGCCGAGGCGGCTACTGCCAGCAGGCTGGCTACCGTGAGTGAGGGTAACAGGCCCACCAGCAGGCATAGCGCCACCAGAATCTCCACCGGCACACGCATGTAGCGTGGCGCTTCGTGGGGTGGAAACTTCGGCATATTCTGCGCCTTGCCGTTGAAGAACACATCGTGAATAAAGCGCAGTGAATAGGCCACAGAGAATATCCCGGCCAGGGTCGCCACCACCGGAATAATCCAGTTCACGCTGCCAAACAACGTCTGTTCCAGGGTTTCGGCAAAGAACATTTCCTTGCTCAGGAAGCCATTCAACAAGGGCACCCCGGCCATCGACGAGGCGGCGACCATGGCCAGGGTTGCGGTATGCGGCATGAAACGCCACAAACCGTTGATCCGGCGCATGTCCCGGGTCCCGGTTTCATGGTCGATAATGCCCGCAGCCATGAACAACGAGGCCTTGAAAGTCGCGTGATTGATGATATGGAATACCGCTGCGACTGCGGCCAGGCGCGTGTCCAGACCAAACAGCAGGGTGATCAGACCCAGATGGCTGATTGTCGAGTAGGCCAGCAAACCCTTGATGTCATGCTTGAAGAGTGCGGTACAGGCACCCAGCAGCAGCGTGATCATGCCGCTGATACTGACCAGGTAGAACCACAGTTCGGTGTCCGACAGCGCCGGGTACAGGCGCGCCAACAGGAAAACCCCAGCCTTGACCATAGTCGCAGAGTGCAGATAGGCGGACACCGGCGTCGGCGCGGCCATCGCATGCGGCAGCCAGAAATGGAACGGGAACTGCGCCGACTTGGTAAAGACACCCAACAGCACCAGCACCAGGACGACGGGATACAGAGCGTGGGCGCGAATCAAATCACCGGATGCCAGGACTGCCGTCAGCTCGTAGCTGCCAACGATCTGACCCAGCAGCAGTATGCCGCCAAGCAGCGCCAGCCCGCCGCCGCCGGTGACAGCCAAGGCCATGCGCGCGCCCTTGCGCGCATCGGTAGAATTTGACCAGTAGCCGATCAGCAAGAAGGAAGAGAGGCTGGTCAGTTCCCAGAAGAACATCATCAGCAACAGGTTTTCCGACAACACCACGCCGAGCATGGCGGTCATGAAAACCAGAAGATAGGCAAAGAAGCGCCCCATGGGGTCGTTTTTCGACAGGTAGTAGCGCGCGTAAAGAATGACCAGCAAGCCAATACCCTGAATCAACAGAGCAAACAGAAAGCCCAGCCCGTCCAGACGAAAGCTCAGATTCAGACCAATCTGGCTCAACCAGGGCCAACTCTGTACCACCACCCCATTGGCGAATACCACCGGCACGTGTTGCCACAGCAGCAGCAGGCCCGCTATAGGGGCCAGCATGGTTGCCAGTGCACAGAGTGACCGTCCATAGCGGACCGTCAACAGTGGCAGCAGGCTGCCAAGCAGGGGAAGCAACACAATCAACGCCAGGGTCATGCGGACTTACTCCGTTAATGGCCGTACAGGCAATTTCCTACATTTTGCCCGGACGTGCCTGTCCAGGCAGGCGCCATTATCCACACACAGCCCCTGACTGTCATGGTTTCAACACGGAGAATCTATCTAAAGGGTGTTAATCAGGATCGTTGGCTTCATCCCGTGCCCGTTCCATGGCATCACCAAGGGGGCCAACAACCGGGCGCACACCGGCCTTGTGCCCGGCACGGGATATGGCATGCGCTGCCATCGGCGCGGTAACCAGCAGCACGGTTATCGCTAGCAGGGTCTCGAACCAGGCCAGCCCACCCGTTGCAAACAACACCCCAAGCAACACCAGGATGGCGCCCAGCGCACCGGCCTTGCTGGCCGAGTGCATGCGCGTGTAGGCGTCCGGCAGACGCCAGACTCCCAGCGCACCGAGCAGGCTGAACAGCGCACCCAGCAGCACCAGGACGGAAGCGATAACCGCGAGCACCTCGTTCATGGTTGGCCTCCGTCATGGCGGCGCTCGGGCTGACCATGGATGTTGTCGCTACTGTGCGTACCCTTGAACAGCAGGGCAAATGCCACACTACCCAGAAAGCTGACAATCGCCAGCACAATGGCGACATCGAGCAATACCGCCTGTTCACGCATCAGAGCCAGTACCCCGACCCCGGCGACCCCGATCATGGTCATGGCATCCACCGCCACCGCCCGATCCGGGCGGCTGGGGCCGACCAGCAAGCGCCACATGATCAGCAGCGTGCTGATCACCAGTAAGGCACCTGCCAGAGGCAAGACCCAGAAAGCACCTGCAAGCTCTACTGTCATAGCCCACCTCCCATGGGATCGACCCAGCGCATCAGACGCTGCTCGATCTCGGCAATCGCGCCCTGAACCGAGTCAAGCGACTGCGTATCCAGCACATGCACAAACATTTCCCCGGTACGAGCTCGGTAGTCCAGCGCCAGGGTGCCAGGCGTAAGCGTCAGTAGACAACCCATTAACGTAATCAGCCGTTTCTCCCGGGTAGCAATCGGGACCAGTACCACCGCAGGTTCTATCTTGCGTCGGGGATTAAGCACGATGAGCGCTACATCCAGCGAGGCACTGAACACCTTGTAGATAAACCAGGGTACAAAGATAAGCCCACCTTCGATGCGCATGGCATATAGCCGACAGCGCGGCAGCATCAGCCCAAGCAGACGAAACAACGGGTACAGCGCGGCAAAGCCCAACAACCAGCCAAGCGGTGACAGGCCTGCCAACGCCCAGCTCAACAGGGCCGCCAGCACAATGTGCAGATAGACCATCAGTTCGCCCCCCGATCGAGCAGTTGCAGGTAGGCTGGCGCTTCGATCAACTGCGCTGAAGCAGCCATGGCATAATTCATCACCGGCCCGGCGCCCAGACCTATCACTACAGTTACCAGCGCCAGCAACGCCACCGTTATCCAGGCGCTGCGCGGACCGTTACCATTGACTCCGAGCAGCTCAGGTTGCGGATGGGCCTTGAGAAAGCTCTCGTTCCAGATCTTGCTCATCGACAGCAGGGTAAAGACCCCGGTCAACAGGGCGAAGAAAGCGGCAATCCAGACGCCCGCATCAAGACTGGCCTTGACCAGGACGAACTTGGCCCAGAACCCCGACAAGGGTGGAATGCCTGCCAGCGACAGCGCCGGGATGGCAAAGAGTACTGCGAGCAACGGGCTGCGAGCATAAAGCCCACCCATCGCCGCGAGCCGCTCGGAACCGGTGATGCGTGCGGCAATACCCCCAACGAAGAACAGGTTAGCCTTCACCACGATATGGTGAATCAGATAAAACACCGCACCGGCCAGTGCCAATGGTGTGGCCAGTGCCAGACCCAACACCATGTAGCCAACCTGACTGACGATGTGAAACGACAGAATACGCCGTACCTCGGTCTGCGCCGCAGCACCCAGTACGCCAACGATCATGGTTGCGCAGGCCACCCACAAGAGCACGCTATGAACGATCCCCGGTTCCGGCCACAGCAGTGTGACGATACGGATCAGCGCGTAGACCCCGACCTTGGTCAACAAACCGGCAAAGAGCGCCGAAACCGGGGTCCAGGCTACGTGATAACTGGCCGGCAGCCAGCCAAACAGCGGGAACAGTGCGGCCTTGATGGAGAAGGATACCAGCATCAGTATCACCCCCAGCCAGGCGCCCTCGGTGGCTTGCTCGGCGCGGAACAGCAGCGCCAGCTCGCCCATGTTCAGCGTGCCGGTAGAGCCATAGACCAGACCTGCCGCCAGCAGGAACAGCAGCGTAGCCAGCATGTTCAGCACCAGATAGGTCATGGCGCCAGACAGGCGACGCTCACCCCCACCCAGGGCGATCAGCGCAAAAGAGCCGATCAGCAGCACCTCGAACCAGACATACAGGTTGAAGATGTCCGCCGTAATGAATGCCCCGCAGATACCGGCCAGCAAGCCCTGCACGAACAGATGGGTGTCACGTAAAAAGTCCGCAGGCATTGGCTGGCGGTAGGAATAGACCAGGGTAGCCAGGCCGATAACCCCGGTAATCGCAACCATCACCGCTGACAGGCGATCGATCACCAGGCTGATGCCGTAGGGCGCCGCCCAGCCACCCATCTGGCCGCTGAGCACCGTACCCTCGGCCGCCAGGACCACCAGATAAACACCCGTGAGCAACAACAGGGTGGCGCCAGTCATGCTGATCAGCGTGACCAGACGGTGGTGCTGCTTGACCAGCAGCGCCAGCAACAGCGTGGTCAGCGGAATCAGGATAGGCAGAATCAACAACACATTCATGCTTTGCCCTCATCCTGGTGATGCGGGTCTTCGCCCTGATCCGGCGCGGGCTGTTCCGTGACCTGACTGACGTTGTCCGTGTCTTTGTCGCCGTGCAACTCGTGGGTACGCTTGAGTACCGAAAGGGCAAACACGAACAGCGCAAAACCAATCACGATGGCCGTCAGTACCAGAGCCTGGGGCAATGGATTGACTGCGTCAGAGGGGTCGGATCCGAGGAACATGAACGCCGCCCGCTCGCCGCTATAGCGACCAGCGGTCAGCACCCCGAGATTGATTGCATTGCCCAGCACGGCGATACCCAACACCACACGCATCAAATGCCGGTCAAGCATCATCCATACACCCAGCGCTGCCATGATTCCTGCCGCAATGGCACCTATCCACTCCATCAGGCAGTCCTCCCGATCAGATTGCGCAGCATATGCATGACCGAGCCGAAGACCGTCAGGAATACCCCCACATCGAATAACAGCGGCGTACCCAGCTTGACGCCCAGCAGCTCACCCCAGTGGGCGGTCATGTAGGACCCGCCCATTACCAGACCAAAGATCCCCGCTCCGGCAGCGCAGGCCAGACCCAAACCGATGATGGTCGGCGGCGTGATATGCGAGAGTCCACGCTGGATGCCGCGGCCGAAGGTCACCACCATCAAGGTGAAGCCGGTAGCGGCCACCAGGCCGCCAATAAAGCCGCCGCCAGGCAGATTGTGTCCACGCCAGAGAATCGCCAGGGACACCAGCAGCAGGGTAATCGCCAGCGGACGCATGCCCTGGCGTAACAACAGCGAGCCAAACTCGGGCAGCCCCTGGGGTTTCGCCTCTGGGACCTGCCCAGCACCCAGCAGCGTCGCCGCAGCTAGCGCAGCTATCGCCACTACCAGAATCTCGCCAAGGGTATCCACCGCACGGAAATCCACCAGGATAACGTTGACCACGTTGCTGCCATAACCGCCCGGCATGCTGTTAGTCAGGAACCACTCGGCCAGATCACCCGGCAACGGTTGACTTACTGCGGTCATGATCAACAGCGTGACCGCAACCCCAAACAGAATCGCCACCGCCGCGTGCCATAGATTGATGCCGGTATCACTTGAACCACTGGCGGGCACCATGGGCATGCGGCGCAGCACCATGGCCAGGAAGACGACCGTCAGGGTTTCGACCATTAGCTGAGTCAAGGCCACATCCGGCGCGTTGACCGACACAAAAAACAGCGCCAGGCCCAAACCGCTGGCACCCAGGGAAGCGACCAGCGCCAGGCGCCCGGCCATAAAGGCTGCACCCGCTGCACCGCCAAGGGCCAGCATGGCGCCTATGACGCCCGGCAGTGTTAGCGTTGACAGCGCATGCGCATCAAACGGCCGCGCGTTCATCATCAACATTCCGCACAGCACACTGATACTGACGACTACAGTCATCAGCGCCATGTGCAAGCGTAGCGAGCCATGCTGAAACTGCCGTGCTACTGCACCGGCAAACTGGAAAACGCGACCCAGCAGTTTGTCCCAGAGCAAATCACCACTGCCTTGCCAGACATTACCCAGACGATCGGCCAGGGCTCTTACACGGTCGGCCTTGAAGTAGAAAAACGCCCCCAGGCTGATGGTCAGCAAACTGGCAATGGCCGCCGGGGTAATACCACCCCACAGATACAAGCGCACGTCCACCTCTTCAGATGCCACCGCCTGCACTGCGGTATTCACCAGCCAGGACTCGGGCCAAGCACTCCAGGCACCCAGCACCAGGCCGCAAATGGCCAGCAACAAGGGTCCAACCCACAGAAACGGCGTTACCTCGTGCGGATGCCCTTCCCACTTCGGCTGTTTGCCAAGGAAGGATTTGAGGAAGATCAGGGCCGCTGCGGCGACCAGCAAGGCGTTGGTCAGGATCATCACCAGGGTCACGGTCCAGCCGATGCTGCCCATCTCGATCAGCCCGGTGTACTTGAATTCCTTGGCAATAAAACCGAAGAACGGCGGCAGCCCGGCGTTGGAGAATGCCGCTAGCGCAACGGCTATACCCGTCAAGGGCATGATCGCAAACAACCCACCGAGCTTGCGCAAATCACGGGTACCGGTGGAGTGGTCTATCGCACCCACAGCCATGAACAGCGCGCCCTTGTACAACGAGTGAGCCATAAGGTAGAGCACGAAGGCCTGCAGGCCGTAGTTGGTGTTGGTGCCGATCAGCATGGTCAACTGGCCCAGCACCGCCACCGTGGTGTAGGCCAGCATGCGCTTGAGATCGTATTGACGGATGGCCAGTACCGCGCCCAGCAGTGCCGTCAAGGCACCCACCCCCACCAGAATACCGGTCCAGGTCATGCCGCCGCCGAGGGTCGGATTCAGCCGCGCCAACAGATAGATACCGGCCTTGACCATGGTCGCAGAGTGCAGATAAGCCGACACCGGTGTCGGTGCGTTCATCGCATTGGGCAGCCACAGATGGAAGGGGAACTGGGCGGACTTGGTAAAGCAGCCAATCAATACCAGTAGCATGATGGCCGGGAACAGACCATGGGCCTGAACCAGTGCCGCATCAAGCTGCGAGAACTGCCAGGCGTCAGCCGCAATACCCAGCAGCACCAAACCAGCCAACAGCGCCAAACCACCGCCACCGGTAATCAACAGAGCTTGCAATGCCGCGCGCCTAGACTCGGCTTTTTCATGCTGGAAACTGATCAACAGATAGGACGCGATACTGGTCAACTCCCAGAACACGAACATGGCGATCAGATCATCTGCCAATACCAGGCCGAGCATGGCCATCATGAAAATCAGCAGGTAGGCGTAGAAGCGCCCCAGGTGCTGGTCATCATCCAGATAGGCCGACGAATACAGCACGATCAGCGTGCCGATACCGGTAATCAGCAGCGCGAACAGCAGCGACAAGCCATCCAGACGCATGGTCAAGGCCACGTCCAGCGCGGGCACCCAGGCCAGAGTGGCCATGACGACTTCGCCGCCAGCTACAGTGGATACCTGGGCGGCAAACCAGATGAAGCAGCCTGCCGGCACCAGCGCCAACAAGGCGCCAGCCTGCCGGGGCAGCATCCTCCAGATGAAGGGGGCTAAGAGCCCATTAATGATTATGGCTAGGAGGCTGGCCAGCATGAATGCAGTCCTGTCGGGCTGAAAAGAAACATATGAAGGACACGCTCCGTCGAATCGAAGTGTCAATAATTAACACAAATGGGGGTGTCAGCAACATCTTGACAGATGGATCAGCTTTGATAGTCGCACACTATTGGAACGAGGATATAAATAAGAAGGAGTCGTAATCATATCGGTCGCATTTTGTATTACTTTTATTTTTATATCGCGCCGCTGCAGAGCCAGAACGGGTAGCCCGACGGGCAAAAAGCCCGTCAGACCACTGTCAAGGCGTCTATTTGGTGACGCGTGATTCGCCGTTAACCGTCAGGATACGCACCCGCTCACCGGGCGCGAAACTAATATTGTCGGCTGCCTCTTGCACAAAAGCGCGGGTCTGACCGTCGTCCTCGCGCACGGTAATCTCGACACCCTGTCTGCGCGTCACACCCTCCTCCGCCGCCGCACCCGCCATACCACCGGCAACTGCACCTACCACGCTGGCAATCATGCTGCCGCGTCCGCCACCCACGCCGCTACCGGCAATACCACCGACCGCAGCACCCGCTGCGGGACCAATAATGGTCTTGGTGCCCTCTATCTGCACCGGACGAACCGACTCGACCGTACCCATACGCACTGTTTGCGGCGCCCTGGCCTGATCGCGGCTATAGGTATCGCCAGTCAGGCTGGATGCGCAGCCGCCAAGCGTGAGCAAACTGCCCAGCAAGCCGACAAGAATGATTTGCTTGTTCATATAAAACCCCGCTTATGTGTACCTGTGACGTTGGACGCCCCAGGGGGCGAAATGTTGCATCGCCGACCCACTGAAACCTGTTACCCCCCCCAACCCTTTCCCACAGGATGTGTCTGAAACAGTCGAAAATCAAAGATCGAGCCGCTATAATGCCGACCGTTTTCAATCGGAACAGGCATAGCCTGCTTCCAGCCATACACTTTTGCGCTTCGTCGTAACCCAGCAAAAATAATAACAACACCCAGCAGGTTGCCGAACATACCCTGTCCGGAGGTCTTTGCATGCCCGTTATTCAGGCAGCCTGGATGTTTTATCTGAGTCACCCAGCCCTGGTCATCAATGGACTGGGCCTGTTCTATGCCCTCAGCGGCAGTTGGCTGTTGATTGCCACGCGCGTGCGGATCAGCAGGGCCAGTGCCGTATTGGCCACCAGCCCCGCCCTGCCCCAGGGTTCAAGCAACGCCGCGAGCACGCGCATCAACCAGTTATTCAACCGCGTTGGCGTCAGCTGCCTAGGCCTCGGTTTGCTGCTAAGCCTGATCAGCACCCGCTTCTAATACCCGCGCCCGACTGATCACCGGGTTGGCATATTGCAGCAACCACATTGCCTGCTCCTGCGCGGGGCAGGCAGCCAGACGCTGTTCAAAGCGCTGCTGTTCAGCGTGCAATACCTCTGCGGTAAAGTTTTCCCGCCAGTCACCCAGCTGCAGCTTCGGTGCATCAGGCAGTTGTTCAAAGGCCAGGTAGTTACTCGGGTACAGCCGATAGTTACCAAGAATCTGCCGATCAGCTTCCCGGGCCACTGCCTTGGCATCGACCATATCGCTGCCCAGCGGTTGACCGAATGCCACGTGCACACGGCCCTTGAAGCCAGTCAGCCCTCGGGCAATCGAGCGGTCATCCTCGCCAGGCTCTTTGCTATAGGAGCCCGTACTGGCACGCAGGGCCAGCTCATGGGCTTTCATCTGGTCGCAGGGATCCCACTCGTAGGCAATCGACACTGGAACCAGATTCATTGAGGCTATGACTTCGTTGAATGGCTCGCCCTTGCGGCTCATGCACAGCATCTTGATGATCGCCGAATCAGTCTCATCCAGGCCGTCCTTGGCGCGCCCCTCAGCCTGGGCTATCCAGATCGAATGACCGCTGGCAAGGGAGTGGTTTATGTAGCCAGACAAAGTCTGATAGACGGCCAGCTTCTCTCTGCGCCCAGACACCGAACGATGCACGATAAAGCTCTTGTTCAGACGCATCAGATCGCTGACAAAGGGACGTTGCAGCAGGTTGTCGCCTATGGCAACGCGCGGCGTTGGATGACCAGCGTGGTACAGGGCGTAATTGACGAACGCCGGATCCATGACGATATCCCGGTGATTGGCCAGAAACAGATGCGGCTTATCCTTGCGCAGATGCTCCAGCCCGCTGTAGGTCACTTCCACTACGCTGCTTTCGATCAAGCGGCTTAGGTAGGGCTCCAGTCGCGACTGTAGGCTATCGACGCTGTCGATACCTCGGGCCTCATGGCGCAAGGCCAAACCGGTCAGCCGCACCATCAAGCCTGGCAAGCAACGGCTCAGGCGTGGAAAGCGATAGCGTGCCAGCATGCCAAGCAAATCCTCATCGCGTAGCAAGCGTGCCAGCACGACTGGGACTTCCGCATCAGAGTAGGGTCTTATCGAGTCGAACTCGCCCATGTGTTCCTCATTTAAACCGGTGTAAGGCGCGCATTATGCGACGCTGGGCATGGTTTCGCCATAATGACGATAAGGCTACACTGGGAGTCACCCTCAACAACATCCAACAGGCACCGCCCATGCAGGCCATTGAAGAAGCACTATTGCAATGCCCCCACTGCGGCGAATCCATTAGCCTGCTACTGGATCTGACCGGAGGCACCCAGTCCTACATCGAGGACTGTCAGGTCTGCTGCCAGCCCATCCAGGTCAATCTGTGGATCGATCCAGACGAGGATGACTACCATGTCGACCTGCGCCGGGAGCAGGACTGAGCATGCTCTGCGCCTACCACCCGATGGACCTGTCTGAAGCTCAGTTGTTGAAGCAACTGCTGGATCAGCACCATATTGCCTGTCATATCAGCGGCCAGTACCTGCAAGGCGCCGTGGGCGAGCTACCGGCCATGGGCCTGCTCGGGCTGTGGGTCAGCCCCGAGGATCTGGGTTTGGCACGTGAGCTGATCCGCGACTGGCAACAGGCCACGCCGATCTTCCCGGACATGGATACCGAAACCGAATGAGTGGGCGCCTGGCCCAATTCACCCCGCCTACTGCGGTGACGCCACAGGGTTGGCAGCCCTGCTGGAACCTGGCACCCGGCAAACAGCTGCTGATTCTGCGCAAAAACACCGGTGCACTGGAATGCTCCAGCGTGCTCTGGAACCTCACCCCTGGCTGGTTGAAACAGCTGGACCGGGCGGCCTTCAGTGCCCAGGCCGAAACCCTGCATGAAAAGCCGCTGTTCGCCCAGGCACTAGCCCAACGCCGCTGCCTGATACCGGTAGACGGTTTTTTTGTCTGGCAGGTGCAGGGCAAACGCAAGCAACCCTGGTACCTGCGCAGGCAACAGGGCGGCCTGGCACTGGCCGGAATCTGGGAGCGCTACACGCTGGATAATGGTGCCTACTGGGATAGCTGCGCCTTGATCACCGTGCCTGCCAAGGGCCTGCCCGCGCGACTATCCGCGCGCATGCCAGTCACCCTGAATACCGGTGAGCAGGCCATCTGGCTAGCCACGGCAACCGCCACCAGCAGCCTGCAACCACTACTGTTCAACGCCGCCTCGCAGGTCCAGTTGATGCATCCGGTCAACCCGGCAATGAGCAGCCCGACCACCCAGGGCGCACAATGCTGCACCCCCAGTGGCAGGCTGATTAGCGAGGCTTGATCAGACCCTGAACTGGTTGATCAGGCGCCGCTGATGCTCGGCCAAACGGGTCAGCCCGGCACTCGCCTCGGAGGCTTCCTGGGCACCACTGGCTACTGACTTGGCGACCTGATCAATGGTTGAGACGTTGCGGTTGACGTCTTCCGCTACCGCACTCTGCTGCTCCGCTGCGCTGGCGATCTGGGTGTTCATCTCGGTGATGATCGAGACCGCCTGGGTGATGGAGGTCAATGCCGCGTCCGCCTCTTCGGCTTGCAATACACTCTGTTCGGTACGACTGCGGCTCTGCTCCATAACCTTGACGGTATCGCGCGTGCCCTTCTGCAATTGCTCAATCATGGTCTGGATTTCTTCGGTGGAGCGCTGGGTCTTCTGCGCCAGATTACGCACCTCATCCGCCACCACGGCAAAACCACGTCCCTGTTCCCCGGCCCGCGCCGCCTCAATCGCTGCATTCAGTGCCAGCAG
>JBKBSI010000045.1:0-20018 GCA_046291745.1 Pseudomonas sp. | reverse complement strand
TCTTCGATCGTGCCTGGCAAGGTCAACCCGGTCATCCCCGAAGCGGTCAACCAGACCGCCTACCAGGTCTGTGCCAGCGGTCTGGCCGTGACTCTGGCGGCTGAAGCCGGGCAGTTGCAGCTCAACGCCATGGAGCCGTTGATCGTCTACAACCTGTTGAACTCGATGTAGATGCTCGATGCCGCCTGCAGCATGCTGGATGAGCGCTGCATCCAGGGGATTCGCGCCAATGCGGAGCAGTGCGCCCGGCATGTCGACAACAGCATCGGGATCATCACCGCACTGGTGCCGCACATAGGCTATAGCAACGCCACCCGCATTGCCGCCCAGGCGCTGCATAGCGGTAGCACTGTGCGTGAACTGGTGCTCGGTGAAGGGTTGCTGGAAGAACTGGAACTGGATCGGTTGCTCAGCCCCCGGGCCATGCTGGCGCCCCTCGGAGTGGTGTCGTGAAGGGCAGGGTGCTGATCCTTTACTGCGGCGGTACCATTGGCATGCTGCCGTCAGCCAACGGCTACGTGCCCATGCCGGGCTTTGCCGAGCGGCTACACGCGCACTGGGATGACAGCACCGACGCCTTGCCTGGCTATGATCTGGTCGAACTCGACCGGCTGATCGACAGCGCCAATCTGCTGCCAACTGACTGGGCACGGATTGCCCAGGGGTTGGTCGAGCATTGGCACAGTTACGACGGCTTCGTGCTGCTGCACGGTACCGACACCATGGCCTATACCGCCTCGGCGCTGTCGTTTCTGCTGCATGGCTGCGACAAGCCGGTGATTCTTACCGGCTCGCAGATTCCCCTGGCTGAACCGCGCACTGACGCGCTGGACAACCTGGCCACGTCACTGATCCTCGCCGCCAGCGGACGCATACATGAGGTATGCGTTTACTTCCGCGGTCGCCTGCTGCGCGGTAACCGGGCGCGCAAGGTACGCAGCACCGGCCTCGACGCCTTTGATTCGCCGAATGCCCCCTGGCTGGGGGAAGTCGGAATAAACATGCACCTGCGCGACGATCTGCTGTTGCCACCGGGCCAGCCGGATTTCCGTATTCCCAGCTTTGATGCCGGTCGCGTGGCCGTGCTCAGCGTCTATCCGGGCATGCCTGCCAGCCTGCTCGATGCGGTATTGGCCAGCCCTGGCCTCGAGGCGCTGGTGCTGGCCACCTATGGCGTTGGCAACCCTCCGGACGCCGACTGTGCACTGATGGCCAGCCTGGAGCGGGCCGTTCAACACGGCGTCAGCGTGCTCAATATCAGCCAGTGCCATCAAGGCCAGGTCAGCCAGGGTGCGTACGCGACCGGCGCTACCCTCAACCGCATCGGCGTCATCCCCGGTAACGACCTCACCCCCGAGGCAGCCTTCGCCAAAGTGCATGTTCTGCTGGCGCAAGGTTACCGCGGCCAGCAGTTGACCAGGCTACTGACCCAGTCGCTGTGCGGTGAGCAGAGTTGATCCTAAGGATGCTCTCCTTGCCGTGCAGCCAAGTGTCCGTCACTCCTGATTCCGCCAGTCATACTCCATCTGCCTGGCAGTGGCTTCCGCGAGGGTGCGCCCGGCTAGACGTTCGACCAGATGCAGGCACATATCAATGCCCGCCGAGATACCTGCTGAAGTGACGATGTGCCCTTCATCAACCCAGCGGCGCTCGGCTAGCACCTTCACCTGTGGGTAGCTGGTCTGCAGCTCTGCAAGATCCTCCCAGTGAGTGGTCGCACTGCGCCCATCCAGCAGTCCGGCGCTGGCTAGCAGCATGGCACCGGTGCAGACGGATGCGGTGAGCTGGGTGTTGCTGTTGGTCTTGCGTATCCAGTCGATCACCTCGGGCCGTTTCAGTTGCTCCGTGACAATACCTCCTGGGACCAGCAACAGGTCAATCATCGGGTGCGACGTCAGACTGTGATCAGGCTGTATCACCAGGCCCGCTCTGAGGGTGACCGGTTTGCCGTCCTGGCTGATGCTGAATACGTCAAAAGGCCGGGGCTGATCGGGTTGCTGGTGGCGAGCCACGCGGGTGGCGGTGGTGAACACTTCGAAGGGGCCGGCAAAGTCCAGCACCTCGGCATTATTGAATACGTAGATACCGATATTCATGGGGATCAGGTTCCGTCGTGTCTTGTTTGCTGCACTCAGAAGTTAAGCCGTGTCCGCTAAGCGGAAATACAGATTACCTGAACTTTGTGGTGCCGGGTCCATCACAGGTAGTGCACGTGCTTATCGCCGTGCTACAGCTATCAAGGTAAGGAGAATTACATGCAACGCACTCTACTGACCTCAGCCGGTTTTGCTCTTGTTCTGGGTTTTGCAGCGCCCCATGCGCTTGCAGCGGACACTGCCGCTCAGCCACAGCAACAGTCAGGATCAGCGCCCGCTGGTGCATCGCAGCAACCCACGGATCGTAGCAACATGCCCGCTACTGGCGGCGCCACGCCTCCCTCAACAGGTACAGGTTCGGGCGGCTACGGCAATGACGCTACCGAGCATCGCACCGGTCAGGACGAGCGTCGTAATGCTGATGGTACCGAGTTCCGTACCGGGGATGACGAGACCGACAATACAACCTATCCGGGCGAATAATTACGCTCTGCAACAGGTTGTATGCTTGACTGGCTCCGATGCTGTCGCTACAGCATCGGAGCAGACTGGCAGGATGGGACTACTTGCGGAAGAACGCCAGGAAGATACCGGCTATCGTAGCTACTGCGCCACCGATAAGGAAGTACATGGTGCTGTCGGTAAAGCGTCCGGTAAAGGTCTCAACTACTTGATCCCCTAGTGACTGAGAGGACTGGTAGCCGAAGTACAGCAAGAAAATCCCCACTACCAGCAGTACGATGCCAATCAGTTTCTGACTTCCCATAGTGTTTCTCCATTTTTTGTGAGCCCTTGGCTCAGCCAAGGTGCTAATTGACCAGTCGCCGCAGCGGCCAGCCAACGGTCCGTCCAATACGCTTACAGATCCGTAACACTTAGAGCGCGATGAGCTCAACAGGTTCCTTGGCAGCAGTAAAGGCCGCTCAGCCTAGATCACATAGCGATTTTTGGAAGACCTGTTTATTCTGACGGCAGGCAATTTTACGGAACAGCTAATGGCCAGCATCGCTGACGGACTCAACTCTCTGGCAAATCACCTGTGGACCCTGGCACCACGGAGCAGAAAACCGGCCGATTGCACGGAGGTGGGGCTGGTCGCGCATCGCGGCGCCCATGGTCAAGGGCCGAATGGCCTGGTACTGGAAAATACCCTTGAAGCCTTTGATCTGTGCCTCCAACTGGGCGTATGGGGCGCCGAGATGGACATCCATTTAACCCGCGACGGCGAGCCGGTAATACACCACGACGCGCATTGCGGCCGCCTGTTCAACCGGCCGGATATCATCATTGCCGAAACTACCTTTCGCGACCTGCGCGTTGCCGTACCGCAAATACCCCACCTGGATGAAGTGCTGCAGCTGAATGCCGGACGCATGCATCTGATGCTGGAGATCAAGGAGTCCTGGCGGCAGCGCTCGGTCCTGCCGCAGCGCGTAACACCCTGGCTGAAATCACTGACGCCGGGCGAGGATTACCACTTGCTGAGTCTGGTGCCCGATCACCTCGAAGGCTTCAGCGACATTCCGCGCTCGGCCTTTGTCGATGTGGCGCAAGCCAATACCGGAACAATCCTCAAGCAGAGCAGGGCGCTAGGCCATGGCGCCATGGCCGGCTCCTTTGCGCTGATGGGAGCAGATTGCTTGCGCCAATTGCGCGAAGAAGGGCAACAGATAGGCACCGGTCTGGTGGAGAACCGTATGGTACTCAATCGCGAAGTGCATCGCGGAGTCGACTGGGTGTTTACCGACCGCATACTTACGCTGCAGCCGGATCCTACCGACCTGCCGGAGTGAGCATGCGGTGTGGTCGTGCCTACTGACTGTTGGCATCCTCGCGCCACTCGTCAGCTATCTGTGTGCCACGGGCTTCATTGACGGGCAAGACACAGATGATGGCGATGACGAACAGCACCAGACAGAACAGAATCGCGTCGGCCAGGCCAAAGGCCCATTGAATCAACCCCAGCCCGACGATACCGAACACCGCCGCCAGCTTCGACGACATTCCCCAGAAACCGAAGAATTCGGCTGACTTGCCGTTGGGTGTAAGTACGCCAACCAGGGCGCGCCCTGCAGACTGGGAGGAACCCAGGCTGGTCCCCGCCAGTACTCCGGCGAACAGGAAGACATACTGCGCCTGCCAGTCCACACCCAGCCAGCGACCCAGCAGTGCGGTGAACGCCGGGGTTTGCCAGATGGCAACGATGGCCAACAGCCAGAGCAGCAGCGAGATGATATAGGTAGTGCGGGCGCCGATCCGGCTTTGTATAAAGCCGAAACCGATGGCGCCAATGGCAGCGGTGATCTGCACGGTCACGAACATGTAGTTGCGTACCGCCTCGTCCCAGCCGATGACCTGGGCGCCATAGATGAACGAGAAGGCGATGATGATGTAGATGCCTGCCATGGCGAAGAAGATCGATATCAGCAAGGTACGCAGATCCCGGAATTGCTGAATCTCCGTCAGGGTGCGCTTGATGCGAGCCACGCCAACGCTCATCAGACTTTGGCCAGGCGGAAGCTTTTGCGCTGTTCCTCGCTCGCGTACCCAGAGAAAAGTCGGAATAGCCGCCAGCAGAAAGAAGATGCCGGCAAAAGGCCCGACCCAGCGGATGGTGTCGTAATTCTCCAGTGACACGTCGCCAAGAAAGAACAAGGTGAAAGCTGTAGCAATCAGACCGCCTATATAGCCCATGCCCCAGCCCAAACCGGAGATCCAGCCCAACGCCTTGCGCGGGCCAAGGTCGGTCAGAAAGCTGGAGATAAAACCTTCGCCCATGGAGTAGGCAAAGTTCGACAACAGAATCAGCAGCATGGCCGCGACTACCCAGCCAGGCTCGATAAAGTAGAGCAGGGCGGTGGTAAATACCGTGAGCAGGTAACTGGCAAACAGAAAGCGCTTGCGGCTGGCCGAGTAATCCATGATCGCGCCGCAGAGCGGATTGGCGACCACCACCATCAGATAGCTGGCCGCCAGCGCCAGACTCCAGAACAGATTGCCCAGCCGGTAGTCCGGCGCGTCGCCAACGATCACGCGGGTAAAGAGGTCACCGTAGATCACGGTAATGATCAGCAGGGTGTAACCCTGGTTGGCGAAGTCGAACATTCCCCAGCCAAAAATTTCGCGTTTGGGGGCCAGTTCAGTCGTTTGCATTATGGAGTCCTTGGCGGCGGAGAAGCGCTGTTGCCAAGCGTACCTTATTAAAATGTTACAGGCTGCAGACTGTTGTCAAAAAGCTTCATTCGCCCCTTCTGGCCAGGCGCCATCCAGACCTTTATGGAATCCATGGGCTAATGCGTGGTCGTAACCAGCATGGTTGGAGCGCATAGCCATGCTGAGCGAATCGGTTCATGGCGGCTCGAGCTGAACTTCTTTCTGGAGGGGGGACCCTGTGAGTCGCTTGTCATATGGCAGCAAAGCAATTCTTTTCCCGGGGGCGGGCTAATGGCCTTCTCGGTGCTCTGGGCATGTCTCGGCGGCTCACTGATCAGCCTGGCGCTCTTCGACTTCTACACCACTACCATGACGCTTAAGGGCGGTGGCCCGCTGTCCAGCCGCTTGCCCCATCGCCTTTGGCGCCTGGGCCTGCATTTGCATCAAAGAGTTGGCACCCCCAGGTTGCTCTCGGCTGCCGGGCCCAGCCTGTTGCTGCTGATGATCCTGGTATGGTTTGGCCTCTGCTGGCTTGGCTGGTTACTGATCTTTTCTGCCAGCGCAGAAGCGGTAGTCAATGCTGATACGCTGGTGCCCGCTACCTGGGTCGAGCGACTGTATTTTGCGGGTTATACCCTGACTACCGTGGGCTACGGTGACTTCAAGGCCAATACCTCTGCGGCCCAGATAGCAGCGGTCTTCGCTGGATTCAATGGTCTATTTTTGCTGACACTGGCGATCACTTACAGCATGCCGATACTGTCAGCTTCGGCCACGAGAAGACAGATTGCTTTGCAAATCAATATCCTGGGCCGGAATCCTGACGAGATAATCACCAGGCATAATGAGCAGGGCCGCTTCAGCTTTCTTGCTTCGCAGTTGCAGCAACTGAATACGCAAATCGCCGCCGTTTCCCAGCAGCATCTGGCCTACCCGATACTGCATTACTTTCACGACAACCGCCGCAGCCATGCATTGCCCTTGAACATTGCCTGCTTGCAGGAGGCCTGTACGGCAATACTCTTTGCCTTTCCGCAACTGCCCTATGCCACGCGGGCACAGCTCGAGGCGACCCAGGCGGTGATCGACGATTTTGTCAACAACGTCCGACCGGTAGTGGCTGAGCAGCGAACTGACATCCCCAAGCCCCCTGCGTGCACCGGGCTTGAATCGCTCAGTCAGGCGGAGAGGACACCGCTCGAGGTTCGGGAGTACATGCAAAGCCAGCAGCGAAGGCGATTGCTGCTGGGCTTGATCGAGAGTGATGGCTGGGATTGGGATGATGTACTTGAATCGAGTAGCGGCGTCGATACTGCAGGAAAAGCATAAGGCAGTATTTTGTCCCTACCCTGGGAGGTTGAATGTAGGCTTCAGCGGCTGCAAGGAAAGTTCACGATGTTCGCGATTGCCAATACTTCGTGGTCGCCATAGTCCAATGCTTCTTCGTTCTCTTCCATCCAGGCCACCGTTGTTTTTGCTACCTCGACGCGGGAAATGCCGTTCGGCATGCAAAACATTCTCTGGCCGTTGCGCGTTAGAGGCGATAGAGAGTCAGCTCCGCCAAACCCAGAGATAAACGCCAGGCATTTGGCTGCTTTGATATCGCCCACTTGGTCGAGTTCTACCCCGTTTTCTTGATCTATGAATTTCTGGCAATTGTTCAGTAGATCATGACCATCGTCAGCGTGAACGGCGGAAATAAGCATCGCGGATGTTATTGCAATCAAGGTCTTGCGCATATGTCCTCCTGGGTAACTTAACGCGCGATTTTAATTTTGTGTGCGAAGTCACAACGGGAAGGAAAATGCGGGCTTTTTTCAGCAACCAGACTTTGTCGGAATAGTAGCGAATATCAGGGGCTTTTGCATTCAATTGCCAGCGGCTGCATCCTTTCCCAGGTTTGAACCATGCGCTTTTTCGTCGTGCCCCAACGATAACCGCCCAAAGCGCCGCTTTGCTGAATAACTCGGTGGCAGGGGATCAGCAATGCGACCGGGTTGGCACCAATGGCATTGCCTACCGCTCTGGAAGACTTGGGCGCGCCTATGGATCTGGCCACCTGTGCATAACTGGCAAGTGAGCCGGGCGGGATCTTCAATAGGGCGCGCCATACGGCGATCTGGAAATTGGTGCCGGCAACGTGCAGTGACAGCGGACCCTTTTGGCTTACTTTGGTTGAGCCAACCAATTGGTCTATCACAGGACGAGTCGCCTCCTGGTTCTGCTCGATTGAGCTCAACGGCCAGGTGCGGTGCAACTCCTCCAGCAGCTCTTCTGCGCTGGTGAAATCCACAAACCCGGCCCGGCACACTCCGCGCGGAGTAGTCGCCACAAACATCTGTCCTAGCGGTGTTGCGTGTACGCCATACTCGATGCACAGCTGTTTGCCCTTGGCCTTGTACTCCCCGGGCGTGACGGCCTCGAGTTGCACAAAATGGTCATGTAACCGCGAACTGCCACTCAGCCCTAGCTGGTGGGAAACGTCCATCAGGGAAGGGGAGTTTTCCAGCAGCTTTTTGCCGTGCTCCAGTGTCAGCACCTGCAGAAAACGTTTGGGGGTGGTGCCAGCCCACTGACAGAACAGCCGTTGGAAATGGTAAGGGCTCAGGTGCACGTGGGCGGCAACCTGTTCCAGGCTGGGCTGATCGCCTGCCTTTTCGACCAGATAGGCCATGGCTTTTTCAATGCGGTCATAGTCGGACACAGCGCTACCCCATAACCATTGGCAGGCTGATTTCAGCGGGTGCGGACGTGCAAATGCTCTCATGTGTCCTGTCTCGTTGCTCTGTGAACGGAGCGGCTGGCATCTCCGCAATACTGGCAGGTTAGGGGGCTCGATGCCGGTTGCCGACCCGAATCTTGCTGTATTGAGCTTTCCTTGCGCTGAGGCGCAACAAAGGCAGATGCCGCTAGCCTTCCATCGCGACCAGCTCGGGTCTGTGTGGCAGGTCTTGGGGCAATTTTATCTCCCAAACCAATCCCAGATTATGCAGGGTTTTCAATACCCACCAACCGGGGTCTGTCTGCCCCTGTCGAATACCCAGCTTCGCTGATCCCGGATAGGCATGATGATTGTTGTGCCACGACTCACCCATGGTGATGAGCCCAGCAAAGCGAACATTGTGGCCCTGGACTGCCGCGCCATTTACATGCCAATCACGCTGTCCTGCGTTGTGAGCAAAATAGCCGATTAGCCAATGTCCGGTAATGGACACGGCTACGCGAACAGAAATCCCCCAGACCACCCAGGCGATACCTCCGAAGTAGAACAGCAACAACGCCCATGGCAACTGTTGCAGCATCCAGGTGCGTTCCATCAGCAGGTATACCGGGTCGTTCTTTATGCGATCTTCCGGCTCGAAGACAGGTGGGTTTTCAAGTTTCAGGTCGCAGTTGAGCTGCCACCAGCCGTCCAGCAGCATATGCTCGCCATGGCGAAGATAGGAGTGGCATTGGCTTTGTCTCTGCGCCCAATCTCGCAGGTCGTGCTGTTGCGTCATACCAAATGGCCCAGCCAAGCCCACCATGACGCCAAGATGAACAAAGAAATACTCCATCCACCTGGGACACGCATAGCTGTTATGGATCAAGCGGCGGTGCATCCCCAGCGAGTGTCCCAGGCATAAGGTAATGGCACTGAACAGCAAGAATACAGCCAGCGCTGACCAGGAAAATGTCAGATAGCCCCCAACCACGGCGATCATCACGTGAGAGCAATACCAGATCGATTTAACCGGCGCCCAGCGGACTACGCCATCATGCGCATTGGTCTCGGGTAGAGCCCTGATCCTTGGGGTGTGGCCGGTTGTATCCATGTTTTTTCAACTTCCTTGGGTTGCCTGCTCAGGCCCGCAACTGATCACGCACATACATTAGCGCAAAGCCCAGCAGGTTCAGACCACGCCAAGTATAGGGATTCATTGCTTTTGGGTCGTCGGCAGCCAAACCGATACCCCAGATCTGGTCCACCGGACTTGCCTCGACCAGAATGCGCTCATCAGTGCTGAGTAGAAACGCCTTCAGGTCTGCATTTTGCGAGAACTTGGCCAGGTTTGCCGTAACGACAATCTCAAACCGATGCGCAAGCCAGATCTCGTCATTGAAGCCCTGCACATTCCGGCCAAGTTTCTTGGCATCGCCCGGGCTAGCGGCAGCCAGAATCTGGCGTTTGCTTTGCTGATCGCCAAAAATGTCGGCTTTACAGGCCATCATGTAATGCTCGGCAGTCGGGTACTGCTGGTTCTTCACCTCGAAGGGTGATTCATACCATTGGCTGAAACAGGAACTGGCAATGCCGGACTTTGGCTTCTGGTGGCCCCAGAAAAACAGATAGTCCACAGGGTGGCCATGGTTCAAATGATTGATCAGGTCTTCTTTGCTTTTGATAGTCAAAGTGGCATCTCTTTGCAGTTATAGGGCCTGGAACAGACCTGAAGGTCTCTAATCAGTTAACGTCGACACCAAAACGGCTGCCAGCAGGGTGCTTCTCTTCTTCAGCATGCTTGATTGGGACCTTTTCCGGTTTGATGTTGATTACGGCAGTCGAGCGCTTTTAGCGCCTCGCACAGAGTGTGGGTCAGGTGTATCGGGTCGCTGTGAGTCAGAGACACTGAATCACATTCCTGGAAACGACAGAAAGCTGAGATGGCATCCAGAAACGCCGTAATGAGAGGGCCGTCATCAAATCCATGGGATTCAAAATGCAGGGCTTTGATCTCCAGGTGGCGTGTCTTTCGATGAGCCTTGCAATCCATCCGGCCGATAAATTCATCACGGTACAACAGCGGTAAGCAGAAATAGCCGTGCTGGCGCTTGGCTTCCGGTACGTAGCATTCCAACTGATAGTCGTATTGAAAGAGTGCCTTGAGCCGGTCGCGCTGAATGACGCAGTTGTCGAATGGCGAGAGTATCTGCAAGCGATTACTCACCCGCGGAAGAGTGCGGTCGAGCGCGCCGCTTTCCAACATGTATATCTCGCCACCTGGCAGCGCTACCTGCTCCAGGTCGCCCTGCGCCAGTCTTGCGTTTACCAGGTCTTTTACCGCCTTGCGCAGGGCTGGGTTGCGGCGCAGATAGGTCAGCCCCTTGAGCGAAACGAGGCCATGGCAACGCAACTGCTGATCAAGCATGTGAGCGGCAAGCTCTTCAACGTTGGGCGGGCTTGTATCGACGTGAGAGGGCAGTACTCGCTCGGTCAGGTCATAGGTCTTTTGAAAGCCTTCGCGGTCACTGACCATCAGGTCGCCCTGCATATACAGCTGCTCGAGCGCTTTCTTGGCTGGCTTCCAGTCCCACCAACCCGCACGTTTTGGGGTGCTGGTTTCCAGGTCCCGGGATCGCAACGGGCCGTCTGAACGGATACGCGCCAGGAGTTCGCCCATCAGTTTCCGATCAGGGTTTTTGAACCAGTGGGTCTGGCCGCCTTTGATGGCGTTTTTATAGGGCAGGGAGAAGCGGAAATCGGCCATTGGCAAGAACGCGGCCGCGTGTGCCCAGTACTCAAAAATGTCGCCGTCGCGCAACATCTGATGGGCCATGGCGGGCTTGAAGTCTGGCACTCTCGAGCGCAACACGTGATGGTGCGCGCGCTGGACCACCGAGATGGTATCGATCTGCACGTAGCCTATGTGATTGATAGCCTTACGCGCGCCAGGCAACCCACGACCAAAGGCTTGCGTCTGCAACAGACCCTGCGCAGACAGGGCCAGGCGGCGTAAGCGTAGTAGGTCTTTTGGATGTTTAATGTCGATCAAGGGATGTCCAGCAGGTTGCCAAATTGACGGTACTGACCAAGGACCTCATTGACCCGCACGATGCGCTCTTCCAATGTTCCGCGGACTCTGAAAAAGGGTACGCGTCTGGCGCATAGGTCGGCTTCAATCTGTTTTTGAAACCACTGACGTTTCTGGTCGCCGCTGCGGTCCCAGGTGTCGGCATAGGGAATGTCGGTATCGCAGAGAAACACCAGGTCGTAGCGCTTTTCGGCCTCGCTGGCCAGGCGGCTCAGGATGGGGCCAGCCTCGCCGTGGTAGTCCTTGGCGAACACATGGGTGGTGATGGGGCTGGTATCGCAGAACAGGTACTTGTCGCTTTGCAGCGTCAAGGCATCCTCACGACGGAGGTGCTCCGGCGCGATTTCCTCGAACTGATCAAGCGTTATCCGCCGGTCGATCTGATGCTCCAGCCAGTACTGCGCACCGTACTCCGGCATCCATTGGGTGTTGTGCCGTTCGGCCAGAGAGCGGGCGAGGGTGGTCTTGCCGGTAGAGGGCGCCCCCATAAAGCATACTTTGGTGATCAGGTCGGCATAGACCTGCGGGGCGATGTATTCACGCCCTGAGAAGTAATCAGCACGCAGCGCTGTGCCGCTGATGGGTACTGTCGAGCGTTGCTCATCTATCCTGCGGTCGACTGCTCCTAGCGCGCGGCTTACGTGGTCGCCATAGAACTCGCTGGAGTAGAAGTGGGTGATGCGCAGCCCATCGAGTTTCTTGAGAATGTAGTTTTCCTGCTCGCTGCGGATTTCCGGCGTGTCGCCGTAGCCTTCAGGCCCATCCCACGCCTCAATGACGCGCACCATTGGATACAAGTCTCGTATCCACTTGGCGCGCACCTGCAACGGTACATCAATGACCTCGGTGGCATAAATCAACACCACCAGCTCATCGACCTCGCTTAGAGCGGTTTCTACTACAAACTGGTGGCCGCGATGAAAGGGCGCATACTTGCCCAGCGTCAGACCCCGTCGCATGCGGCCTGCCTTTTGCCTAGCGATGTATCGGCGGCAATGCTCTCAGTGGCACCCCTGTGCCAACGCCAGTATCCGAATACCGAGTTGCAAAGAAACAACGACCACATCACCACCATCAGATCACCCGCCTGACCCTCTGCCGCAACCCGCAGCAGCCACATTGCGATGGTGACGATGTTCAGAAGGATGTAGAGCAGCCACTGCTCCTTGTATCGCAACATCATGAGAAAGGTGGCGACAACGGAAAGCACATTGGTTGTGGCGTCGATATAGGGCGTGTTTTGCAGTGGGTTCAGGCTCAGGAATAACCCCAGCCCGAGAGTGCTGGCGATACAGAAAGCTGCAACCATTAGCCCCTGATTCCAGCCAAGCTGGCGCATCACTACGGTTCTGCCTTTCGCTGTGTGGCGGCGCCACATAAGGTAGCCAATGACGCCGGTTGGTACGAAAAACAGCAGGTTGAGGTACACCTCGCCATACAGGCCGTTGCCGTAGGCCAGAATAGAGTAGGAAAGGCTGCTGTACAGGCCAAAAAGGTAGCCTTCACGTCGGCCGATAGCGATCAGGCCAACACACAGAATGCCTGATAGCATGACGCTCGCATCGAAAGCGTTAGTGGCCAGGAAGGCACTCAGTGTGAGCCCTGAGAGGATAAGAAATGTCAGCCAGATACGGTCGATTTTGCTACTTGCGGATGCCACTACGGATTCGTCCCTGAATGTTATTCGCCTGCTGGATGCGCGGCTTGGTCATTATGGTCCAGGAGGTGGGCTTGCCTCAATCAACCTGGTTCAATCAAAAGGTTTGTTGCGCGTGCGATCCACGGCCCGCAGCCGACGGTGCAGGGCGGCTTTGGCCAGCATGTGGGCGCTGACGGGTGCGGTGGTGAACAGAAACAGGGTTACCAGGGCCTCCTGCACGGACAGGCCTTCCTGCTGGTGGCTGAAGTACAGTAGCGAGCCAAGTAATACGCAGCCTACCCCCAGCGTGCTGGCTTTGGTCGGGCCGTGCAGGCGCATGTAGAAGTCGGGCATTTTGGCCAGCCCAAATGAGCCGATCAGCGCCACCAGGCCGCCCAGGAGCAGAAACATCGCAATCAGCAGATCCAGTAGCCAGGGCATTCCGGTGACAGTCATTCGATCACATCCCCCCGTAGCAGATACTTGCTCATGGCCACGGTGCTGACAAAACCCATGAGTGCAATCAGCAGCGCCGCCTCAAACAAAAAGCCAACCCCCATACGAATATCTGCCAGCACGATCAGGGCAATGGTGTTGATCATCAGGGTATCCATGGCCAGGATGCGGTCAGTCATATCAGGGCCTAGAAGCAGGCGGTAGAGGTTCATCAGCACCGCGAGGGCGAACAGCCCCATGGCGATAGGGATGACGAAGGCGATCATCGGAATATCTCCTTCAGCGGGCGCTCGTAGCGTTGTTTGATGGCGGCAATAGCTTCCGCCTCGTCTTCCAGGTGCAGCGCGTGAATCAGCAGGGTGCGTTTTTCTGCGTCGTAATGGGTAGAGACGGTACCGGGCGTCAGGGAAATGGTGCTGGCCAGGATGGTGATGGCGAAGTCGTCGTCCAGCTCCAGCGGAAAGGTAAAAAAGCCGGGGCTCAAGTTGCGGCTTGAGCCGAGGATGCGCAAGGCCACGGTCAGGTTCGACTTGATAATATCCAGCAGCAGTACCAGAAAGTATTTGAGCAGCGGCAGGGGGCGGCTTACCTGGGCTTGCTCTGGCCAGAAGGCATGGGTCAGAAAGGGTATTGCCAGGCCGAGGAGTATTCCCAGTAGCACGTGCCCGGGTGCCAGACTGTTCAGCATCAGCAGCCACAAAACCGCCAGAAATACCGAAAACAGCGGGCGGGGAATCCAGTATGACCAGGGTTTCATGGGGCCGTCTCCTGGAGCTGTGACTGATAGTGTAAAAAGGTTTCCGGCAACACCGCCCGCACGTAAGCTTCTGGCGCATGCAATTGCTCTGCGGTCAGCAGGAGATACTGTCCCACCGGTTCTGCCAGCAGCGCTAGCACAATACTGACACTGGTCATCAACCAGACCAGGGCAAAGCAGCTACGGTCCAGCGGTTCAGCCGGGGCGGTAAGCTCTCCGGGCTTCCAGAACCAGCTGCTGCCTGCACGGCTGACTGCAGTGATGGTCAACAGAGCCGCCGCCAGCAGCACTGCCCAGAGCCAGAAGCCCATATCTTCACCTGCGGTTGCCTGCAGAATCCACAGCTTGCTGACAAAGCCACTGAAGGGCGGTAGCCCGGCCAGACTGACTGCCGCGACCAGAAACAGCGTGCCCAGCAGCCAGCGGTGGGCAACCGGCGAAATACCGGTAAAGCGATCATAGCCTTGCTCCCGATGCCGACCCACCAGATCAGCCAGGAGAAAGAACACCGCCGTCATGCAGGTGCTGTGGATCAGATAGAAGAGCGCGGCGGCAAGACTGGTGGTGGTCATGAAGCTGAGCGTCGCCAATAGCGTGCCGACCGAGACTATTACCAGGTAAGCGGTCTTGGTGCGCAAGCTGGCCGAGCCAAGTACCCCGACGCCGCCCAGCGCCAGGGTCAGCAGCGCCAGCGGCCAGATCCAGGCCCAGGCGGTGGTATTGGCCGGGGACTCGCCCAGCCCGAACACCAGCAGAAAGACCCGGATAATGGCGTATATGCCGACCTTGGTCATGATGGCAAAGAGCGCGGCCACCGGCGCACTGGCGGCGGAATAGGCCCTTGGCAGCCAGAACAGCAGGGGCAATATCGCCGCCTTGATACCAAACACCACCAGCAACAGCA
Source organism: Pseudomonas sp. (assembly GCA_046291745.1). GTDB lineage: Bacteria > Pseudomonadota > Gammaproteobacteria > Pseudomonadales > Pseudomonadaceae > Halopseudomonas. The sequence goes on along the minus strand of JBKBSI010000045.1, from coordinate 5,221 downwards.
TGCTTGCGCCGGTCAGCAAGGCGCGATCACTGTCCCCGCTACTGGCAATGGCGATGGCCAGATCAGCCATGTTCAGGGTGCCGGTCAGGCCATAGAGAATGCCCAATGCCATCAGAAACAAGGCCGAGCCGACCAGATTGATGATCACATAGTGCAGGCCTGCCCGGCTGCGGGCCCGGCCGCCGCCGTGCAGCAGCAGGGCATAGGAGGCAATCAGCAGTACTTCAAAAAACACGAACAGGTTGAACAGATCGCCGGTCAGAAAGGCGCCGTTGATCCCCGCCAACTGGAACTGGAACAAGGCGTGAAAGTGAGCGCCCTGGCGATCAATACCGCGGCAGGCGTAGAGCACGCAAAACAGAGCCAGCCCAGCGGTCAGTGCCAGCATGACCGCGCTGAGACGATCCAGTACCAGCACAATACCGAAGGGCGCGGGCCAGTTGCCGAGATGATACAGAAGGTGCTCGCCGGAGCCCGCGGTGAACAGTGCCCAACCACCGAGCATGGTCAATAGCAGGGTACTGGTGACACTGATAGAGCGCTGGCGCCCGGTTTTGTAGCGATACACCAACAACAGGCTGGCACCCGCAATCAGCGGGATCAGAATCGGCAGAATCATCAGGTGATTCATAGCCGGTCCTCGTCCGGGTCTTCCCCATCGACGTGGTCATTACGCAGCTCTACCGCTGCCTTCAGGGCCAGCACCACAACGAAGGCGGTCATCGCAAAGCTGATAACGATAGCGGTTAGCACCAGGGCCTGGGGCAGGGGGTCGGCGCTTTCCGCAACCAGGCCAACAATGGGCGGCGCGCCAGTGGTCAGGCGACCGGTACTGAACAGAAACAGATTGACCGCGTGGGACAACAGCGTCAGGCCAAGGATGACAGAAAAGGTTCTAGCCCGCAGCAGCAGGTAAACACCACAGGTAGTCAGCACCCCAAGGGCTAGCGAAAACTGCAGTTCCATCAGCCGACCTCCTGTCCGGGACCAGCGACGGTCATCAGCTTGCCCAGGTTGGCGAGGATCAGCAGGGTGGAGCCGACTACAGTGGTATACACCCCCAGGTCAAACAGCAAGGCGCTGGCCAGTTCAAACTCGCCGATAACGGGCCAGTCCATATGGCCAAAGGTTGAAGTCAGGAACGGATGCCCGAACAACCAACTGCCCAGGCCGGTAGCCGTAGCAATCAGAATGCCGCCGCCAATCAAAGGCCGGAAGTGGGTAAGCATCCGCTCTTGGGCCCACACCAGCCCACCAGACATGTATTGCAGGGTCAGGGCCACCGCAGTGATCAGCCCGGCAATAAATCCACCACCAGGCAGGTTGTGGCCGCGCAGGAAGATATAGGCAGACACCAGCAGCGCAATCGGCAACACAATGCGCGAGACCATGCTGAGAATTACCGGATAAGGTTCCGCAACCCAGAGGCTGTCTGGGTTGCCAGCAACACGCTCCTTCAGGTGCAGCTCCCCGGTAAAGGCAAACACCGCTACGGCAGCGATACCCAGAACGGTAATTTCACCCAGGGTATCAAAACCGCGGAAGTCCACCAGAATCACGTTCACTACGTTGGTACCGCCGCCGCCGGACAGGCTGTTGGCGAGGAAGAAGCCGGAAATGCTTTCCTGCGGGCGGGTCAGCACGGCAAAGCACAAGAGGCTCACCCCAAGGCCAGCAATGCTGGCGAGTAGCAAATCCCTGCCGCGTCGACGGTTCGAGGATTCCTTTGGCGATTCCTGGGGCAGGAAGGACAGGGCCAGCATCATGATCACCACGGCCATGACCTCCACCGACAGCTGCGTCAGGGCCAGGTCTGGTGCCGAGAAGCGGGCAAAGGTCAGAGTTACGAACAGGCCGGTAACGCCGACCATGATCAGCGCGCGCAACCGTTGGTGGTGCAGCAACACCACGCCGATAGCCGAGAGCGCCAATATCAGTGTGCCGCCAGTGGTAAGCAGATCTGGAGGCGTCAGTGCCACCTCACCACGCCAGGCTGGTACTTTGATCACTGCCAACCCCACCAGGGTGATGGTGGTCAGAATCAGGAAGGCCAGATAACGCTGTAAAGAGCCGTTCTCCAACTGGTACACGCGCTTTTGCGCCAGGCTGATGGCCTTGCGTAAAACCCAGTCAAAAATCTCCTTGGCATCGACCTCCGGCAGTCGACTGTGGATGCGAAACAGGGGGTTGCGGGCCAGATAGAACAGCAGGCCTCCAAACATCGCCGCCAGGCTCATTATCAGCAAGCGACTGTCTGCCCCCAAACTGCTGAAGTCTACGGTCGGCAGGCTCAACTGCCGCGCAGCATCCACGGCCGGGTGCACCAGATAATCGTAGACCTGGGCGGGCATCAGGCCGATATACAGCGAGGCAAGCACTGGCAGTGCAATCGGCAGCAGGGCAAGCGGGCGGGGCGCGTGGGGCGGCCATTTGGGGAGATCGACAGGTAGGCCGTTGAAGAACACGTTGTGGAAAATGCGGATGGAATAGGCGACAGAAAACAGCCCGGCGAGGGTAACCCAAACCGGAATAAAACCGATTGCCCATAGCGGCGCGGCGACCTGCAGGCTTTCGGTCATCAGCATCTGCTTGCTCAGGTAGCCGCTCATCAGCGGCAGTCCGGCCATGGCGGCAGCAGAAATGCCCGACAGCACCATCAACGCCGGCATATACCGCCAGAGGCCATTGATATTGCGCATGTCACGGGTGCCGGTGATCTGGTCCACGTAGCCCGCCATCATGAACAGCGGCGCCTTGAACAGCGCATGGCAAACCAGATGGAACAGCGCTGCGCTCATTGCAGCGGGAGTGCCGAGGCCAAGCAACAGGGTGATCAGGCCCAGGTGGGAAATGGTTGAGTACGCCAGCAGGCCCTTCATGTCGTGCATGAACATGGCCACGAAGGCGCCCACCATCAGTGTCAGCATGCCGGTAAGGGTGACCAGGGTGAACCACAACTCGGTATCAGCCAGTGCCGGATGCAGGCGAGCCATCAGAAACAGCCCGGCCTTTACCATGGTGGCACTGTGAAGGTAGGCGGAGACCGGCGTAGGCGCGGCCATGGCGTGGGGCAGCCAGAGATGGAATGGAAACTGCGCGGATTTGGTGAAGGCGCCGAGTAAAACCAGGCAAAGGATGAGCGGGTAGTGCGCATGCCCCTTGATCTGCTCACCGGCGGCAAGCACATCAGACAATTGGTAACTGCCGACTATCTGCCCCAGCAGAACCAGACCTGCCAGCAGCAACAACCCGCCGCCACCGGTTATCACCAGCGACATGCGGGCGCCCCGACGGGCTCGGGACTTGTCGCTGGTAAAACCGATCAGCAGAAATGACACCAGGCTGGTCAGCTCCCAGAAAACCAGCATAACCAGCAGGTTTTCAGACAGCACAATGCCCAGCATGGCCGCCATGAACAGCAGAATCAGGGTGTAAAAGCGGGCGGCTGCGGCCTTGCCCTCGAAATAGTAGCGGGCGTACAACAGAATCAGGCCGCCGATACCTGTGATCAACAGCGCGAACAGCAACCCCAGCGCATCCAGGCGCAGCGCAAAGCTCAAACCGAAGGAGGGCGCCCAGGCCAGCTCGCGGATCAGGGTCTGGCCATCGAGGACAGCGGGCGCCAAATACAGCGGAATCAAGAAGCTAAGCGCTACCGGTAAGGCTGTCAGCAACGCTAGCGCACGGGTATTGGCCTCACGGTTGAGCGCGGGCAGCAATGCACCCAGCAACGGCAGAAAAATAACGAGAGCAAGCGCCATGAAGTGTCATTTTCAGCTCGGGCGTTAGACATCGCTGGCGCAACCCTGAAGGCTAGGGCAAGCCAGCCCGTTTTAAGTATCGTCCAGCCTGCTTAAGAAAAGCCCCGGATCTCATTGAAAAGCCTAGCATCAAAGCGGCCAGTTTTCCCGGGATCTATTGGTGTACCTCTTCAAGGGTATGCAGTCATACGTATGATGCCAGGGCTATAAAGCGGGAGGCGGCTGGCATGACTGAGCGCTTCACAACAAGAAGTCAGAATTACGTATGTTCTCATTGAAAAAGCCGCCAATGAACCAGAGGGTTGTGAAGAACCATAAAACCACCGCAAAAAGCCTTATGCCCTCAGCGCTCCATCTCGGCGCAAACCAACTGATAAAAAACCACGACCTCCAGCCTTCAAGCCACTGCGCGCCACCCCAACTGATAACCCATTTCCAGAACAAGCTGTTTAATGCGTAAACCAGAATCCATTCAGAGTAGGTCATGTTCAGTTGGTACCTGCTGAGAGCATAGGAGAGATAACCGCAACGACTGCCCTAGGTGCAGACGTCAGGGTAGGGCTAGCCGAGTCGGAAAGCACTAGAGCGGCACTTCCGTATAGTCAGCCAGCACACTGGCGTCAGGGCATTCCACCTGACTTAGTTGAAACCACGCGATCATGTTAGAAGCGAATGGCAGTAGGACGACGGTAGCCACCGCTGGATTGATATTGCTGCGCAAGCAGACTGCCGCGTCGGGTTCAAGATTTACCCGCAGGCTGGAGGCAGGGCTGCCGTTGGCCTTTACCTGAAAGTCGTAAATTCCAGAGTCTAACCGCACGCGCATGTACTGATTATTTCGCAGCGAACCAAAGTACTGGTCACTGTAGCCGACCAACATGCCTCCGGCGCCTGCCGGAAAAGCACCAGGACGATAGATCATTACTTCTGACTGCGGGCTGCCTTCTGTAGTCAACGCCATATCTCTGGAAACGGTGGCACAGCCAGAAACCAACACAACCGCAAGCACTGCAAGAAATCCTGTTTTCATATTTCACCTTGGTTTGTGGTTATCGTTTTAAGGTTTGAGTGGGTCCTGGATTAAAGGCCCACGATCCATGGAGATTCAGCAAGATAGTAGGGTCTAGCTTATATTTCCCAGAAATCTTCAGTCTCTGCCTATGCTGGAGCGCCTATCAGCTTTGGGTTTCCGCACACCCCCAAGTCATGCGGCATACTCAAGCCGGCACTGTTTTCATGCAGAAACTCGAGGCTTAAGCCTTCGAATTCTGGTTCAGTCAGAATCTGTTCCAACTCGCGTTTAGAAAGTGGTGCCGAAGGTCTACCGGTTTTCAGGTCAATGTATTGAAAGACTACTTCGTGCGTTATTTCGGAAGCTATATGGCCCTCGTCACAGCGGTAATCGTTGCGTATTTGTCGCATTGCCAACCCCCTATGTCAGCCTAGTTGTCCAGTAGGCA
>JBKBSI010000044.1:0-20032 GCA_046291745.1 Pseudomonas sp. | reverse complement strand
CCAGCAGGGCCTGGCCCATGGCTTCGGGGGTAGCGGCGTCCTGCAGAAACTCCGGCACCACTTCACGGCCGGCCAGCAGGTTGGGCAGCGATACGTGTCCGACCTTGACCAGCCGCTTGAGAATTTTGAAGGTAAGACCCGCCATACGGTAGGCCACCACCATCGGCCGCTTGAACAGCATGGCCTCCAGGGTGGCGGTGCCGGAGGCGATCAGCACCGCATCGCAGGCGGCCAGGGCTTCGTGTGCCTGACCGTTGAGCAGGGTCAGCGGCAGGGTCAGACCGCTTTCCGCCTGGATAGCCTCCATCTGCTCGCGCCGCTCGATATTGGCGCAGGGCATAATGAAGGTCAGTTGCGGCTGCCGCTCCATGCACCAGGCGGCTGTGTGCAAAAACAATAGTCCCAGCTTGCGCAGCTCACCGTTGCGGCTGCCCGGCATCAGCGCCACTACGCGCGCCTGCTGCTCCAGCCCCAGCGTGACGCGTGCGGCCTGACGATCCGGTTGCAGTGCTATCTGGTCGGCCAGGGTATGGCCGACACAGCGCACAGCTACGCCATGCTTCTGGTACACCGCTTCTTCGAAGGGAAAGAGTGTGAGCATCAGATCGGTGGACTGGCGTATCCCCAGCACGCGCTTTTCGCGCCAGGCCCAGACTGAGGGGCTGACATAGTGCACTGTGGGAATGCCTGCGTCGCGCAGTTGCTTCTCGACGTTCAGGGTGAAATCCGGGGCATCGATACCGATAAAGACGTCGGGCTGCTGCGCCTTGAGATAGCTGACCAGGGCTTTGCGGATGCCCAGCAGTTCGCGCAGACGGCCCAGCACCTCAACCAGCCCCATCACCGAAAGACGCTCCATCGGCACCTGAGTCTGCATGCCTTCGGCGAGCATGCGCGGCCCACCTATGCCGATAAAGCGTGCGTTAGGGTAGTGCTGCTTGAGTGCGCGTATCAGCCCGGCGCCGAGGGTGTCGCCGGAGGCTTCACCGGCGACCAAGGCTATGCACAGAGTGGGCTTGGTGGCCGCGTCGGCTGAAGCAGGCATGGCTAGCGTGTGATACCGCGGGTCGAAGCCAGTATGGAGTCCCGGTACAGGGCAATCTCGGGAAACTGTTGTGCGGGCTCATCCAGTGCTTTCAGCGCGTCCTGCAAGGTCAAACCCTGGCGGTAAACCACCTTGTAGGCCCGGCGCAGTGCTGACAGCAGCTCGGGGCTGAAGCCACGGCGGCGCATACCTTCGAAATTCATGCCGTGGGCACTGGCCGGATTACCACCGACCATCACGTAGGCCGGGATATCCTTGAACACGGCGCTGTTGGCCGCACTCATCGACCAGGGGCCGAGGTGGCAAAACTGGTGCACCGTGGTGTAGCCGCCGAGTATGGCGCCATCCCCAACCCGGACGTGACCGGCGATGGTTGCGTTGTTGGCCATGATGATGTGGTCGCCGACCACGCAGTCATGGGCCACATGCACATAGGCCATAAGCAGGTTGTGGCTGCCAATGGTGGTTACGCCCTGGTCCTGTACTGTGCCGCGGTGCAGCGTGCAGCCTTCACGAATCACGTTGTGGTCGCCAATGACCAGCCTGGTCGGCTCGCCGTTGTATTTCTTGTCCTGACACTCTTCCCCTACCGAGGAAAACTGAAAAATGCGGTTGTGCTGCCCGATGGTAGTCGGGCCGCGAATAACCACATGCGGGCCGACAACGGTACCGGCACCAATCTCTACGTCAGGACCTATCAGCGTCCAGGGCCCGACTTCTACGTCTTCAGCCAGCCGGGCGGACGGATCAACGATCGCCTGGGGATGAATTCGACTCATATCTTGTGTTCCGCACAGATGATTTCGCCGGCACAGGCCTCTTTGCCGTCCACCAGGGCACGGCAGGCAAACTTCCAGATACCGCGTCTGTTGCTCAGGTGCTGAGCTTCCAGGTGCAACTGATCACCCGGCACTACCGGCTGGCGAAAGCGCAACTTGTCGGTACCGACGAAGTAGTAGAGCGTACCGTCGGAGGGCTTTACGTTCATCATCTTGAACCCCAACAGACCTGCCGCCTGAGCCATGGCCTCGATAATCAGCACACCGGGCATGATCGGATGCTCGGGAAAGTGGCCGTTGAAAAAAGGCTCGTTGACCGAGACGTTCTTGTAGGCGCGAATATGGCGAGCCTCAAGGTTGAGCTCGACCACCCTGTCCACCAGCAAAAACGGGTAACGGTGGGGCAGGTATTCTTTTATTTCCTTGATATCCATGTATTCGCAGGCCTTGCAGTAATAATAATAGGCGCCGTAGGGCGCGACTCAGGACTCAGATGAGCTCTGGGTATCCCGAGTCACCTCAAGCAGTTGCTTTTCCAACTGCTGAACGCGTTTTGCCAGGCTATCGAGCTGACGAAAACGAGCGGCACTCTTTTTCCAGTCAGCGGACGTCTGCATGGCAGTACCCGAGGAATAGGCTCCCGGCTCGGTAATGGAGCGGGTAACCATGGTCATGCCACTGACAAAGACGTTATCGCAGATTTCAATGTGCCCGACCATACCCACACCGCCGGCGATGGTACAGTGCCGACCAATGCGTGTACTGCCAGAAATGCCGACACAGGCTGCCATGGCAGTGTAATCGCCGATCTGTACGTTGTGCGCGATCTGAATCTGGTTGTCGAGCTTTACCCCATCACCGATACGAGTGTCGGACAGCGCGCCGCGGTCGATAGTGGTATTGGCACCTATCTCCACATCGTTGCCGACACGCACCCCACCGATCTGGGCAATCTTCTGCCATTGACCTGCGTCTCCGGCAAAACCAAAACCTTCCGAGCCAACTACGGCGCCAGACTGGATAACCACCCGGTCGCCGATGATGACGTCATGGTAAAGGGTTACCCGCGAGGCCAGCCAACCACCCGTACCAATACGCGAGCGGGCACCCACGTAGCATTGTGCGCCCAGCACCACATCGGCACCAATAACGGCTCCAGCCTCGACGACGGCACCCGCCCCGATACTGGCACTGGGATCTACCTGAGCATCGGCCGCTATTACCGCTGAAGGATGGATACCCGCCGACGGGCGCGGCTTGGGATCAAACAGATGGGACAGGCGGGCATAAGCAAGATAAGGGTTGGCTACCACCAGCGCGTTGCCCTTGAATGCCTGGGCATCGGCTTCGGTCAGCAGTACTGCCCCTGCCTGGGAGTCCGCGAGGTACTTGCGGTACTGGCTGTTGGCAAGAAAGCTGAGCTGGTCGGGATTTGCATCCTGCAGCGTCGCCAGTCCGGTTACCACCTGGGTGCCATCGCCGATCAACTGCGCGTCAACGCGCGCAGCCAGATCGGCAAGGGTCCAGCATGCTGCGACGGTCAAGTCAGCCATATTCAGCGCAAGCTGTTCAGGCGCTCGATGACCTGGCGAGTAATGTCAAACTCGGGCTTGGCATCCACTACCGTGCTACGTTCCAGCACCAGATCATAACCGCCAGCCTGAATGACGGACTCTACCGCCTGATCAAGCTTGGGCTTGAGGCTTTCCAGCATCTCACGATCAGCAACAGCCTTGGCTTCATTGAGTTCCTTGGACTGAATCTGGAACTCACGCGCCTTCTGGCGAAATTCCAGATCAATCTTTTCCAGCTCGGTCTGATTCAGCTTATCGCCATCACGCTGCATGCGTTCCTGCAGTCGCTTGGCTTCAGCCTCGAGGTTTCTCAGACGCTGCAGCTGGGTGCCGAATTTTTTTTCCGCATCAACGGAGTACCGCTTGGCTGCATCCGACTCCAGCAGTGCCATCTGGTAATCCAGTACAGCGATCTTCATCTGGGCGGCTGCCGGGAAGCTGGCCATGACCAGCGCCGACATTACTGCAACTTGAATAAACTTGCGCACTCTACAGCTCCTATCAATTGTCTTGGAGATCTGGCTTCAGAAGTTCTGACCCAGGGTAAACTGGAATACTTGTGTCTTGTCACCTGACTCATTGTTCAGCGGCACCGCCAGGCTGAAGCCCAACGGACCCAAGGCCGTGATCCAGGACAAACCTAGACCTGCACTGTAACGCAATTCGCCCAGGTCAACTTTGCCACAACCCGGATTCTTGTCGCCGCTTGGCAGCGGATCGCGCGAACTGCCACAGAAAGTGTCGTAGACGTTACCGGCATCGAGAAACAGCACAGTGCGTAGCGAGCGCTGATCAGTAACAAAGGGCACCGGGAAGATCAGTTCCAGACCACCAGTCAAGCTTATGTTACCGCCGAAGGGCAGCTCATCACGATCCGGATCTGCCGCACTGGGCGTGCTTCTTGGGCCCAGGGTGCTGTCCCGGTAACCACGTACCGAACCAATACCGCCAGCATAGTAATGCTCGTAGAAAGGTACTTGCTCAGTAGAACCGAAGCGGCGGGCAAAACCGAGCTTGGAATGCGCACGCAGGGTCAGATCCTCGGAAATAGGGAAGTAACGCTGGCCGCGGTAATCAATCATGTAGAAATACAGGTCGCTGCCCGGCAGGGTGGTTTCAAAGCTCACCGACTGGGAGGAACCACGGTCGGGGAATACGCCACGGTTCAGCGTCGACTGCGACCAGGTAGTGTTGAGTTTGAAGTTGGTGAAGCTGTCACCCTCAAGCGCGAGGAAATCGTTGATTTCGTTAACGGTGAAGGTACCGGTCTTGATCTTGTCCTGCTGTGCAGTCAGGCCGAAGTTCAGACGCGAGGTATCGGAAATGGGATAGCCGATATTAACGCCGCCACCATATGAGTCCACCGCGTAGCTGGAGATATCCACATTCAGCCGGTCGTAATCGGTAGTCCGATAGAAGGCGTTGTAGCCTAGACTCACCCCATCAACCGTGAAGTAGGGGTTGAGGAAGCCAAAGGACAGCGAGGTCTGATACTCGGAGCGGTTGGCACCGAAGCTCACTCGGTTACCTGTACCGAAGAAGTTGTTCTGGCTGATCGAGCCACCCAGAATCAGACCCGTACCCTGAGCAAAACCAACACTCGCGGTAACAGAACCGGAGGGCTGCTCTTCTACTGAGTAGTTGACGTCGATCAGGTCGTCGGCGCCGGGGACTTGCACAGTTTCAACATCGACCTGCCTGAAGAAGCCCAGGCGCTCAAGACGTACCTTGGACTGATCGATCAGATAGGTAGATGCCCAACCGCCTTCCATCTGGCGCATTTCGCGACGCAGAACTTCGTCATCAGTCTTGGTATTGCCACGGAAGTTGATGCGATTGACGTAGGCCCTGCTGCCCGGGTCGACGAAGAAGGTCACGGTTACGCTGCGATCGTCCTCGTGCACCTCGGGAATGCCGTTGACGTTGGCAAAGGTATAGCCTTCGTTACCCAGACGGCGGCTGATCAAATCAGAGGTAGCCGTCATCACCTGGCGGGAAAACACCTGACCCGATTCAACCAGCAGCAGGCGGCGAACTTCCGCCTCATCTACCACCAAGTCACCGGACAGGCGCACATCACGGACCGTGTAGCGCTCACCTTCGTCGACGTTGACGGTGATATAGACATTCTTCTTGTCGGGGGTGATGGACACCTGCGTGGAGGCGATATCCATATTGATGTAACCGCGATCCAGATACCAGGAACGCAGACGCTCCAGGTCACCTGACAGCTTCTCCCGGGAGTACTTGTCATCGTTGCGGAAGAACGACAACCAGTTGGAAGGGCTGAGTTCGAACAGGTTGGTCAGCTCGTCATTGGTGAAGACCGTATTACCCACCACGTTGACATGCTTGATGGAGGCTACCGAACCCTCGCTGATGTTGATCTTCAGCGTCACCCGGTTGCGTGGCTCGGCCACTACCTCGGTTTCAATTTCGGCTGAATAGCGGCCTTGAGCCACGTACTGACGCAGCAACTCGTTGCGCACACCCTCAAGGGTGGCCTGCTGGAAAATCTCGCCTTCAGCCAGACCTGCTGCCGTGAGACCGGTCAGCAGATCCTCACTCTTGATGGCCTTGTTACCCTCTAGCTCAATAGCGGCAATGGAAGGCCGCTCGACCACAGTAATCACCAGCACCGAGCCATCACGACCCAGCTCGATATCCTGAAAGAAACCGGTTCTGAACAGCGAGCGAGAAGCCTCAACCAGTGCCTGGTCGTCCACCGTCTCGCCAATCTTCAGCGGCAAGGCGCCAAACACGCTGCCGGCGGAGACCCGCTGCAACCCATTAATGCGGATGTCGGAGATCTGGAAGGCGTCGGCAAAAGCTCCTGGCGCCAGGAGTATCAGCAATAGCGCAGGCAATAGGTAACGTTTCATGAAATCCGTTCTGGCTGACTGGTTAAATTCGTTTCTACCGCGTGCGGCAGAGCGTGGTCTTGCACGTCTGAGCTTATCCACCCAGGCGACTAATATCGTTATATATGGCAAACAGCATCACTCCGACAATCAGGGTCAGGCCAATTTGCAGGCCCCAGCCCTGCAAGCGTTCCGACAGTGGCTTGCCACGTATCCATTCAGCCGTGTAGTAGACCAGATGACCGCCATCAAGCACAGGGATGGGCAACAGATTCAATACGCCCAGACTGATGCTCAGATAGGCTATGAAATTGAGAAAACTCTCGGGTCCCGACTTGGCCGAAGCGCCCGCCACTTTAGCAATGGTTATCGGGCCACTCAAGTTTTTTGCCGAGACCAGCCCGGTGAGCATCTTTTTCAATGACTCCAGGGTCAGAACCGTCATGTCCCAGGTCTTGCCCACCGCCACCGGAATGGCGACCAGGGGATTGTAATCAATTTGCCGAATCATGTGCTCCGGCCACTCGAACGCTGCTACCCCAGCGCCGATAAATCCGGATACTTGCCCACCCTGCTCGCGGGCTTCAGGAGTAACCGTCACCGACATGCGGCGACCATCCCGCTCCAGCCCCATGACCAGCGGCTGTCCAGGGCTGCTCTGAATAGCCGGTACGACCTGAGTAACCCAGTTGTCCACCGCCCCGCCATCAATGCTGACGATCAGATCCCCGGCCTGCAGGCCTGCAGCCTGGGCCGCACCGCCGCTGCTAATCTCGCCGAGCAGCGGCGCAACGTCCGGCCGCCAATTGGTAAGTCCCAGCGCAGCAATCGGATCAGGCTGGTCGGCACCGCGCAGCCAGTCGCTAAGCACCAGACTGTAGGACTGCGGCGTCGCTCCTGGAGAGTCGATAGCCATCACCTGCATCTCGCCGGTTTCACCCAGGCGCCGAATCAACTGCAGGTTGACGTCGTGCCAGCTGCGGGTGCGCACGCCGTCCACTTCCACTACCTCAAGGCCTTCGACCAAGCCCGCACGGGCGGCGACACTGTCCTCCTGCACTGGGCCTAGTACCGGCGCCAGCGTAGTAATGCCCATAACGGCTATCAGCCAGAAGGCCACAATCGCCAGCAGGAAGTTGGCGATCGGGCCAGCAGCTACTATGGCAATGCGCTGTTTGACATCCTTGCGATTGAAAGCCTGGTCGAGCTCGGCGTCGTCAACCGGAGCCTCGCGCTCGTCGAGCATCTTGACGTAACCACCCAGCGGGATGGCAGCGATGACAAATTCGGTCCCGCGCTTGTCATGCCAGCGGTACAGGGCGGAACCAAAACCGATGGAGAAGCGCAAAACCTTGACGCCACAACGCCTGGCAACCCAGAAGTGGCCGTATTCGTGGATGGTAACCAACAAGCCCAGGGCCACAATGGTAGCCAGCAGGGTAAATAACAGATCCATTCAACGCCTCGCCTGGAAGGTAAATGGCTTGAGCCTTAGCATTCCCTGCTCAGAACCCTTTTTTCAGCCAGTCATTAGCCTGTTCGCGGGCTTTGTAGTCCGCGGCCATGATGTGATCCAGATCTTGGACTGGCTCTGGGGCCGTGCAGTTCAGTACATGCTCGATGATAACAGGGATAGCGGCAAAACCAATGCGTCCGCGCAGGAAAGCCTCTACCGCCACTTCGTTCGCTGCGTTGAGTTGCACGCATGCGGTACCCCCCGCCTCTGCCGCCTGCCTGGCCAGTTGCAGACAGGGGAAGCGCAGAACATCAGGGGCCTGGAAATCCAGTCTGCCGGTACTCAACAGATCAAGGGCGCTGACCCCCGAATCAATGCGCTCCGGCCAGGCCAGAGCGTGGGCTATCGGCGTACGCATGTCCGGATTACCCAGTTGCGCCAGCACTGATCCATCAACATAGTCGACCAGCGAGTGCACGACGCTCTGCGGATGCACCACCACTTCAACCTGATGCGGCGCAGCATCGAACAGCCAGCAGGCCTCGATCAGCTCGAGCCCCTTGTTCATCATGCTGGCCGAATCGACCGAGATCTTCTGCCCCATACTCCAGTTCGGATGAGCACAGGCCTGGGCTGGCGTGACCCGGCTCAACTCCTCGGCACTTAACTGCAAAAATGGGCCGCCAGAAGCGGTAAGCAGGATGCGCCGCACCCCAACCTGGGACAGGCCGCGGGCATAGTCTCTGGGCATGCATTGGAAGATGGCGTTATGTTCACTGTCGATTGGCAGGAGGACCGCGCCGGACTGCTGCACTGCCTGCATGAACAGCGCGCCCGACATTACCAGCGCTTCCTTGTTGGCGAGCAATACGCGCTTGCCAGCCTTGACTGCCGCCAGCGTCGGCCGCAAACCGGCTGCGCCGACGATGGCGGCCATGACCACCTGAACCTGGCTATCAGCAGCTACCTGCTCAAGGGCCTGGGTACCATGCAACACCTCGGTCTGGCAGCCGCTGTCGCGTAGCTGTCGTTGCAGTGCCAGCGCTTGCTCGGCCTCGGCCACTACGGCATAAAGCGGTTGGTGTGCCAGGCACAGCGCGGCGAGTTCCTGCATACGGCTGTGCCCGGTGAGGGCAAAGACCGCATAGCGGTCGGCGTGGCGCGCCACCACATCCAGCGTGCTAAGACCGATGGAACCCGTTGCGCCAAGGATAGTAATCCATTCCTTGCTCACCCTAGCTGGCTCCCGACCAGCAACCAGTACAGGGTAAAAATCGGAATAGCGGCAGTAAGACTGTCAATACGGTCAAGCACACCACCATGCCCGGGCAGCAGCGCGCTGCTGTCCTTCAGCCCCTGCTCACGCTTGAACAGACTTTCTGTCAGATCGCCAACCACGGAGAACACCACCACCAGCGCGGCGCCGAGCAGGCCGAGCAGCACCGCGGTCATGGACCAATCAAGATAAAGCAGGGCGCCCAAGGTCAGCACCTGGGTCAGCGCTAGTCCGCCAAGCAAACCTTCAACGGTCTTGCCGGGACTGACCTTGGGCAGCAACTTGTTTTTTCCCCAGGTCTTACCCGCAAAATAGGCACCAATATCGGCAGCCCAGACCAGCACCATCAGCCCCAGAATCAGCCACAACCCATGCGCCTCAGCGCGCAACCAGACCAGCCCGTACCAGGCGGGCAGCAGGATAAGCAGGCCAAACAGCTGGGCCACCAGCGAGCCTGCCCAGAGGCCACGCCCCTGGGGATAGCGGCTGATCAACACTAGCGCCAGCAGCCACCAGGCAAGAGCGGGGAACAGCACATACTGGGCAGGAAAGGCGTCTTGATACAGACCACAAAGCAGCAAAGCCACAACCGCTGCGTAGACAACCCTGCCTTTCTGGCTGGTTTCTCCGGCCAGGCGCGCCCATTCCCAGGCCCCGATGGTTACCACGGCGCCAACAAACAGGGCGAACCAACCGCCCTCCAGCAGCACAAAGCCAGCTATGGCCAGGGGCGCCAGAATGACTGCAGTAATGATTCGCTGTTTTAACATCAGGACTCCGCTGCAACCTGTTCGCTGGTCTTGCCGAATCGGCGTTGACGCCGGGCGAAGTCGGCAAAGGCCTCGCGCAGGGCGTCGTGCTTGAAATCGGGCCAGTACAGGTCAGAGAAATACAGCTCGGCATACGCCAGCTGCCATAAAAGAAAGTTGCTGATCCGCCGCTCACCGCCGGTACGAATACACAGGTCCGGCAATGGCCATCCTGCGGTGCTCAACGTTTGTTCCAGTTCGCGCTCGTTGATCTGCTCCACGCTCAAACTGCCGTCAACCACCCGCTGTGCGAGCTGCCGAGCCGCTTGAGCAATATCCCACTGACCGCCATAGTTGGCCGCCACTACCAGTGTCAGCCGACTACAGCCAGCGGTAAGGGCCTCGGCATCCAGCATGGCCTGCCTTAGCTCGGGGGCGAAGCGATTGCGATCGCCAATGATGCACAGGCGTATATCATTTTCGCGCAGCCGTTTGACCTCGCGCCTTAGCGCGCCCAGGAACAACTCCATCAGCGCACCGACTTCATCCTCGGGACGCCTCCAGTTCTCGCTGGAAAAGGCAAAGAGCGTCAATACCTGGACGCCCTCCTCGGCACAGACTTCGATCATCGCCTTGACCGCATCAACTCCGGCCTTGTGCCCAGCCACGCCGGGCATCAGGCGCTTGCGCGCCCAGCGATTATTGCCGTCCATGATAATCGCGACGTGCCTGGGAACCGTCCGCGAGGAACCTGCTACTGTGTTGTTTTCACTCATGAGTTCAGCACGCGGCGCTGACCATCAGATGGCCATCAGATCCGCTTCCTTGGCATCCAGAGCCTTGTCGATCTCGGCGATGTATTTATCGGTCAGTTTCTGTATCTCGTCAGCGGCGCGATGCTCCTCGTCTTCGCTGATTTCCTTGTCCTTCTGCAGGTTCTTGAGCTGGCCCAGGGCGTCGCGGCGTATATTACGCACGGCCACACGGCCATTCTCAGCCTCGGAGCGCGCGGTCTTGGTGAAGCCCTTGCGGGTTTCTTCAGTCAAGGCCGGCATCGGAACGCGGATGGTGGTACCCGCGGTGTTCGGATTCAAACCCAGATCAGAGGTCATGATGGCTTTTTCAACAGCCTGAATCATGCTCCGATCAAACACTGTCAGTGCCAGTGTGCGCGAATCCTCAACGTTGACGTTAGCCACCTGGCGCAGGGGCATATCAGTGCCGTAGCAGGACACCATGACGCTATCGAGAATGCTCGGGTGTGCCCGGCCGGTGCGAATCTTGGCAAAGGCATGACCCAGAGATTCGACGGACTTACCCATACGCTCCTGGGCATCTTTCTTGATTTCGTTGATCATTCCTCAATCCTCGATCAATGTTCCCTCGGCGCTGCCCACTACCGCATTCAGCAACGCACCTGGCTTGTTCATGTTAAAAACCCGCAAGGGCATCTTGTGGTCACGGATCAGGCAGATAGCCGTCAGATCCATAACGCCCAACTTGAGGTCCAGCACCTGATCATAGCTCAGGCTGTCGAAACGCTCGGCGTTGGGATCCTTCATCGGGTCGGCATTATATACGCCATCCACCTTGGTCGCCTTCAGCACCAGGTCGGCATCCACTTCGATACCGCGCAGACAAGCTGCTGTATCCGTGGTGAAAAAGGGGTTGCCAGTGCCTGCGGAGAATATTACCACGTCACCGCCGCCAAGGTAGCGCATGGCCTTGCGACGGTCGTAGTGTTCAGTCACGCCTTCCATGGTAATGGCCGACATGACGCGGGTCTGAATATTCGAGCGTTCCAGCGAGTCGCGCATGGCCAACGCATTCATTACCGTGGCCAACATACCCATATGGTCGCCAGTAACCCGGTCCATGCCAGCTGCATGCAGAGCCGCGCCGCGGAACAGGTTGCCGCCACCGATCACCAAACCGACCTGCACACCAATGCCGACCAGTTGGCCGATTTCGAGAGACATCCGATCAAGCACCTTGGGATCGATACCGAATCCCTCGGTGCCCATCAGCGCTTCACCGCTGAGCTTGAGTAGAATCCGCTTGTATTTGGGCTGACGGCTGCTGGGTACCTGGGCCATGTTGAGTCTCCTGCTGGGAATGGCGAAACATTTAACGAGTAACGACCAGACGGGCGTGGCAGCCACTTGTTCAGTGTTTCCTAAAAAAGAGGCTTCCCGCCTGCGCGGGAAGCCTCTATTAGTAACCGAGTACAGGCCGCCGCGAGGGCGGCCTGGCATGCGCTGGTCAGGACGCATGATCACTGCTTGGTAGCGGCAACCTGGGCGGCTACCTCGGCAGCGAAGTCCACCTCGGCGCGCTCGATGCCTTCACCCACTTCATAACGCACGAAGGAGAGAATTTCTGCACCGGCTTTCTTCGCCAGATCACCGACCTTGATTTCCGGATCCTTGATGAAGGCCTGTTCAACCAGGCTGGCTTCGGACAGGAACTTGTTGATCCGACCCTTGACCATGTTCTCGACGATATTTTCCGGCTTGCCCGCAATTTTCTCGGCGTTCAGTGCCAGGAAGATTTCCTTTTCCTTGGCAATGGCTTCTTCGGAAACCTGGGAACCGTCAAGGAACTGCGGGTTGCTCGCAGCTACATGCATGGCGATGTCTTTGGCCAGCTCGGCGTCACCACCCTTGAGGGTAACCAGCACGCCAATGCGGTGACCGTGCAGGTAGGCACCTACAACGCTACCCTCGACGCGGGTCAGACGACGGATATTGACGTTTTCGCCACACTTGGCAACTAGCGCCTCACGGGCGGATTCCTGATCGGCAATCAACGGCGCGGCGTCGCTGTAACCAGCTGCGAAGGCTTTCTCCAGGCTTTCGTTGACGAAACCCTTGAAGTCGTCCTGCAGAGCCAGGAAGTCGGTCTGGGAGTTGACTTCGATGATCACAGCGGCGCTGTTGTCATCGGACACCTTGACCGCGATCGAGCCTTCGGCTGCGATGTTACCGGCTTTCTTGGCTGCTTTGATCGAACCAGCGGCGCGCATGTCGTCGATGGCTTTCTCGATGTCGCCACCAGCGGCGGTCAGGGCTTTCTTGCAATCCATCATGCCCTGGCCGGTGCGCTCGCGCAGTTCTTTGACCATGGCTGCAGAAATCTGTGACATGAATTGTTCCTCTACACTTGCTTGACGTTGGACTGCCCGGCAGATATGGGGACAGCCGTATCATATTGCGTTCAAGATATTGCAAAAAGGGGGCATCGCCCCCTTTTCACTACGGCATCAAACGGGCTGTGCGCCCATTAGCCTTCTGAGGCTTCAGCGGCAGGGGCTGCTTCTTCAACAAACTCGTCAGCACCGCCAGTGTTGTTCTTGCCACTCAGTACGGCATCAGCCATGGCTGCGGCATACAGCTTGATGGCGCGGATGGCGTCATCGTTGCCGGGGATAACGTAGTCAACACCATCCGGGCTGCTGTTGGTATCAACGATGCCGATAACCGGGATACCCAGCTTGTTGGCTTCGGTGATAGCAATGCGCTCGTGCTCGACGTCGATAACGAACAGAGCATCAGGCAGACCGCCCATGTCCTTGATACCGCCAAGGCTGCGATCCAGTTTTTCCAGATCGCGAGTACGCATCAGCGCCTCTTTCTTGGTCAGCTTGGTGAAAGTGCCGTCTTCAGCCTGGATTTCAAGATCACGCAGACGCTTGATGGAAGCGCGGATGGTCTTGTAGTTGGTGAGCATGCCGCCCAACCAACGGTGATCAACATAGGGCATACCGGCGCGGGTGGCTTCTTCGGCGATGATCTTGCTGGCGGCACGCTTGGTGCCAACAAACAGCAGCTTGTTCTTGCCGGAGGCCAGCTTTTCCACGAAGCTCAGGGCGTCGTGGAACATCGGCATGGTCTTTTCCAGGTTGATGATGTGAATCTTGTTGCGAGCGCCGAAAATGAACTTGCCCATTTTCGGGTTCCAGTAACGGGTCTGGTGGCCGAAGTGCGCACCGGCCTTCAGCATATCGCGCATTGATACTTGAGTCATGACAGCTCCAATATAGATCGGGTTGAGCCTCCACGCATCCCAGTGTCCAACCCCGTGGGGCACCCAGGGCACTGTGTCGATACGTGTGCGGTTTCAGTTTCAGTTTAAACCTGAGGTCCTGTTACGGACGTTTGTTCAGGCGCGGCGCTTTATACCATATATGCAGTAACGAATAAAGCCGAAGCTGCCGGACGGTCCTGCCACAGCACGCTCAACAGCTCCCTGCTTGTCTGTTAGACTGAGCGACTTTGCTACCAAATTACCCAGTTTGCCGAGCGGCACTACAGAAGAGAGAATGCTTTCATGACCGTGACCATCAAAACCCCGGAAGATATCGCCGGCATGCGCATCGCCGGTCGCCTGGCCGCAGAGGTCCTGGAAATGATTGGTGAGCATGTCAAACCTGGCATCACCACCGATGAGCTTGATCGCATCTGCCACGACTACATTGTCAACGTGCAAAAAGCCATTCCGGCACCATTGAATTACGGCGCCGCGCCAGGCCGCCCAGGCTTCCCGAAATCGATCTGCACCTCGCTCAATCATGTGGTCTGCCACGGCATACCCAACGAGAAGCCGCTGAAGAGCGGCGACTGTCTGAACATAGACGTTACCGTAATCAAGGATGGCTACCACGGCGACACCAGCAAGATGTTCATGGTCGGCACCGTACCCGAGTGGGCGCAGCGCCTGGCACGAGTTACCCAGGAATGCATGTACAAAGGTATCGAGGTAGTACGCCCAGGCGCACGTCTGGGTGATATCGGCCAGGTTATTCAGGACCACGCCCAAGCCAACCATTACAGCGTGGTACGCGAGTACTGCGGGCATGGCATCGGCAAGGTGTTCCATGAGGATCCGCAGATTCTGCATTATGGCAGGGCTGGTACCGGCATGGAGCTCAAGGAAGGCATGACCTTTACCATCGAGCCAATGATCAACCAGGGCCGCCATGAAACGCGCCTGCTCGGCGATGGCTGGACCGCGATCACCAAGGACCGCAAGCTGTCAGCCCAGTGGGAACATACCATCCTGGTTACCGCCGATGGCTATGAAGTGCTGACCCGCCGTAACGAAGAAAGCTTTCAATAACCGCTGTCTGGGGCATCCCTGTGGACAATGAACTATTCGACCCGGGTCAGTTCCAGGCCGAACTGGCGCTGAAAAGCAGCCCCGTGGCTGCCTTCAAGAAGGCCATTCGCCGCGCAACCGACGTGCTGCATGCACGTTTTATCGGTGGCCGGGATATTCACAAGCTGATCCATGAGCGCGCCTGGTTTACCGATCAGATTCTGCGCAAGGCCTGGGCCATCCAGGCCAGCACCGATGCCCCGGATATCGCCTTGCTGGCAGTCGGCGGTTACGGCCGCGGCGAACTGCACCCGCATTCGGATATTGACCTGCTGATCCTCCTCAGTGACAGCACCGAAGAAGCACACAACGCTTCGATTGAGCAATTTCTGATGCTGCTCTGGGATATCGGTCTGGAGGTGGGACAAAGCGTCCGCTCCATCAGCGAGTGCCGGGATGAGGCCCGCGCCGACATCACGGTCATCACCAACCTGATGGAGTCACGTACCCTGTGCGGGGATGAATCCCTGCGCCAGGCGATGATTCAGACCATCAGTGCCACGCAGATGTGGAGCGACGCAGAATTCTTCCGCGCCAAGCGCGCGGAACAGCATCAGCGCCATGGCAAGTTCAACGATACCGAATATAACCTCGAGCCCAACGTCAAAAGTTCGCCCGGCGGCCTGCGCGATATCCAGACCATCGGCTGGGTAGCCCTGCGGCATTTCGGCACCAACGACCTGCGCGAACTGGTGGAGCGTGGCTTTCTCAACGAGGCCGAATACACCATTCTGACTTCCGGTCGCGCCTTTCTCTGGCAGGTACGCTTTGCCCTGCATACTCTGGCGGGGCGTTCCGAAGACCGGCTGCTGTTCGACCACCAGCGCACCATCGCGCAGATGATGGGTTACGAAGACAACGACAGCAAGCTGGCGGTAGAGCGCTTCATGCAGAAGTACTACCGGGTGGTGATGTCACTTTCGGAGCTGAATGATCTGCTGATGCAGCATTTCGAGGAGATACTGCTGCGCAACGCAGAAACCACCGAAATCGAGCCGCTCAACAGCCGCTTTCAGGTGCGCAACCACTATATCGAAGTGACCCACCCGCAGATCTTCAAGCGCTCGCCCTTCGCGCTGCTGGAGATTTTTCTGCTGATGGCCCAACACCCGGAAATTCGTGGAGTACGTGCTGACAGCATCCGCCTGCTGCGCGACAACCGACACCTGATCGACGATGCCTTTCGTGCCGATCTGCGCAACACCAGCCTGTTTGTCGCCCTGTTTCGCTGCAAGGAAGGCATACACCGCAACCTGCGGCGCATGAACCGCTACGGCATTCTCGGCCGCTACCTGCCGGAGTTCGGCAAGATTGTCGGGCAAATGCAGCACGACTTGTTTCACATCTATACCGTGGACGCGCACACGCTGAACCTGATCAAGCATCTGCGCAAACTGAATCAGCCCGAGTATCAGGAAAAGTTTCCGCTGGCCTGGCGCATTTTCTGCCGCCTGCCCAAGCCGGATCTGTTGTACATGGCCGGGCTTTACCACGATATCGCCAAGGGTCGCGGCGGCGATCATTCCGAGCTTGGCGCGGTGGATGCGGCAGCCTTTTGCCAGCGCCATCAACTGCCCGCCTGGGATACCCACCTGGTCAGTTGGCTGGTTGAAAGCCACCTGCTGATGTCCACCACCGCCCAGCGCAAGGACATCTCCGACCCCCAGGTGATTCACGACTTTGCCGTGCAGATGGGCAACCAGGTACGCCTGGATTATCTCTATGTGCTGACCATTGCCGACATTAATGCGACCAACCCGACGCTGTGGAACTCCTGGCGCGCCTCCCTGCTGCGCCAGCTCTACACCGAAACCAAGCGCGCACTGCGCCGCGGCCTGGACAACCCGCCCGATCGCGAAGAGCAGGTACACCAGACCCAGCGTGCTGCACTGGATATCGTTGTGCGTAGTGGCATCGAGGAAGAAGACGCCGAGGCTCTGTGGGAGCAGTTGGGCGAGGACTACTTCCTGCGCCACACCGCCAGCGATGTAGCCTGGCATACTGAAGCCATCATCGAGCACCCCGACCACCAGGGCCCGCTGGTCCTGATCAAGGAAACTGCCCAGCGCGAGTTCGAGGGCGCCACCCAGATCTTTATCTACACGCCCGAGCAGCACGACCTGTTCGCCGTGACCGTGGCGGCCATGGACCAGTTGAACCTGAGCATTCAGGATGCACGCATTATCACCTCGACCAACCGCTTCAGTCTCGACACTTATATAGTGCTGGACGCCGACGGCAGCTCGATTGGCGAGAACCCGCAACGTATAGCCCAGATCAAGCGCGACCTGATCGACGCCCTGTCGGATCCGGATGCCTACCCATCGATCATTCAGCGCCGGGTACCTCGCCAGCTCAAGCACTTCTCCTTTGCGCCGGAAGTAACCATCTTCAACTCGCCAGAGGGGCAGCACACCATTCTGGAGCTCAGCGCACCGGATCGTCCAGGCCTGCTGGCACGCATGGGCCGCATTCTGCTGCAATTTGATATCAGTGTGCAGAACGCCAAGATCGTTACCCTTGGCGAGCGCGTCGACGACGTCTTTGTACTGACCGATGCCAACAACCATGCCCTGTCGGATCCGGAACTCTGCCGCCAGTTGCAGCAAACCATCATTCAGACCCTGAGCAGCGATGCTCAGCCCTCTGACAACCAGACACCCAAGCAGATCTTGATCTGAGGAGCTGCGCATATGAATACTGACCTGGAACGACTGCAGCCCTACCCCTTCGAGAAGCTCCGTGCACTGCTTGCCGACGTCACGCCTAATCCGGACCTGCCGCCGGTGGCTCTGTCGATCGGCGAACCCAAGCACCCGTCTCCAGCCTTTGTGCTCGAGACCCTGACCCGACACCTGGATCAGGCTGCGGTCTACCCCAGCACATTGGGTATACCGGCATTGCGCGAAGGCATCGCCCGCTGGCTGGAGCGACGTTTCGCCCTGGGCCAGGGCAAGATTGATCCGGCCACCCAGATACTACCGGTCAACGGCACGCGCGAAGCGCTATTTTCCTTTACCCAGGCCATGGTCAAGCGCGACCCGGCAGGCCTGGTAGTCAGCCCCAACCCCTTCTATCAGATCTACGAAGGTGCAGCCTTTCTTGCAGGCGTTGAGCCGCATTACCTGGCCTGCGATGCCGAGAATGGTTTCGTACCCGACTTTGACCAGGTGCCCGCCGATATCTGGCAACGCTGCCAGGTGCTGTTCATCTGCACACCGGGTAACCCGACTGGCGCCGTCATGTCGCTGACTACCCTGGAGAAGCTCATCGGTCTGGCCGACCGCTATGATTTCATCATCGCCTCGGACGAGTGCTACAGCGAAATCTACGCGCCAAATGGCCAGGCACCGATTGGCTTGTTGCAGGCCTGTGCAGCCATGGGTCGCGAGGATTATCGGCGCTGCGTGGTTTTCCACAGCCTGTCCAAGCGCTCCAACCTGCCGGGCCTGCGCTCCGGCTTTGTTGCGGGCGACGCCAAATTGCTCGCCCCCTACCTGACCTATCGCACCTACCATGGCTGCGCCATGCCGGTTCAGACTCAACACGCCAGCCTCAGCGCCTGGAACGACGAGAGCCATGTAGAGGCAAACCGCGAGCAGTACCAGGCCAAGTTCGACGCCGTATTGGAGATCCTCGGCGAGGTTATGGATGTGCAGCGCCCGGATGCCGGCTTCTACCTATGGCCACGTACGCCTATTGACGATCAGAGCTTCACCCGGCGCTTATTGGCCGAGCAGAACGTAGCGGTGGTACCGGGCAGTTTCCTGTCACGGGAAATTGATGGGTATAATCCCGGCGCCGGGCGTGTACGCATGGCATTGGTGGCACCGCTGGCCGACTGCGTGGAAGCCGCGCGGCGCATCCGCACCTTTATCGGGAGCCTGTAAGCAATGATTACCCTTTACGGCATCAAGGCCTGCGACACCATGAAGAAGGCCCGTACCTGGCTGGACCAGCAGGGCATTGCCTATGAGTTTCATGATTACAAGAAACAGGGGGTCAGCAGCGACAATCTGACTGCCTGGTGCCAGGAGCACGGCTGGGAAACCATCCTCAATCGCCAGGGCACCACCTTCCGCAAGCTGGAGGACAGTGACAAGCAGGACATCGATACGGACAAGGCCATCGCCCTGATGCTGGCCAACCCGTCGATGATAAAAAGACCGGTGCTGGATACCGGCTCGCAACGGCTGGTGGGTTTCAAACCGGAAATCTATGCCGCCGCCTTCGACTGACCACACGACCAAAAGCATCCAAGGAATTTATCCCATGAGCGAAACTTTCAGCCTGGCCTTCGGTATTGGCACTCAGAACAGCGCAGGTGAATGGCTGGAGGTGTATTACCCCCAGCCCCTGCTCAACCCCGAAAGCAAATTGCTGGAGCTGGTTGCACAACACCTGGGCTATGACAGCGGCAACCAGGCCATCAGCTTGGACAACAGCCAGTGTGCAAGCCTGGCCAGCGCCTGCAACGCAGCTGGTCTGACGCAGATGGCTGCGCTACTGGAAAGCCTGGCGGACAGCAAACGCCCGCTGGTGGCAACCATACTGGCCACCGACGAGGCCCCGACCTCCACCCCTGAGGCCTATCTGAAGCTGCACCTGCTGTCCCATCGCCTGGTCAAACCCCATGGCGTGGTGCTGGCCGGCATTTTCCCGCTGCTGCCGAACGTAGCCTGGACCAACCAGGGCGCCATCGATATCCGCGAACTGCCCAAGCGCCAGCTCAATGCCCGCCTGCAAGGCGAGACACTGAATGTACACAGCGTTGACAAGTTTCCCTGCATGACCGACTACGTAGTGCCCGCCGGTGTGCGCATTGCCGACACCGCTCGTGTGCGTCTGGGCGCCTACGTCGGCGAAGGCACGACCATCATGCACGAGGGCTTTATCAACTTTAATGCCGGCACCGACGGCACCAGCATGATCGAGGGGCGCATTTCCGCAGGCGTGTTTGTCGGCAAGGGTTCTGACCTGGGCGGCAGCAGCTCGACGATGGGCACCCTGTCAGGCGGTGGCAACATCGTCATTTCGGTTGGCGAGGGCTGCCTGATCGGCGCCAACGCCGGTATCGGCATCCCCCTGGGCGATCGCTGCACCGTCGAAGCTGGCCTGTACATCACTGCCGGTAT
>JBKBSI010000043.1:0-20394 GCA_046291745.1 Pseudomonas sp. | reverse complement strand
TGCCACCCGAGCAGTGGGCCCAACGCTCGCCGGAACTGGAAGCGGCCATGGCTAAAAGAGAACAGGATCTGGCCGCATTGAAGGCTGAGTCACCGTCGCAGGCGGCCTAGTTTTTGAGGTATTGCTTGCCGTTGCTGGTCGATGGTGTGAGAGGGCGGCGGGAATAGTCCCGCTCCCTACTGGATTGTTAGTCAGTTACGACCATAGATCCTGGGCCGCTCGTAGCGGTAAAAACCTTCAGCTTCTTCCCGTGCGATAGTCAGGGCTTCACGACCAAAGTGCTGCTCGCGGCTTTGTTCAAGCTGTTGTTCCAGTTGTGCCCCGCTGTACTGACTTGCCAGCGCATTGCGCTCCGCCATGTAACTGGCACCGGTACTCCACCTTTGATTGCGCAACTGATCGCGGGCGGCCTGGGCTTGCACTTCGCTGGCTGAAAACCCGAGGCTCTGACGCAGGCGGTTGATTTCGCTCTGGCGTGCGTCTTCTGGCAAGTCTGCCAGTTGCTGTTGCACACTACCCAGCCCAAAGAACGCAGCCGATAGGCTGCTGCGTCGAGCGGCTTCCCCAAAAGTGTTCAGATTCAGCGTGGCGTCGTTGGTCGCGAGGACTGACTGGAGTTGATAAAGGGTGTCGTCGAGGCTCAGTTCGCTGGCTTCATCCAGTTTTTGCAGCTCCTGTTGTACCAGCACCTGACTGCGCTGCACGGCCTGAATCTCGTCGGCCCAGATCTGCTGGGCGGCGTCGCCGAACAAGGCGCTGCGCTTTTCCCAAAGCATGCCTTCGCGTTCCAGTACTCCCAACTGATTCAGGGTCAGGTGCATGCCTGCTTCCCACTCGCGGTACTCGGCCATTCTGGCTATACGTTCGCGGATCTGGGCTGCCAACTGCGGGAAGGCAATCTCGACTGCCGCATCAAAGAGCGGGTAGCCGTATTGGGGAAACTCGGTTGCCAGGGCATTTCTTTCGTCCAGCAGGTTGGCCTGGGTCGCCGGGTTGTCTATGGTTTGCGCATATTTATCCTGCAGTCGTTGAGCTATCTGCGCTACCAACTGCTCGGGTGGTTGTTCCAGTTTGAGGGTCAGACTGGAGGTTTTTTGGTTCTGAACGGCAGGGGAGATGGTCGCTACGGAACTGTTCCCCATTGAAGACGTAGACGCTGGTGTGGCGCCCGCCAATGCAGAAGGCATGGGTAGGCTCAGCGAGCCGCTCTGCCAGGCCATGCCGAGCAGAATACAACTGACCACAATCAGTACAAGCGCCAGGGTGGCGGTTTTCATGGATTTATTGCCTCGCTAACGCGGGGCGGGCGCCGTAGTGCGCCCACTCCGGTTTCCTGGTGTTATCAGAGCAACGGTTGCAGATGGGGCCAGATCAGGTCGGCAATTTTGCGCGAGCCGGTGCTGTTGGGGTGGATGCCATCAAAAATAATATCTTTGTTGACTATGCTCGAGCGCGGGTCCACGAAGGTGCAGTTGACTGTGCTGTTGGCGCAGGCCCGGGCCAGCGCCTGGTCGCCATAGTCGATGGCTTCTTTCAGGCTGGCGAGGCGGAACAGACCATTCTTGGTGTAGTAATAACCCAGGTAGATAACGTTCTCTACACCATCAGCTTCCATTTCATTCAGGAAGGTCACGGCTTCAATGTAGATGTCGTCGATAAACGCCTGGCACTTGCTGCTCAAACGACCGAAGCGGTACCACTCGGTTTTGCACTGGTGCGGGTCAAAGAGGATGACTGGGAAGAGAATGTCGTTACCGCCTCCGTCCATGACTACCGTGGTGATATCGGCATTGTCGCTGCGTGCTATCGCGTACTGATCAACAATAGAGGTAGCGAAGAATCCACCCGACAGGTAGGAGCCGGAAACAGTGTATTGGCGGAAAGTCTGCCCGGCGGCGGCCTGCAGGTTTTGTTGAATCTCACCGGACAGGGCGAAGATGGAATCGCCAATGGTGATCACCTGGTTATTGTCTGCGTCGGCCACGCGAGGATTGCTGAGCATCTCGCCGCAGCCGGTCAGGGCGGCGCTGAGCCCGAGAACTGCAAGCAGGTTCAGCACGCTGCGGGGCAGGGCCATCGCTCGGTGAAGCAGACTAGAGTCTGTACGTATTGTCATTGTTATCTCCGTAGGTTGTCAGGAAAAGCCGCACCGCATACAGCAAGTGCGCCGCCCATGGTGCTCCGTACGCCGGTGGTAGAACATGTTTGAAGTGGCGAAAGGAATGTGCGTACAGGACAGATTGTCTCTGCAAGGTTGTTTGTGCTTTTATGAGACAGTACTTGTGAGGCGCCGCCGCGCTCGGGCTACTTATTAAAATAAGAAGGGCTTCACCTATGTTGGAAGGGAAGGTGTATGAACTGAAAGAGCCTTTGGGTTACCGGTTCGATACGGCCAGCCTGCACCTGATGCTTGCCTATGCTCAGGAGCAGGGGTTGGAGTCGGCGTGCTGTCTGGCTAGTACCGGACTGGAGCCAGGCCTGCTGAATTGTCCGAGCACAGAGGTAGCCCCGGAGCAGGAGCTGGGAGTCATCAGGAATATGGTGGCAAGCTTGGGTGAGCCGTTCCGACATGGTTTTGAACTGGGCCTGCGCTACGATCTGACCGTTTATGGCATTTGGGGCTTGGGTCTGCGCACCAGTGCTGGACCATTGGATGCACTCAAGCGCGGGTTCGAATATTGGGGCGCAGTGCCAGGACTATTGCGTATTCGATTTGTGCTGGCCGGTACCGACCCGGTTTTGTGTTTTGACTGCACCCACTTGCCGGATGGCGCGCGCGAGTTTCTGGTCGGCCGAATCCTGGGGACTATTTACGCAATTCATCAGGATCTGCTGCCCGAGCATCCGGTGGGTATTAGCCGTGTAGCGCTGACTCTGCCTTGGTGCGGGGGCATGGAGCGGGTCGAGGCGCTGTTTGCATGTCCGGTGCAGGTGGAGCAGCCTGAAGCTTGTCTGGTGCTGGATGCGAAAGTCATGGCGCTGGCCTTCAGCAAGGCTAATGCCGTCATTGCCAGCCAATGCGACCGCCATTGCGAGCTGGAAATGGAGCGACGTAGACTACAGGTACCGGTCGCAGAACAGGTTCGGCAATACCTGCAAGACCGTCCGTTCCCACCGCCCTCGCTGCAGGATGTGGCCTATGCACTGCATATGTCGGATCGGAGTCTGCGTCGGCATCTTGAGGTGGAAGGGACCAACTGGCGCAACCTGATCATGGAGATAGTGGTGTCTCGCGCCGAACAGCGTCTGATGTGTTCACGTACCAGCGTGCAACAGATTGCCGATGAGCTGGGCTATGCCGACCCCTCCAGCTTTTCGCATGCCTTCAAGCGCTGGACCGGCATGTCGCCGGCCTGCTTCAGGAAATCCCGAATACAGCCGTAATAGCCCATGGCCTGGAGCTCTTATGGCTGCCGCCAATCGCTAGAGCTCCTGGAACTGGTCCGGGCAAATGACGCAGCGAAATAAAATTGTCACCAAGGCTATCTAGCATGAGAGGCTCAAAAAAACCCTCATCGAGAAGCCCATGGACACCAACGATATTGAAATCATGCAGCGGATCAACGATGACCTGCTCGATAGCCATGATGAAGAGTTCGAGCTGGAACTTGAAGATCAGTTTTATGACCTGGTACCGGGCATGGGCTCTGCCAAGGAGTCGCCGGAGGAAGCGCTGTCACGCAGAGAGGCGCGGCGTCATTACTTCAGGGAGCTGTTTCGCCTGCAAATCGAGCTGGTAAAGCTGCAGGACTGGGTGGCCCATACTGGGCATAAAGTGGTGGTCTTGTTTGAGGGGCGCGATGCTGCGGGCAAGGGTGGGGTGATCAAGCGCATTACCCAGCGTCTCAACCCACGTATTTGTCGCGTTGCGGCTCTGCCCGCGCCTAACGAGCGCGAGCGCACTCAGTGGTACTTCCAGCGCTATGTGTCGCATTTGCCTGCAGCGGGTGAAATAGTCCTGTTCGATCGTAGCTGGTACAACCGTGCCGGGGTTGAGCGGGTCATGGGCTTCTGCAATGAATACGAATACGAGGAGTTTTTCCGCACGGTACCGGATTTTGAGCGCATGTTGGTACGCTCGGGTATACAGGTAATCAAATACTGGTTCTCCATTTCCGATGACGAGCAGTATTTGCGCTTTATGGGTCGCATTCACGATCCGCTCAAGCAGTGGAAGTTGAGCCCCATGGACCTCGAGTCACGCAAGCGCTGGGAGCAGTACACCAAGGCCAAGGAAGTGATGCTGGAGCGCACCCATATCAGCGAGGCGCCCTGGTGGGTGGTGGAGGCGATTGACAAGAAAAAGGCACGATTGAACTGCATTCACCATCTGCTCACGCAAATCCCCTATACCGAAGTAAAGCGGGCTTCCATCGAACTGCCGCCGCGCGAGCACCACGAGGACTATGTTCGCAGACCAGTGCCCAAGGAAATGTTTGTGCCGGAGACTTACTGATGCATGGCATGCTCACTGCTTGAGATCTATTGCAGAGCAATAGCTGCCATCGGTGCATAGAGGCACCACTGCGTGACGGTGTTACAAAAAATATTGGGCTTGGTTCTGGAACAGCTCTGAATCCATCGTCATACTCCGCGCTCTTTTGAATGTCATCTCTGAGCGACAGCGGATCTCCCCATGCCCAGCACGCCCCACGCCATCCCCTACAGACCAGATATTGATGGGATGCGTGCGATCGCCGTTCTGACGGTCGTGGTATTTCATGCGTTTCCGATGCTGGTCCCCGGCGGCTTTGTTGGTGTGGATATATTTTTCGTTATATCCGGGTACCTGATCTCCACCATCATCTTCAAAGCTCTGACAGCCGGTACCTTCAGTTTCAAGGACTTCTACCAGCGCCGCGCTCGCCGTATCCTGCCGCCACTGGTGGTGGTGATAGCAGCAACGCTAATTATTGGCTGGTCAGTACTCTTGCCTGACGAGTACGCCGAACTGGGCAAGCATTCCCTGGCCGGGCTGGGCTTTGTTGCCAATATCGTGCTCTGGCAGGAAGCGGGCTATTTCGATAGCGCGGCGGAACTCAAGCCCTTGCTACACCTTTGGTCGCTGGGTGTGGAAGAGCAGTTTTACATCTTTTGGCCACTGATTCTCGCTTGCGCCTGGCGCATCGGACTCAGCCTGTGGATGACTATTGGCGTTATCGCTGTATTGTCTTTCGTGCTTAATATTCTGCTGACCGCAACAGCGCCCAGCGCGGCCTATTTTCTTTTGCATACCCGTGCCTGGGAGATGCTGATAGGTGCGGCTCTGGCCTGGGCTGTGTTCAAGGGACACAGGCTCGGGCTCGATACACCACGTGCCAGGGACCTGGCCAGCATGGCTGGCCTGATAATGGTGCTTGCTGCACTTGTGCTGGTGGATAAGGACAGCATGTTTCCCGGTTGGTGGGCACTACTGCCAACCCTTGGTGCTGCGCTGATCATCGCGGCCGGTCCAAATGCGCTGGTGAACAAAAAACTGCTGTCAATTCGGTTGCTGGTATTTATCGGGTTGATCAGTTTTCCACTTTACCTCTGGCATTGGCCGCTCCTGACTTTTGTGCGCATAGTACAGGGCGAGTCGGTCAGTGTATGGTTGCTGACGGCGGCTATTGTGGTTTCAGTGCTCCTTTCCTGGGCCAGCTATTATTTTCTGGAAACCCCACTCCGGCAGAGTAAACGTTGGCTGCCAATGGGCTTGCTGGTGGCCTTTGGTCTGCTTGTTGCTCTAGGTTCACATAACATTTACTCCCGCGACGGACTGAACTTCCGGCTGAAGGATGCTCAGGCCAAGTCGGAAGCTCAAGCCCTCGAGTGGCCCACAAATCTGCGCTCCGCCGATGGGTGCACGCCCGAGCGTCTGAGCGGTGCGGGCGTTGATTGTCTGGTCATGTCTGATTCGCTTAAAGCCAACGCGGTGATTATTGGTGATAGCCATGCCAACCATTACTACTGGGCGCTCAGCCACGCTTTTAAAGGTAGTGATATCAACTTGCTGCAACTGGCAGAGGGTGGTTGTCCGCCCTTGTATGGTCTCGATTTTCTCGACAAGGGCGTAGTGGTGCCCTGCAGTCAGAGCATTGATCCCATTATTCAGCACGTTGTCGAGGATCCTGATCTTGAGACCATATTCGTAGCTGGTCGCTGGGTGGGTTACATGACCGGCCGCGATCTGGATGATCCAAGGGATCATGTTTCTGACGAAAGTATTTACATCGGTGAGCCCGCGGCTGACGATCAGTCGAGGAGGGTGGAGATATTCTCCCAGGCACTTGCAGCGTCTTTGGATATGTTGAGCACTTCGGGTAAGAAGATCGTGTTTTTACACGCGGTACCGGAGTTGCCCTTTAATGCCAGGGAGTGCGTTTCTTGGAGTCCTAACCGCTATATCAGCAGGGTCCCTAGGGAGACCTGTGGTTATGACAGAGCTATTGCCGATGAGCGTGCTGCAGAATACCGGCCTCAATTGGACGTTGTGCTTGCGCGCTATCCAATGATCGCCCAATTCGATCCCATGCCGTTTATTTGTGCTGAAGCGCAGTGCCTGGGTCGCCAGGATGGCGTGCTGTTGTACCGGGATGACGATCACCTTTCCCTCGATGGAGCGTATTGGTTGGGTGAGAAGATTGCTCCGCGAGTGCACGACTTGATGGGCGCCGGAAGCTCCCTGGAGCTGGAAGAACAGTCGAACTAGCCGACAGTACAAGACTCCTGCATTGTCATCGAACTGCAATATTAGCGGGTCACCATAGCGAAACTGGTTGTCTTCTCGATAGGTGCCCGTACCTGCGCCCAAATATTGAGAAGCTGGTTCCCATTCTGCTGGTGTCCGCATGACTCTCAATGAACAACACCAAGCGCTGCGAGCTATCCTGGCCCAGGAGACGGTAAGCGTTCTGTTCCAGCCGATCGTCTCCATGGTGCAGCAGCGCATTGTTGGTTACGAGGCACTGAGTCGTGGCCCCTCCAACAGTGTGCTGCATTCGCCGCTCACGTTGTTTGCCGCAGCACGGCAGGCCGGACTGCTGACCGACCTGGAAATGCTCTGTCGTCGCAAGGCGGTGGAGGCCTTCAGCCGCATGCAGTTACCCGGGCAGCTGTTTCTCAACGTATCGCCTGAAAGCCTGTTGGAAAAACAACACTACCCTGGTCGCACGCTGGCGATGCTCAAGGCCGCAGGTATGAGTCCAGAGCAGGTAGTCATAGAACTGACCGAACAGGCGCCAATCGATAACTTCGGGCTGCTGCACAGCGCGCTTTTTCATTATCGGGATATGGGTTTTCGTATTGCCCTGGATGATCTGGGGGCAGGTTATTCCAGCCTGCGTCTGTGGTCTGAGCTGCGGCCTGATTTCGTCAAGATTGACCGGCACTTTATCGACGGCATACACCTTGATCCGCTCAAGCGCGAGTTCGTTGGCTCCATTCTCAGCATGGCCAAGGCTTCGAAGTCGCACATTATCGCCGAGGGCATTGAGCAAACCGAAGAGCTCAAGGTGCTTGAGGATATGGGTGTGGACTGGGTCCAGGGCTATTGGCTGGGGCGCCCGGAGAGTGACCCTATTGCCTGTCAGACGACCATGAAGGCGCACCTTGCTACCCGTGATCCAGAGCAGACATTGGAGCCAGAGCAGGCGCTGGATTCCCTGCTCATGCCTGTACCAGGGGTCAATCAGTCGGAAACCGTGAGTCAGGTGTTAGCGCGCTTTCATCAGCAAGCCAGCCTGAATAGCCTTGCTGTGTTGAATGACGACATGGAGCCGGTCGGCACGGTCCACTGCCACAGTCTGAGCCAGACCATGCTCAGGCCGTTTGCCAGCGAGCTGCACGGACGCAAACCCATCGCGCAATTGATGGATCGTGATTATCTGGTGGTGGACATACAGCAGAGTCTGGAGCGTGTAAGTCGACTACTGACCAGTCGCGCGCGGCAACGCATGGAAGAGGACTTCATCATCCTGCGTGATGGCAAGTATGTCGGCCTGGGGCGGGTTATTGATGTGCTCCGGCATATCACCGAGATGAAGATACGTCAGGCCCGGCATGCCAATCCCCTGACTCTGTTGCCGGGTAACATACCGATTCAGGAGTGCCTGGCACGCTTGCTGGCCAACGGTCAGTCGGCCCAGCTGTGTTACATCGATCTGGATTCGTTCAAACCGTTCAACGATATCTATGGCTATGGCAAGGGCGACGAGGTGTTGCTGGGCCTGGCACAACTGTTGCGCAATCTGTGTGATCCACGCTGCGACTTTGTTGGCCATATTGGCGGTGATGACTTCATGCTGGTTTTGCGCAGCCCGGACTGGCGCGAACGCTTGCAACTGCTGGATCAACGCTTTCAGCAGTTGTGCATGAGCTTTTACCGGCCGGAGCATCTGGCTGCCGGCGGAGTGTCCGCACCAGACCGACATGGTCAGTGGCGGCACCATGGGTTGTTGCAGTTGTCGGTTGGCGTGGTAGAGCTGCCGTCAGAAGGGCACGGGATTCTCGATCCCGGGCAACTGGCAGAGCTGGCCTCGCGGGCCAAGCATGAGGCTAAGAAGATCTCCGGTTTCAGTGTGGTTTGCGAGAGTCTGGCGAGCGCTCAAAGCGATAGCGTGCGAAGTGCGGTGGCTGGATTTTTACCGACCTGATCCCGCATTTATGAAATTGTGTGTCTAGAATAGGTGTTGCAGAGCATATCTGTGGTGCACAGATAGTGATTATCTTAGAATCGTACCTCCGGCAGCCATTGCTGCTTCCTGCCTTTTCGCATTGCCTTTTCTGAACGAGGATATTCCTTGGACTTAGCTACTCTCGTTGGCCTGTTGGGCGCGCTTGCCGTTATTGGCTCAGCGGTGGTGCTGGGCGCGTCGCCAGCGGTTTTCATGAATGTGCCCTCGCTGCTCATCGTGATCGGTGGCAGTTTGCTGGTGGTGCTGGCCAAGTTCAGCTTTAGCCAGTTTCTGGGCGCCATCAAGGTGGCTGGACGGGCCTTCAAGTTTCGCTTGCCGGACACCGAGACGAGCATTGCCGAGCTGGTTACGCTCTCGACCGTAGCGCGCAAACAGGGCTTGCTGGCTTTGGAAGACCAGGACATCAGCAATCCGTTTCTGAAGAACGGTATCCAGTTGTTGATTGATGGTCACCCCCAGGAAACGGTGCGGGCCATTCTGGAAAAGGAGCGGGTGCTGACTCTGGATCGCAATCGCTGGGGCGCCAAGGTGTTCACCGCGTTGGGCGATGTCGGGCCGGCCATGGGCATGATCGGCACATTGATCGGGCTGGTACAGATGCTCTCGAACATGGAGGACCCCAAGTCCATTGGCCCGGCCATGGCCGTGGCGCTGCTGACAACCCTGTATGGCGCCATGTTGGCAACCATGATCTGCATCCCGATTGCCGACAAGTTGTCGCTGCGCATGACTGAAGAGGCGCGCATGCAGAGCTTGTGGATTGATGCCATTCTGGCGATCCAGGAAGGTACCAATCCACGTATTGTCGAGCAGTTGTTGACCAGCTACTTGCCACCGAACAAGCGTGACAAGGCCGCCAACGAGTCGGAAGCGGCCTGATGGAGTTGCCTGAGGAAGAGGATTCCCCGCGCATTGCGGCCTGGGTAGTGACTTTCGCCGATCTCATGTCGCTGCTTATGTGCTTCTTTGTGCTCTTGCTGTCCTTCTCCGAGATCGATGCGATGCGCTTCAAGCAGCTTGCCGGGGAGCTGAGCAAGGCCTTTGGTGTGCAGCGGGAGGTTCCAGCGCTGGAAATCCCCATGGGCACCAGCCCGATCTTCGACAAGTTTTCACCGGGCATACCCGAGCCCACGCCCATCGAGGAAGTACGTCAGCAGACCACCGAGGAGCTACCGCAGATCGATACCCTGCGTGCCCAGTTGGAAGCAGAACTGGAGCTGAAAGTGGCCTCTACTACCGAGCGGCAGATGGAGGTCAACATGCAGGCCCTCAAGATGGTACTGGAGCAGGAGTTGACCGAAGGCCGTCTGCAGTTGGAGCAGGATCGCAAGCGGGTGGTTATTCGTATCGAGGAGCGGGGCTCATTTCAGTCGGGCTCGGCCGAGATGACCGATGACTTTGAGAGTATTCTGCTGAAAATTTCCGATGTGGTAGGTCAACTGCCGGGTGAAATTACCGTTGAAGGCCATACCGACGATATTCCCATCAGCACCGCGCGCTTTCGCTCTAACTGGGACCTGTCCGCCGCGCGCGCTTCATCGGTAGCCAATGCGCTGCTGGCGACTGGCGCGGTCGAGCCGCAGCGGCTAAAGGTGCAGGGCTATGCGGAAACGCGTCCCCGCGCCAGTAACGAATGGCCAGAAGCCCGCGCGCTGAATCGCCGGGTGGAGATTGTGGTGGACCTGGCGCAGGCGGCGGATCAGTACGAGACCCAACTGCGCCAGTTGATGGAGGACGATATCGACAAGGTTATTCAGGGCTTTGAAATCATGGATGCGCCCTGAAGCGGCCTATATTACAAGCCAGATTACAAGCCAGATCAATCCACTGATCAGCCAACTGAAAGCCAGCAAGTTGATCGGGCCGGGTTGGATGGCAGTGCAAAAGTTCTTTATTCGCTGGCCAATGCTCTGTTTGCGCTGGTTGTCAAAATACTCGGCCAAGGCGATCTGATACGGATCGGTATAGAGGACCCGAGGATCGTTGCCCGATAGCGCCGGGCCGGAACGGGCACCAAGGGGCACGATCAGGTGGGCGAGGGGGAAGAATATTCCTATCACGAAAATCAGAGCAATGTTCGCACCCGTATCTTCGATGCGCTTTGCGTGCGCGGTCAGGAGAGCGTAAAGCAGTGCCAGCACGGCTAGCAGGTAGATAGGTTCCGGTATGCCTGGCTTGGGAAGGCTCACCCAAAGCGATATCAGTACCGCGCCCAGGCCCACTGTAACGCCTTGAACGAAAAGGTACTCCATTCTGCTCAAGGGTGCTTTCCACCTGAACATGGACCTTGCAAGCCAACGCCAGCCCAATGGCTTTTTCTCGCGCGAGAGGCTGCTCTTTGCGGCATCTACCAGCAGGCTCAGGCAGTGCAACTGTGCTGGCGCAACCTGCCAGTGCGCGCTTTGATCGGAGCACCAGTGGAAGCGCTCATCCAGGCGATTGACTACCGCTGCTGGCAAATTGTCTTCGCCAGAGGAGTGGAGCACTTGCAGGACGGCGGGTAGCAGGCTGTTGCCGACCGCCAGTCTGGCTTCCAGGTTGTTCAGTTCCGGGGCCAGCAGCAGGGCTTCCCAGCGGCTCAGCTTGTTGCGCTGTTGAGTATCAGAAAGCAGGTCGTGCAAGTCGTTAACCAGTTGCTGCAAGCGTTGCATGAACTGCTGGTATTCCAGTTCCTGTTCTGAAGGTTGCGGTTCACTTGGTATCGGTTTCTCAACTGGCTCGGTTGCCTGACAGGTGAATTCTGGAGCGGGTTGCTCGGCTACCTGTGGAGCAGCACTCCGGGGCTGACTCTGTTGCCAGGCAATATGACCCAAGGCGGTCTCGTAAGCCTCGCGCAGTGCCATGAAGTCCTCCGGGTGTTCCTCCGGATGAACATCCTTGAGCAGGCGGGCGTAGGCGCGCTTTATGGTTCGCGGGTCGCTTGATGGTTCTACCCCGAGAATGCTCCAGCAGTTCACCAGCGGCCCCTTTGCGCTTTAAGATCGTTCAGGCGCTTTTCGACTTCGGCGCGGGCTTCGCTACTGCGCTGAGGATCCTGTGAGTCCATAGCGCTTTCGAAATGCCGAATTAGCTTTTCTATGTAATCACGCTCCTCGCCCAGAGATTCCGCCCACATGCGTTCTGCTTCGCCCATCAGAGCAATATTGGCGCTATCCTCGCGAGGATGAAATTTGAGCTTTTCCATGCGCTTGAGCAGGCGCTGTAGCTCGTCATCATTCAGCTCGGTGGTGGTGTTCTGGATAACCAGGGTCTTTCTGCAGCCGCTTCCGACCACATCGGCCTGCACCTCCAGGACGCCGTTGATGTCATAGGTAAAGCGCACATCTACCGCTTCCTCTCCGGCTTTCTTTCTGGGTACCGGGACGCTGAACTCACCGATCTTGATATTGTTCTTTACCAGGCGCTGTTCGCCCTGGTAGACCGCCAGGCGCATCTCGTCCTGGTTATCGTGCACGGTGTAGAAGCGATCTGCACGGCTGGCGGGGATGACTGTATTGCGTGGTATCAGCACGCTGAAAAAGCCCGACTTGAGACCCTGCTCCAGTTCCTGGGAACTCTCTATGCCGAGCGAGAACGGGCACACATCCGTCAGCACCGTGTCGCACATGGTCTGATTGCGTTGCTTGAGGGCTGCCTGAATGGCGGCGCCCATGGCCACTACCAGGTCGGGATCTATGGTGGCCGAGGGGATGCGACCGAAAAGCCGACCGATAAAGTTCCGCACTATCGGCATGCGTGATCCGCCGCCCACCAGAATCACGTCATCGAAGTCATCCCGGGTCATGCCCGAGTCACGTATTGCTCGTTCGATAGGATCGCGGACCCGTTCCAGCAAGCCGGCGCAGCAGCGACTGAACTCGTCGCGGCTAAAAATAATAGTGGATGCATTGCCGTCGATGCTGGCGGATATTTGCACTTCATGCTGCTCTGCCAAGGCTTTCTTGGCCTCGTCGCAGAGGCGATACAGGTGTGCGCGCTCCTCCCGGCTCAGGGACTGACGCTCGCGGCCGAGTTTTTCGCAGACGCTGCCGAC
This sequence comes from Pseudomonas sp., assembly GCA_046291745.1. Classification (GTDB taxonomy): domain Bacteria; phylum Pseudomonadota; class Gammaproteobacteria; order Pseudomonadales; family Pseudomonadaceae; genus Halopseudomonas. The sequence continues at coordinate 7,686 of JBKBSI010000043.1, read as the reverse complement.
CATGGCATAGGTAAAGTCTTCGCCACCGAGAAAGCTGTCGCCACTGGTTGCGTGGACTTCCAGCAGGTCCTCAAATTTCTCCAGAATAGAGACGTCCAGCGTGCCCCCGCCGAGGTCGATAATAATGAACCGACGCTCCTCTGCGGACTCCTGAATACCGTATGCCAATGCCGCTGCAGTAGGTTCGTTGATCAGGCGCTCGACCTTCAGGTTGGCAAGCTTCGCGGCGTTCAGGGTGGCTTTGCGCTGATTGTTATTGAAGTAGGCCGGTACGCTGATGATCGCTTCTGAAACCGGCTCGCCCAGGAAGTTCTCGGCATCGGCCTTCAACTGTTTGAGTACCAGCGCCGACAGCTCTTCGGCGGAGTAGCGGTGTTTGCCCAGGGTTAATACCTCGGCAGAGCCCATCAGTCGCTTGAATTGCGAAGCGGTCAGCTCTGGGTGGGTAACCAGCCGGTCCTTGGCGGCGCGGCCAACCAGTACCATGCCGCGCTTGTCTACGCTGACCACTGACGGGGTCAGCAACTCCCCGAGGGCATTAGGGATAATGATGGATCGGTCATCTTGCCAAACACTAACCAGACTATTGGTTGTCCCGAGATCTATACCTACTACGGCCATTTGGATTCCTTTCGTTATCTACTGATCCATTTTGCAGACTATCTGGCACAGCTATAGACTCCGGACGCAGACGAGTCTGCTTGCTGAGCCCCGCAGCGTAGGCGGCCTGGCTAGCGGCTTCGCTGTTGCCGAGCGAACACGGGTTTTAGGCTTGGCCGATCTTGCGGCTGACTTCGGCCAGTTTGAGCTTCATCGGCTCGTCGATTTCTTCGGGCTTGATGCGTGAGATGATATTTCTCAATACGCGAATTTCGTTCTCATCGATTACGCCATCGCGCTCGGCTATGGCAAGAATCTTGCCGAGCTCAATTGCATCCAGCTTGCCGTCGTCGGCAAAACACTGAATCGACTTGAAGGACATTTCCAGATAATCGCGACTCTCAGACATGTTTCCCATCCTTGATGAAATGAATTGTTTTTGGCCCGCAAATGATTACGCAACCCGTACCAAGGAGCAAGTAGTGAAGGGTGATTGGATGGTGATTTATGCGTTGTGCTAGGGCTGCTAACTAAAAAGCCGGGCCCGATAGGGGCCCGGCTTTATTACTGCTTCTGCTTACTACTTAGTAGGGGCAGTTGCCACGGTACTCATTGATGTCACGGTCAGCTGCGTGGTTAGGACCACACAGGAACTGGCTGTAACGTCTGTCCTGATCGAGGAAACGCTTCATCCAGGATACACCGAAACGGCTCAGCTCGTCGTCAAAGGCAGTGTCGCCGTTAGCGCAGTAGTGGTTACCGCCACGCAGTGAGACATAGGCCTTTGAGATGTTGCTTGGCAGTTGATTGTAGAAGGGTGAAGCGTGGTTGCGCACGGCTGCAACAGAATCGGATTCGCAAGCAAAGATCAGGGTTGGCGCCTTCACGTTGCGGAAGGTGGTTGTATCGTAGGGAGCCAGTGGAATAGCTGCCTTGATACGACCTTCACTGGCTACGCGCAGCGTGCCGCCACCACCCATCGACCAGCCGACTACGCCGAGGCGATTGGTGTCGATCATGTTACGTACTGCGCTACCGCTGGTGGTGTTCTGACGAATCAGATAGTCCAGTGCGGCGTTGATCTGGCGAGCGCGACTTGGTGGTTGGTCCAGGCCACTGTTGGTATCAATGGTCATGACCACGAAACCATGGGATGCCAGTTTAGGGCCCCACCATGCGATCGATGACTCACTGGAAACGTATCCTGGAATAACCACGATCGCAGCCATTGTGCCGGTAACGCCAGTGGGGTAATGGATAGTACCGCCGCCAAAGCCGGATACGGAGCTGGCAACCCGGCTGGTTCTAACTGTGAACGGGCCACGGCTTGCCTCAAGCGCGGAGATAGTTGGGTTTGGACCACGCTGGAACTGGCTGGCTGGTTGGTCAGGGGTCGGAGTGGGTGTCGGCGTGGGGGTAGGGGTGGGGTTGGAAGCCATTGCCGAAGCAGACAGCACAAGCGCACCCGCCACTAGGGCAGACAGAATGGATTTTTGTATTGTGGTTTTCATGGTAACTCCATGGGCATTGTATTGATTTATTGTGGTTTTTATTACAATTTTTAATGCGCCTGATGGGGCCATTAAAGCTAGCTATGGCGCCTTCCGGTAATGGAGTTTTTATCGCTGGGAATAAGTTGTCAATATATAAAGTGCACTTTCACCCGTATGGGTTAGTTTGCTTGCTGAGACTATTCAGTGCTTGTCGTGAATAAAAAATAGTTGCTTAGTAGGTGATGATTTAAAACTTTAGTTGTAGTGAAAATTGCTATAACCCTTTTGGGTGATATAGGTGGTTAGTTTGGGTTTTTGCAGATTAAAGTTAGGCACAAGTGCACGCAAGAGAGAACGGTCGTTCATTTGCGTTCTGCTTGTTTGCAGGTCAGTCAGACCGCACGTTGATGAAGCAAGATGTAAGGGCGAAGGGTAGAAACAAGAACGCCGGACCTGAACAGGTCCGGCGTCTTTACTGTAACGCGTGCTGCTACGACTTAGTAAGGGCAGTTGCCACGGTATTCATTGATGTCACGGTCAGATGCATGGTTAGGACCACACAGGAACTGGCTGTAACGTCTGTCTTGGTCGAGGAAGCGCTTCATCCAGGACACACCAAAGCGGCTCAGCTCGTCGTTGAAGGAGTTGCCACCGTTGGCGCAGTAGTGGTTACCGCGGCTAAGGGAGACGTAGGCCTTTGAGATGTTGCTCGGCAGTTGGTTGTAGAACGGCGAGGCGTGGTTACGAACAGGGGCGATGCTATCCGATTCGCAGGCGAAGATAAGGGTTGGTGCCCTGACGTTGCGGAAACTGGTGGTATCCCAGGGCGCCAACGGAATAGCAGCCTTGATGCGACCTTCACTGGCTACGCGCAGTGTGCCGCCACCACCCATGGACCAGCCGACTACACCTAGACGGTTGGTATCGATCATGCCTTGTACAGCACTACCACGGGCAGAGTTCTGGCTTACCAGGTAGTCCAGTGCGGCGTTGATCTGGCGCGCACGGCTTGGTGGTTGGTCCAGGCCGCTGTTGGTGTCGATGGTCATTACTACGAAACCGTGTGACGCCAGTTTGGGTCCCCACCATGCGATCGAGGATTCACTGGATACGTAGCCGGGGATTACCACGATTGCGGCCATGGTGCCCGTAGTGCCGCTGGGGTAGTGAATAGTGCCGCCACCGAAGCCACGGACAGTGCTGGAAACCCGGCTGGTTCTGACCGTGAGCGGGCCACGGTTTGCCTCAAGCATGGAGATGGTTGGGTTCGGACCACGCTGGAACTGGCTTGGCTGGTCAGGGGTAGGGCTGGGAGTGGGGCTTGGGCTTGGGTTGGACGCCATCGCCGTAGCAGAGAAAGTCAGCGCGCCTGCCATAAAGGCGGACAATATCGATTTTTGTATGGTGTTTTTCATGGTAACTCCATGGGCATCATATTGATTTGTTTTTGTTGTACTGCAATTTTTAATGCACTGGATGAAGGCCATAAAAGCTAGGAATGGCGTCAACCGGTGATAGAGTTTTTATCGCACACGACAGGATGTCAACCTGACACACGCACTTTCACCCGTATGGGTTAGATATGATTTTGTTATATTTTTTTTGATTTTAAGCATTTTGTGTGTGCTATCTCTTTGGTGAATAAAGTTGTTTTTAGTTTGAGATGTAATTGTTTTAACCCATATGGGTGAGGCCTTTTTCGGCTTCAATTAGCGTGTTGTTTTACGGTTGGAACAGGGCACTTATGCTGGTATTGGCAGTCAATCAGATGGGTAGATGAGTCATCTGGAGGAAGAGATATGAGTAGATTCAAATCAACAGATGGTATCGATATCTACTATCGACAGTGGGGGGCAAAACTGCCAGGACCGCCAGTCATTTTGCAGCATGGTTATGTGGCTAATACTCGGCTTAACTGGGTCGTGCCAGGTATTGTCCGCTCACTCAGGCGCGCCGGACGCCGGGTAATCGCCCTTGATGCGCGCGGCCACGGCCGTTCTGGCAAGCCTCATGATGCTGCGTTTTACGGCGAAGCCAGAATGGCGCTGGATGTGCGTGCCTTGTTGGATGAGCTTGAGCTGGACGAGGCCGACCTGGTGGGTTACTCCATGGGTGCTACCGTGGCGTTACTGACTGCAGCGCAGGAGCCGCGCATTCGGCGTCTGGTGGTTGGAGGTGTTGGTTCTTCGACCTTGAACCTTGGCGGCCCGACCAATGCCCGAACTAGAAAGGCGTTGGCCGCAGCAATGCTGACACGCCGCCGCAGCTCCATTCGGCATCCGGTGTTGGTGGGATTTCGGCTGTTTGCCGATGTGGTCTGGGCAGACCGCAAAGCCTTGGCCGCTCAGGCGCTAGCCTTTCATCGCAAACGCATACCACTGGAACGGATTACCGCAGGCACTTTGGTTCTGGCGGGGCGCAATGACACCTTCGCGTTGAGTCCCGATAGGCTTCAGGCTGCCATTCCTGGTGCAGATCTGGTTGTTACCAGCGGGAATCACAGTACTGCATTATGGAAGCCGGCATTCCACTCAGCCATCGTAGATTTCTTGCGCTGATCAGGCTGTCGTCAGCCGTTGGCGCAGAGGCTAAACACAAAAACGCCGGACCTTGATAGGTCCGGCGTTTTTGATTTAACGCGAGTTGCTCTTAGTAAGGGCAGTTGCCGCGATACTCGGAGATTCTGCGGTCAGATGTGTGGTTCGGGCCACAAAGGAACTGAGAGTAACGGGTGTCGTTGTCCAGGTGTCGTTTCATCCAGGAGATACCCATGCGGCTCAGCACGTTGTCATACTGGCCGAAGGAGGCACCGCCATTGGCGCAGTAGTGGTTGCCACTGTCCAGCTCAACGAAGGCCTTGTTGATGTCGCCTGGCAGGCGATCATAGAAGGGCGAAGCATGGTTGCGCACAGGCGCGACAATATCTGACTCGCAGGCGAAGATCAGAGTGGGCGCTTCGACATTACGGAACTGCAGGCTGGAAGTATCCCAGGGGGCCAATGGAATGGCGGCCTTGATACGGCCTTGAGTGGCGACACGCAAGGTTCCGCCACCGCCCATCGACCAACCGATGACTCCAAGACGATCAGTATCAATCATGCCCTGAACGGGGCTCCTTCTTGCCGAGTTTTGGTCAATCAGGTAATCCAGCGCGTTGTTGATTTGCCGTGCGCGGCTTGGCGGCTGATCAAAGCCGGTATTGGTGTCGATAGTCATTACCACAAAACCATGTGAGGCCAACTTAGGGCCCCACCAGTCGATCGAAGACTCGGCGGATACATAGCCCGGAATCACGACAATAGCCGCCATGGTGCCAGTTGTACCGCGGGGGTAGTGGATGGTACCGCCACCAAAGCCGCTGACAAAGCTGGACACTCGGCTGGTACTGACGGCATAGGGGCCGCGATCGGCTTCAATGAAGGAAATGGTTGGATCCGGTCCGCGTTCAAATCCACTGGGTTGGCCCGGGTTGCCCGGATCTGGATCCACCGGTGGGTTGCTGGCCATCAGGGAGGTGGAGAAGGCAAGGGCGCTCGCAGCAAGAACCGAGCAGAATGCTTTAGGGAGTAAGTTTGTTTTCATTGTGCGCTCCACACATTTAAGCAGATTTTTATAGTTTGTACCGCTGTTGTGCGATGGTCATACGCTTGGTTATTTCCATCGTGTACAAATATTCTTGATGTCTGAGTCGGTCAGGTCAACAGTTCAGAGCGAGTTTCACCCTAATGGGTTAATAGTCGTAACAGGTTGCGAAATATTGAAATTTTCTCCGATGATTCTAATAAGATATTGATATTAAAAGTACTATTCGATTTTTTTAAGACGCCTTTTGCGATGTGGCTTGGTGCTCATGCGTTGATCTTGGTAATAATGAGGTTTGAGTTGAGGTGTGTATATGTGTTTCGTATTCGATACATATTTTGATGTGGTTTCATTCGGGGGCATATTTGAACGTGATTGATCAGGTCACATGTTGCTCTATGAATAATGCTTTGTATGCTAATGAAATTGATGGTAACGCTCTGTTTGATCAGCTCGCCTGGATCGCAGTCAGACTTAAACAAAAACGCCGAACCTTCTCAGGCTCGGCGCTTTAACTGCTTTAGCGGTGCTCAGTAAGGGCAGTTGCCGCGGTACTCGGAAATTCTGCGGTCGGATGTATGATTCGGGCCACAGAGGAACTGGGAGTAGCGGGTGTCCTGATCCAGATGGCGTTTCATCCAGGAGACGCCCATACGGCTTAGTACGTTGTCATACTGGCCGAAAGAGGCGCCGCCATTGGCGCAGTAGTGGTTGCCACCGTCGAGCTCAACGAATGCCTTGTTGATGTCGCCTGGGAGGCGATCATAGAAGGGCGAAGCATGGTTGCGCACAGGCGCGACAATATCCGACTCGCAAGCGAAGATCAGAGTAGGCGCTTCGACATTCCGGAACTGCAGGCTGGAGGTGTCCCAGGGAGCCAGGGGAATGGCGGCCTTGATACGGCCTTGAGTGGCCACGCGCAATGTTCCGCCACCACCCATCGACCAGCCAATGACGCCGAGACGGTCGGTATCGATCATGCCTTCAACCGGGCCTCTTCTGGTGGTGTTCTGGTCAACCAGGTAATCCAAGGCACTGTTGATTTGCCGGGCGCGGCTTGGCGGTTGGTCAAAGCCGGTATTGGTGTCGATGGTCATCACCACAAAGCCATGTGAAGCCAGTTTAGGGCCCCACCAATCGATCGAAGACTCGGCAGATACATAGCCGGGAATCACGACAATAGCCGCCATGGTGCCGGTGGTGCCGCGCGGATAGTGAATGGTGCCACCACCAAAACCGCTGACCAGGCCGGATACCCGACTGGTATCGACGGCGTAAGGGCCACGATCGGCTTCAATGAAGGAAATGGTCGGATCAGGGCCGCGTTCAAAACCGCTGGGTTCGCCCGGGTTGACCGGATCTGGGTCCACCGGTGGGTTGCCGGCCATCAGCGATGCGGAAAACGCCAGAGCGCCAGCTGCAACAAGCGAGCAGAGTGTCTTGGGTAAAAAATTTGTTTTCATTGTAGCTCCATGGATAGGGTACAGGATTTATTGTTAGGGTTTTAATTGATGGACCACGGATAGGAAGACACCATCAACGCAGGCGCATTTTTTAGGCTGGGGGCCCCGGAGTCAACGGCATATACAGGAAGGGTTCGCGTTTGTGACTATAAGGTCACAAAATATGGAAACTGATTTTAGCTAATGTGATTAAGCCCACAAAAACAAAAAGTTATCGTGCACATTTAGCTCTTTATATGTTTTGCAGAGTTTCAATAAAGTTAGCACTTTATGTTGTTTTATATTGATTTTATGTTTTATAGCTTATCAGTATTGTTATTTTTGATTCGGTATCAAAATATGCATCATTTTTACTGTTTGTTAGTGCCGTTCTAGCTTGGTAATCATCTGCTGGAGCCGCAGATAGGAAGGGGAGCACGCAGGCAAAACGGGCTTGCCGGGGATGGGCAGCTTGCAGCCGAGCCCATCCCCACTTTTTTCACCCTTTGGATTCTGCTTCGTACTCGGGGTAGGAGTGCTTGAGTGTGGCGTGGTTGAGCAGCATTTCT
>JBKBSI010000042.1:12175-20573 GCA_046291745.1 Pseudomonas sp. | reverse complement strand
CGTCTTCTTCTGCAAACGCCAGGGCTGCCGCATGCAAAGAGGGCACTACGCCCGGCGCCATGACAATCCATTCGCGCTCGATCACCCAGTCGTGACGAGCCGCAAACCAGTCGATCATCGACTGGTACAGCGATTCGGGGAACAGGCTATAACCAAGTATCGGATGAGCGGCGCGCGCCTGTAGCGCGGCAGTAACGGCCTGGGGCGTGGCAAAATCCATGTCTGCCACCCACAGGGGGATGACATCATCGCGACCGAATACTGCCCGTCGCGCATCAAACTTGACTGCCTGGGTGCCGCTGCGGTCCAGCGGCTGGTCGAAATCCATTTTCAATCAATCTTTTCCCATACCGTAGCCTCGGACAGGCTGTGCTGATACTTGTGGCGCGTTTCGCGGATAACAAAGGGCACCTTACGCGGCTCGCCTATTAACCGGAAATGCTTGCCCAATAACTCCTTGAGACCATCAAGGGTAGTAAAGTTTTCGCCATCACGCTTGTAGCCGCCGATCCACTGGTCCCTGGGCGTGTGTTCTTCCAGCCAGGTGTAGGGCGAGGCCAGCACCAGCGTGCCACCCGGGGCAAGACGCTCGTGCACCTGATTAAGAAAAGCTGCCGGATTGTACAGTCGATCAATCAGATTGACCGCAAGGATCAGGTCGAAGCCGTTGAACTGCGGTTTCAGATTGCAGGCATCACCCTGGAAGAAGGCAACCTTGCTGGCAGTGTGCTGCAGATCGAGGTCAGCAAGAGCGCTGGCCCGGTAGGACACCAGATCGCCCTCCTCGACCAGGGTGTAGCGCAACAGCCCCTGCTCGGCCATCTCCACACCCTGGCCGACAAAGCGTGCGGAAAAGTCGATACCGGTGACCTGGTCGAAATGCCGCGCCAGTTCAAAGGTCGCACGACCTGAAGCACAACCCAGATCCAGCGCCGTACGTGTCGGCTTGTCACCCCTGGCGGCAATCGCCAGCTCGGCCATGGCTTGGGGGAAGTTGTCCACATTGAAGTAGCTGTCGCCATAGTGAAACTCGGCATACTCGGACATCTGCCGGTCACTTTCGTAATAGGCGTTAGGCTGTTTCAGCTCGGCAGTAGATGACACGTATCGGAACCCCGCATGTTGAAAGAAGTGTCGACGAAAGGCATAACGGGCGCTGCGCAGGCTTTCGTTGCCACAGGATACCCAGGAGCCACCCTTGATCAGATTATGCTGGTTGTCAAAGGTCGGTGTAGTGAAGTCATCGTACAGCGGATGCACCTCAAAGCCGTCAAAGGGGTAGATGGCGGTCTCGGTCCATTGCCAGACATTGCCCACCACGTCGGCAAAGTCGCCATGACGAAAGTGGCTTACTGAGCAGGGAGAAGCGAAGTGATCCAGATGCAGATTGGCATTCGCCGAAGCGTCTCCCACCTCCTGCACACCGGCATGATCGTATAGCCGATACCACTCGTCCTCGCTGGGCAGGCGAATTGGCTGACCGCTTTCGCGCGCCTTCCAGCGGCAAAAGGCTTGTGCTTCCAGGCAATTGACCTCGGCCGGCCAATCCCAGGGCATAGGTACTTCTTCAGTCATCAGCCGCAGATGCCAGGCGCCCCGCCAGACCCAGAAACTCGGATGCCGAGCCTGGGCAAAGCGCCGCCAGTTCAGGCCCTCTTCGCTCCACAGGCTGTCATCCTCATAGCCGCCGCCCTCGATAAAGGTAAGAAACTCAGCATTGCTGACCAGAAAGCGGCTGGCGCTGAAGCTCTCGACTTCGACGCTGTGTCTGCCATATTCATTGTCCCAGCCATAGGTCAGCGCATCCTTGGGCTTGCCCAGATCCACGCGTCCGGCAGGCACCTCGAGCAACTCGTTGACCGGCGCCTTGCCATGCTGGCGGCAGGGCTCCCACTCAGGGCTTGGCCGAACGTGCTTCAGGTCGTGCTGGCGTATCAGTACTGTGCTGGTCTCCAGATGAATCAACTCATGCTCAATGCCCATGATGATTGGCCACCAGTCGCTATCCCAGCCTATCGGCAATGTCAGCGGCAGGCTGTCGATAAGCGCCAGCACGCTGCTGCGCAATTCGGCCCGGTAGGCCCGTACTTCGGCAACGCTAGGCCAGTCATAATGGGTTTCGTCAAGATCATCCCAACTCATCTCATCGACGCCCACGGCAAAGATTGATTCGAGGCGAGCGTCTATCCGCGTGGGCAAAAGCTTTGCCAATACCAGCTTGTTGGCAAAAAAAGTCGCGGTGTGGCCAAAGTAGAAGATCAGCGGGTGACGAAGAGCAATGGGCTTGACGGTGAAGGCTTCTTCATCGACCAGAGTGTCAAACAGTGAGGTATAGCGATCATGTACCCTGGTGAAATAGTCAGCGATCTCGCGCCGTTTGCTGACGCTATCGGTGCCGTCGAGGCAGAGGGTGCGTGGAAATACGGGGGAGTCAATTTGGAGCTGTTGCTGTTCTGATGCAGTCATTTAACAGGTTCCTGAGCGGTTGTCCGCAAATTCTGGATCCTGTCAATTATGGCCAGAGCAACAAAAAAGTGCCTTTAATAATCGTGAATATTCATGTCGCGATGTGTACCACCACAGGCGGAACAGCCTGCCAGTGGTGGCCGTTTACGGACACTCAGAGCTTGTCGAGCGTCTTCTTCAACGAGTCTTTTACCTGCCCTTTCAGGCCCTGACCCTTGCCCTTTATCTCCTGCAATTCGCCCTCGCCCTGCAGGCGCTCATTGCCGGTGGCCTCGCCTACCGCTTGCTTGCCCTTGCCTACCGCTTCGTTGATTTTGCCCTTGATCTTATCGCCGCTGCTGCTCATGGGAATACCTCGCTCTATGACTGAAATCAATAGGGTATAGCTGCTTCGGATATTCAGGCTTACGCTTTGTTCTGATGTAGACGGGCGTTGAGCTCGTCGACTATCGGCGCCCACTCCGCGTCTTCGCGTAGCTCTTCCTTGAGGAAGGCCGCTTGGCTGGCGCTCCAGAACGGGGCTTCGGACAGCTTGGTGTCATCCTTCAATGGGTAATGGCTAGCGATGAAATCGTCAATACTTTGCGTATCCGATGGCAGACCCAGTTGCTCGAAAAGGGTATGAATATCTTTATCTACCGTTTCCATGGTTGTACCTCAGGTTGTGAGAATGAATGGTTCAATAGACACTTATATAGATCGTTAGAACGCCCCATTCGTTCCCCTGAGAGCCATTTATAACTCCGTAGCGGAATGCGCCGCACGCAGGCCGGATTCAACTGCCTGGCTTACCAGCCATTGACGGAAGAGCTGGATACCGGGTTCATTGCGGCGGCTGGTTTTCCAGGCAAAAAAGAATTGATCTCCGGTCATCACGTGATGGCATGGCAAACGTACAAAGTCAGCAGAATCAGCCCTGTTGCTGAGCATGTAATCATTGGTCAAGGCGATGCCCTGGTGGTAACGGGCGGCTTCCAGCGCCAGCAGCATATGACTGAAATGCTGTAACCGCGCGCCTTTGGGCAGAGGCTGCTGCGCTGCAGCAAACCAAGCATCCCAATCCCCTCCCACGCGATTGAAAATGCTATGGGTCGACAACAACGGGTAGCTCGCCAATTGCTCGGCAGGCAACACCAGGTCTGGGGCTGAGGCATCCAACTCCAGTTCCCTGCAGATCCGCTGCCAATAACTTGGGCTGCACACCGGAAAAAGCCGCTCGGTATACAGCAGCTCGTAACTGAAGGCTGGGGAGTCGGGACGTACGGTAATGAAGCAGTCCGCGACCCGATCTGACAACTGCGGATTTTCTCCGCTCATTTCCAGAGCCAGATCCAGTTGCGGACGTTCGCGCTGAAGCTCGGGCAAGCGCGGCACCAGCCAGCGCACCGCAAAGGAACTGAATACCGAGAGGCGCAGGCGGGCGGTCTCAGACCCCAGCAGTAGCTCACTGGCGCGCTCGATCTGCAATAGCGCCGAGCTTATGGCATCAAAGTACTGCCTGCCCTCCTCGCTCAACGCCAGATAGCGCCCCGTCCTGACAAAAAGCTGCTCCCCCAGGTAGGTTTCCAACTGCTTGATCTGATGGCTGACCGCACTCTGACTTACTGACAACTCCTGTGCAGCACGGGAAAAGCTGTTAAGTCTGGCAACGGCCTCGAATACCGGCAGGGCCTTGAGCGGTGGCAACTTCATTATCTATAAATCTCATAATAAATTAATAAATATCATTTTATCGGATAACCAACCAACCTTACACTCCCGGGCTTATTCGCATCATGGCGTCCATGACGCAGTTAAACGGGAGCGCAGGCATGTCTGGCAAGACCATTAACAGTGCAATTTTGCTTTTGGTCATTGGCAACGCGCTGGCCCTGATCTCCGACGTATTTATCAAGTTGCTGGAAAACGATGCGGCGATTTTCCAATACGCTTTCATGCGCTGCGTGATTACTCTGCTGCTGCTTCTGCCCTTTGCTCGTCAATTGGACCGCGAAAAGCTCTTCGAAGGCGGAGCACTGCATTTTCTGCGCGGCCATATCCATCTGGTCGGCATACTGTGCATGGTCGTGGCCCTGGTTACCCTGCCACTGGCCACCGCCAATGCCGTGTTTTACGCAGCGCCCATCATGGTCATGCTGCTTTCGGTAGTGTTTTTTCAAGAACGTCTTACCGGTCTCAGCCTGCTGGCCGTGGTCAGCGGCTTTGTCGGCATTCTGGTTATCCTCAGGCCCGTGGATATAGGCTGGGGCGCCATGGCCGCCTTGGGTTCCGCGGCAGCACTGGCAATCAATGCGGTGCTGGTGCGTAAACTACCGCGCAAGCAGTCAACGGTTCACAAGCTGTTCCTCAACTATTTGATGATCACTCCCCTGTGCCTGGCGCTAATGGTCTGGGAAGCAGCTCCCTGGAGCACCGCTGTATTCATCAGTGCTGTGGGCTCGTCGTTGTTTATTCTGGGTTACAACGTGTGTGTGCTCCTGGCGTACAAGCAGGTTGATGCCAGCCAGATCACCAGTGCCGAATATACTGGCCTTATCTGGGCAGTTCTCATTGGCTGGCTATTCTTCGCTGAGACCCCGGACCTCTGGTTCATGTTGGGTAGCCTGATGATAGTGACTCCGCTGCTACTTATCGGTTTGCAGCAACGCCGTAAACGGCTGCGGGCGAGTGGTCACGACCAAGCTGACACCCGCTACCATGGCGCTAAAACATCTCAAAATTGACTAGCAGCCATCAGGTAATAATCACTCATAGACCTATTTGACAAGCATTCTCATTAAGATTAGCATGGACGCCATACTTAATTCCCAAGGGGTCCACAGCATGTATGTTTGTCTTTGCAAGGGTGTTTCCGACAAGCAAATTCGCAATGCCGTTGCTGAGGGTGCATGCAGTATGCGCGACCTGCGCAATACCCTGGACGTGGCCAATCAATGCGGCAAGTGCGCACGGGACTGCAAGTCTCTACTGAATGAGTCTGTGCTGAATCAGGCGCAGCCCGCTTTTGCTGGCCAGTTTGTCGCTGCCTGAGGCTGCCGAGCCTCCCCGCTGAACTCCAACCCCTAGACCAACTCCTTGTCGTGCTCCATCAGTATCTGAGCAAAACCCATTACCGAGCCCAGAGCGTGGAATGCGACAAGGGCTGTCATATGCTATTTTTCTGCGGTATCCGGATGCCGCACAGCTACCCTCTTGCGGGCATCCAGCCTGTCCCTTCCCAGCGCCACTGAAAAGCCTGGGCTGACACCACAAGGGGAGTGTCCATGTCAGTCGCCGCTCGGATCGAGAGCCTCTATCAAAGTCATTCACGGCGGGTGCTGGCAACCCTGATAAGACTGCTGGGTGATTTCGAGCTGGCCGAGGAAGCGCTGCAGGAGGCCTTCGCCGCAGCCCTGCAACAATGGCCCGAGCAGGGTATTCCCGACAACCCTTCAGCCTGGCTGATACGTGCCGGACGCAACAAGGGCATCGACCAGATCCGGCGCAGGCAAACCGTGCGCCAGCATCAGTTGCAGCAGTTGGAAGTGGACGACCTGCCCCTGGAGGGTCTGGACGAACGCAGTATCAGCGACGACCAGTTACGCCTGATCTTTACCTGCTGCCACCCCAGCCTGGCAACCGAAGCGCAACTGGCGCTGACCCTACGGGAAATGTGCGGTCTGACCACCGAACAGGTGGCCCGCGGCCTGTTGCAGCAACCTGCGACTGTCGCCCAGCGCATCGTTAGAGCCAAACGCAAGATCCGTGATGCCGCCATCCCCTATGAAGTACCCGAAGCCAAGGCACTTCCCGAGCGTCTGCAGAGCGTTCTGCAGGTGATCTATCTGGTCTTCAATGAGGGTTATTCGAGCAGCAGTGGTGATAGCGTGGTCAATCTGGACCTGGCCTCGGAGGCTATTCGCCTAGGTCGGCTGATGTCTGCACTCCTGCCCCACGGAGACGTTTTCGGCCTGCTGGCTCTGATGCTGCTGCAGGACTCGCGCCGGGCTGCGCGCCAGGACGCCCAGGGCAATCTGATCACCCTCGACAAGCAGGATCGCAGTCTGTGGAACCACGGGCAGATAGATGAGGGCGTCAAGTGGCTGGATCTGGCCATGCAGCGGCCACCGATTGGTGCCTATACCTTGCAGGCCGCCATTGCTGCCCTGCACTCGAACGCAGGCAAAACCGGCACAACCGACTGGGCGCAGATTGTTGGCCTGTATGACCGACTGCTACAGCTTGTTCCCTCCCCGCTGATAGAGCTCAACCGCGCCGCGGCCGTGTCCATGCACCAGGGGCCTGCGGCTGGGCTGAAATTGCTTGATAGCCTGGAAAGGGCTGCAGCGCTGCAGCAATACCATCTGCTGCATGCGGCGCGGGCAGACATGCATAGACGTGCAGGACAAGTGGAGGCGGCACGCGCGGCCTACCTGAAAGCCATCGCCCTGACTGACCAGCTACCTGAACAGCGTTTTCTTCAGCAACGCATTGATCAGTTGCCAGACCGGTAGCGTTTTGCCGCTGTCGATATGCAGAGTTCTGGCACGACTAGCTGAATGAAAGCAACTGTATGCGAATACCCCTGCATACATATCGGGTCCAGTGGACTAAAAAGGAGATGACCAGCATGAAATACCTAGCCCTCGTGCATTACCAGGAGAGCCTGATCAATGCCATGAGCGAAAAGGAGTGGCACGACCTCAATCAGGAGTGCATTCGCTGTGTTGAACGCCTTACCGAACAGGGTCATTACCTGGCAGGGCAAGCCCTGCAACCGGTAAGCAGTGCCACCACGGTGCGGGTGAGAGACGGGCAAAGCATTGTCTCCGACGGCCCCTTCGCCGAGACCAAGGAACAACTGGCCGGCTTTTACATGCTGGAAGCTCGGGATCTGAACCAGGCCATCCAACTGGCCTCGCACATACCCCCGGCACGCCTGGGCAGCATCGAAATTAGGCCGGTGCGGGAGCTGCCACCCAAGGACGAACAGGCCTGAAACAAGCCGCTGAAGCGCGGGCCGATGCGACCCGCGCCACAGCTGCGCCTTCATTACATCTCGACAACACTCTGGAAGCCACCATAGATCAGGCGCTTGCCGTCAAACGGCATGGGGTTGGTCTCAGGCTGCATGCGCGGGTCCTCCATGACCTTTTGCATACCCGCCTCACGCACCGCGCGGGAGGGCCAGGTAACCCAGGAAAACACCACCGTTTCATCCTGTTGCGCCTTGACTGCCATGGGAAAGGAGGTCACTTCACCCTCGGGAACATCGTCACCCCAGCACTCGACAAAAGTCAGCGCGCCATGCTCCTTGAACACCACTCCCGCCTCGGCAGCGTGCTTGATATAGCGCTCCTTGTTTGCGGTAGGTACTGCAGCAACAAATCCATCTACATACACCATGACATTCTCCACTCTCGATTGTGATTGGAATCAGACAGCGCCTGCGGAATCTGCTGTCCTGAACATGAGTCGAACCAGCCGAGAACAAATCGACAAATGCGGATCAAAATCGTTACTCCAGCCATTTCAAGCATTTACCCGCGTCAGTATTTGACAGCCCCGTCAGCGATGACCAAACTCAGAGCTTGATCAACACGAGGAAAGCAGTCATGAAAGGCGACAAGAAGGTCATTCAGCACCTGAACATCATCCTGGGAAACGAGCTGGTAGCGATCAACCAGTATTTTCTGCACGCACGCATGCTCCAGGATTGGGGTCTGAACAAGATGGGTGACCACGAGTATCATGAGTCCATCGACGAAATGAAACACGCCGACATGTTGGTCAAGCGCATCCTGTTTCTCGAAGGCCTGCCCAACCTGCAAGACCTGGGCAAGCTGATGATTGGCGAAAACGTACCAGAGATCATCGACTGTGATCTGAAGCTGGAAATGAAAGCCATTCCCGACCTGCGCGCGGCCATTGCCTACTGCGAGAGCGTTGGTGA
>JBKBSI010000042.1:0-12165 GCA_046291745.1 Pseudomonas sp. | reverse complement strand
GGTGACTATGGTAGCCGTGAGCTGTGCGAAAGCATTCTCGAATCAGAAGAAGAGCATGTGGACTGGCTGGAAACCCAAAAGGGCCTGATCGACAAGATTGGCCTAGAGAACTTCCAGCAGTCACAGATGTAACACCCAGCTACACCCGTGCGGGAACTCGATCCACTCTTCGCACCCTACTGCGCTTTATCTGCCAACCAGAATCCGGGCGCCGCGTGCGGCCGACGACCATGCCAGGCCTTACCAGCCTGGCAGACCGGCTTCCTGGTGGGCACCTACCCCATCAAGGCAGCCCCGCGACCAAGGTGAACTGACTTGATACTACGCAACGCTGTGCAACTGATCTGCTACCCCAACCGCATAGGCAACAATCTCAAAGACCTGCATACGGCGATAAACCGGCACCTGTCCGATGCCATCGGTGGTATTCACATTCTGCCCTTCTTCCCTTCCAATGCCGACGGCGGCTTCTCGCCCCTGACGCACAAGGAAGTCGATCCGGCCTTTGGTGACTGGGACGACATTCAACGTCTGGCGGCCGAATACGATATCTGCTCGGACCTGACCGTCAACCACATCTCTGACGAGTCAGTAGAGTTCAAGGACTTTGTGCAGAACGGCTTTGACTCGGAATATGCCGAGCTTTTTGTACATGTCAGCCGCTTTGGCGAAATCACTCCGGACGACCTGGCCAAGATTCATATCCGCAAGGAAAAGGAGCCCTTTCGCGAGGTGACCTTTGCCGACGGCACCACCGACCGGGTCTGGTGTACTTTCACTGAACGTCAGATCGATCTTAATTACGAAGCCGAGATCACCTACAGGCTGATGGAAGACTACATTGCCTTCCTCACCAGCAAGGGTATCAAGCTGCTGCGCCTGGACGCCTTTGGCTACACCACCAAACGCATCGGCACCAGTTGCTTCCTGGTCGAACCGGATGTCTACCGCATCCTTGAGTGGGTCAATGAAACCGCCGCGCGCCATGGCGCCGAGTGCCTACCGGAAGTCCACGACCACACCAGTTACCAGTACGCGATCAGCCGCCGCAACATGCACCCCTACGCTTTCGCCCTGCCGCCGCTACTGCTCTATACCCTGCTCGACAACAACAGTGTCTACCTGAAGAACTGGCTACGCATGTGCCCGCGCAACAGCATTACCGTGCTGGACACCCACGACGGCATCTGCATACCGGACGTGGAAGGGGTATTACCCGACGACAAGATCCGGGCGCTGATCGACAACATCAATGCGCGCAGCGCAGACCCGATCCTGCGACGCTCCGCCGCTCGGGTGAACAGCGTCGGCGCCATCTACCAGCTCACCTGTACTTTTTATGACGCCTTGATGAACAACGACGACAGCTACATTGCCGCCCGCGCCATCCAGTTCTTCACCCCGGGCATTCCCCAGGTCTACTACGTCGGCCTGCTGGCAGGCTGCAACGATGAAGAATTGATGAACGCCACCGGTGAGCTGCGCGACATCAACCGTCATTACTACAGTCTTGAGGAAATGGATGAGGCCATCGAACAGCCGGTGGTACAGCGCCTATTGAAACTGATGCGCTTTCGCTCCAATTATCCGGCCTTCGATGGCCGTTTCGAGCTTAACTATTCAAACGATACCAGCGTATCCATGGCCTGGCGGCATGGCGAGCACTACTGTCATCTGCTGGTGGACCTGAACTTCAAGACCGCCAGAATCACCTATAAAGATGAGCAGGACTTCAGCGACAAGCAGTTCCAGTGCTGAAAACTTTCGAGAGGATCAGACATGCATAACAGCAAGGACGAAGTCTATCTGCAGGAATGCGTAAACTTGGCTACGGCCTCGGTGGCTACAGGCGGAGGCCCCTTTGCCGCCATAGTGGTGCGCGCAGGACAGGTAGTGGCCCGCGCCTGCAACCAGGTAGCCCATCAATGCGACCCAACCGCACATGCCGAGGTTGAGGCTATTCGCCTGGCTGCACGTGAGTTGGCTACTCCGCACCTTACCGAGAGCACTCTGTACGCCAGTTGCGAGCCCTGCCCCATGTGTCTGGCAGCGATACTCTGGGCACAGATTCCCCGTGTACGTTTCGCCGCAGACCATAGGCAGGCCCAGCGCGCTGGCTTTGATGACACGCGCATTGCCATGAACCTGTACGGTCAGGTACGCCCAGCCAGCCTCGAGACAGACTGGCTGGATCTGCAGCATGTTCCTATCGCGGATGCCGCAGCGCCCTTTGACGCCTGGCTGGCGAAAGCCGACCGTATTCCCTACTGACTCTGTGTTGTGCGTCACATCGCGGCGGCGAGTCCTGTCCCCAGCCAGGCAAAGCGGCTATAATCCCGGCCTTTTGATATCCATGGAAAGGTCCTATGAACGCAGTTGCCGCAATACGAAATGCCCTGATCCTGCTGCTGGCGGTTGTTGCCCTGATCGGCTGCGCCCGCCCGTCCATTCCGTCTATGCCCTTCACTTCAGGCTCCGCAAGCAAGTCGTTGGAAGCCGAGCTGCCCGCCTACCATTGGGTGCTCGAAGAGGCCAGTGATCGCTACGGTTATTACAATCCTGAGCTGTTCGCTGGTGATACAGACAATATCCAGCTGAATTTCCGTGATGGCCGCATCAGTGTGTCTGGCAGTTGCAACCAGATGGGCGCTAGCTACAGCATCAGGGGCGAAACCCTCAGCGTTGGTGATCTAATGCAAACCATGATGGCCTGTGAAAGGCCGCTAATGGTCAGAGAAGCAGCCATCCGCAACTTCCTGCGGCTACCCCTGAAAGCCAAGCTTGGCGGAGATGAAGCACTGGCATTGACGCTCAGTAGTGGCGACGGCAGCAATCTGGTATTCAAAGGCGTGCCCACCGCACAAACTCGCTTTGGCAGCACCGGCGAGCAGATTTTCCTTGAGGTGCAGCCCCACAAGGCAGCCTGCCATCACGCGATGATCCCCGACTACCAGTGCCTGCAAGTACGTGAAGTGCGCTACGACAGCAACGGCGTCCAGAGCAGCGCCGGGGACTGGACTTACCTGTACCAGGAGATTGAGGGCTTTGAGCATCAGGCCGGAACCCGCTATGTACTCAGAGTGCAACGCTACATGGTAGCCAACCCCCGCGCAGATGAGACCAGCATCGCCTATGTGCTCGACATGGTAGTGGAAACGGTCAGGGTCATGAACTGACAGCAGTCTTGCGCGCCTACGGCCAGATCATTGCAAAGGTGATCTGGCCTAACTTCAAACACCCACAGCAACTCCCCTCGTCACTCGTTTGTCTTCCCGGCCAATCCGCAAGATCCCCCCACATGCTTGACCCAGGCGCTCTGTAGCGCCTGTGTAAAACTCGGTAAAGATGCCTTTACATTGGTCCTGCGAGGAATTTTCTACCCTATGATCAACTCGAAGGTAGTGCCAAGGATGGACGCTGTCAGAGAACTTCATGGAGGAACAGGATAAACAGGAACGAGATCAGGACTATGAAGAACATCACCTTGATTATCGGGCTATGTGTATCAGCCCTGCTGTTCAGCAGCGCGGCACAGGCCGGGCATGAACGCTCTGGGTACCAGGGCAAGAGCAAATCGCATCACCACCAAGGGCATCATCACAAGGACCGGGGCAAGCAGCACCCTGGATCGCGCAAAGTCGTTATTCACTCTCACCAGCCCAGCTACCATACAGCTCGTCGACATAGCAGCCACCGCTCTCCCCCTCCGATAAAAACCATGCGCCATCACGTCCATCAGAAACGCCACCATATTGGCCGCGGCGACCCACGACCTACCCACGTGATCATCGTCAAGGGTAAGCCGATACCTCACGGGTGGGGCAAACGCCTGCATCACAATCAGGCCCGGCATCTGCCGCATTACCCTGGTTACGAATGGCGCAGAGTCGGTCGTGACATGGTGCTGGTAGTGGTCGCTACCGGCATCGTCTACGCCATACTGGATAATGTGCTTTAAAGCCTGCATCGTGACCGCAACTGCGGTCGCGATGCCCAAATGCGCGCCTCAATCGCCAGCCACTGCAATGTAAAGGTGAGTAAAGGTCGGCCATAGCCCTGTAACCTTGGACTGGCCTGAACTATGCTCAGAGAGCCAATTGATCGTGGACCCTTTACGCTCCGGCGCGGTCCAATCAATTAACTCCCCTAGCGCGAGGTTGGAACATGAATCTGTCACCCTGGCTTCTCAGTATTGCTGTTGTCAGCCTGCTGCTCAGTGTTTCCACCCAGGCAGCATCCTATTCGGCAGCTCCTCAGCAGCGCCACCACAACACCCATTACCAGCAGCCCGCACACGAGCTATCCAATCGCCCGCTTTTGCGCTATGCACCACAGTACAACCAGCGTCAGCCGCAACGCTACCACCAGCACGGCAGGCCTGGTCATCACCAGGGCGGCCAACGCGCTTATCACCAAGGCTATCAACAGGGTTATCGCCAGGGTTACCAGCATGGCAACCGTGCCCACCACTCACCGCAGCAGTCGAACAACGTCATAATCATCCAGCGAAATCGCTGAGTATCCGCACACACAACACCTCAACACTGGTACAGTCATTTTAGCCGTACATTCGTGGCCGCCCAGTGGAGCTGTACAGCCCCTGGTATCTCACCAGGCGTCTGGCACAGCTTCAGCCCTGCGGCCTCGACCACAGCAAGTCCATCAACACAAGGGATTCACTATGCAAATACAGGTGAACAGCAGCCATATCCAGGGCGGCGATCGTTTCCAGGAGTGGGTCAGCGCCACAGTCGCTGATCAGTTGGAGCGCTTTGACGACTTTCTTACTCGTGCGGAAGTCCACGTTACTGATGAGAACGCCCACAAGGCTGGGTCTACCGATAAACGTTGCCAGATCGAGCTACGCCCCAAGGGTCACCAAGCTCTATCCGTCACCCACAAGGCCGAATCATTGGTTCTGGCTGTCAATGGCGCCGCCGAAAAGGCCCGTCACGCACTGGAGCATTTGACCGGCAAACTCTCCGCCAGAGTGGTGCCACCCCGTCATTTCGACGATCCGCTGGCAGCCGAAGCGTCCCAGGAGGTCAAGGACGCCCTGCTGCAAGAAGACTTCCTGGCCAGCCAACAGAAGCTCGGCAACAGCTGATGCCCTTCTGGCCGCCAGCCTCTGACCCGCTCCCGCCTGACAGGGGCGGGTCTACCTCAGCGCTGCAGTTCCCGTTCAATTACCCCGGAAAGCTGTTCCCAACCGGGTCGGTTAAGCAAAATATTATCCACCAGAACCGTAGGGGTACTGGCCACGCGCAATTGCCGCGCTACGGCTACGCTGGCTTCCACTTGTTCGCGTCGCTGCTCGCGCTCCAGACAGCGCTGAAAACGTCCCTCATGCAAACCCAGCCCCTCGGCATAACCACTGAATAGAGATAGCGGATCGCTAACGCTGCTCCATCTGGATTGCTCGGAGAACAACTGCGCCTTCATATCCCAGTAGGCATCCTGATCTCCGGCGCAACGTGCGGCCTGGGCTGCAGGCATAGCGTTAGCGTGATGGCTCAGGGGCATCTCGAAGAACACCAGGCGTACCTTGCCGGTATCTATGTAGTCGGTTTTCAGTCGTTCATGCACCCGGGCAAACTGGGCACACGCAGGACACTGGTAATCGGCAAACTCACGAACCACAACAGGCGCATCAGGGTCGCCGATCTGCACGCCGAACACATCCAGCTCCGCCGGGAACGGGCCCGCCTCTGCCGGTGCTTCAGGCAAAGCAACCAGCGGGCCCTGTCCGGGTGTAGCCAGGTATAGAGTTAGTGCCACGGCTCCGACCACCAACACTAATCCTGCCCCCCAAGCCAAACGCTGACGGCCTACGCGTTTCTGGCGGTCCGGATTGGGCTCACCCTTGGCCTGCCGACGCTTTGCTTCTCCCATGCTGCTCACCTCTTGTCATGATTGGTCTATTGGCTTGTGCGCATAGACTGCGTTAAAGGCCGCTCGCTGGCAACCGTCTAGGATTGTCTGCCTGGCTCTTGCAGCAGAAGGTGTAACCGTTGCATACCCAAGGCTACCCGCTCCGCCCTACCCTTCAGACTCAACTCCACCTCTCGACGCCCCTCAGCGTTAGGCAGACAAGCCAGGCGCAAGTCCGGGAACTCAACCAGGAGGGTTTCCATCAAGGGTATCAGCGGGCCTTCACTGGTATCGGTCAGCAGCAGGGTCTGACTTACATTCACCCCAGGGGCTTGCAGGGCAGCGTAATCATGGTCGAGCACCCACTCGACCATCGGCCAGGCCATCTTTGGGAAGCCGGGAACAAAGTGATGATCAGCAATAGAAAAGCCAGGTATGCGGTTGATGGGATTGGGAATAATTCGACTGCCCTGCGGGAAACGCCCCATATTCAGGTGCTGGGGCTGTAGGCGCTCAGCCATCTGCGCGCGTATTTCCAACTCTGCTTCCGGGTGGAGCTGCAACTCCACCCCAAGGGCTGTGGCAGCACACTGCCTGGTCAGGTCATCTGGCGTGGCGCCAATCCCACCAAAGCTGAAAACGATATCACCGCTGGCAAAGCTTTCAGCCAAGGTCTCGACAATCAGTTCTGACGTATCGCCCAGCATCCGCACCCAGGCCAGTTCCAAACCACGCTGGGCAAACCGCGGAATCATCGCAGGCAAATGGGCGTCCTGCTTACGGCCATTCAGTAGCTCATCGCCGATAAGGATCAGGCCAAACCGCGGTGAAGCAGTAGTGTTGTGTTCGGGCATAGCGACTCCCTCATGATTCTGCACGTCCCCTGCGAGCGTACCGAGCATAACAAAAATGCTGGCAAGCCCGCCCTCCTTTACAAGACCGTGCAACGTCCAGTGTGAGCAGGCTCGGCCGCTGACAGTCGGAAAACTCTTGAAACTTTTACCACTCACCCCCAGTCCATGCCCTACAAGGAAGATCCTTGCTTAGACACCCAGCAGCATGGCCAGCCAAGCTGGCAAAAATCAGCCCGCGGCAGGTCCCCCAGAGACCTCCTTATTCAAAGCGCTGCTGTCAGCGCTCGCCACTTCACGACTCTGGGCCATGCCGGGGCACTGCATAAGGCGCCCTGCAAACACACAAGACGATAACCCCGGAGGTTACCCATGACTCGATCCCTGGATCTATATCCCACTCGCCTGACCGAACAACACGCACCTATCAGCCGTCGAGACCCGGTGGTACATGCCCGCAACCAGCACCGCTGGAGCGGGCCACTCGATGAAGTAGCCCTGTCCCGTTACGAGCGCGATGGCTACCTCTGGTTCGAGGGGTTCTTTTCCCAGGAAAGCATGCAGCCGTTCTTTGATGAACTGATGGAGATGGCCCAGGACGAGCAACTGCTCGCCTCGGAGCAGGTGATATCCGATCCGGCCAGCGGCGCGATTCGCTCGGTCTTCGGCATGCATGAACTATCCGAGCGCTTCAGTGCTCTGACGCGTGACCCACGCATCCTTGGCATGGTACGGCAGCTGTTGGGCAGTGAGGTGTATATCCATCAGTCGCGGATCAACGATAAATTCGGTTTTCAGGGTAGCGGATTTGACTGGCACTCTGACTTCGAAACCTGGCACGCGGAAGACGGCATGCCGCGCATGCGGGCCGTCAGTGCGTCGCTGATGCTCACTGACAATAACGAATTCAATGGTCCTCTGATGCTGATCCCGGGATCGCACCAACATTTCGTGCCATGCCTCGGCAAGACACCAGAGGCCAACTGGAAGAGCTCGCTAAAACGGCAGCAGTTCGGAGTACCCAGCAAGGAAGTGCTGGCGGGCATGGCCGAGCGTGGCGGCATACAGGCCCCAAAAGGACCGGCCGGCTCATTATTGCTGTTCGAATGCAATGTACTGCATGCATCCAACGGCAACATGTCGCCCTGGCCCCGCTCCAACCTGTTCTTTGTCTACAACAGTGTCGACAACAAGCTAGGAAAACCCTACGCAGCACAGCAGCAACGTCCCGAGCACCTTGCTGCCCGCCGCAATACCCAGGCCCTGGAGATCCATGACGACTATCCCGAGCTGGCTGGCCAGGGCGTAAACCCGCTGAGGGGTCCAGGCTGATCAGCAACTCTTAGAGTGGGCCGCAGGTGCGGTCCAGATCCGGCTGAGTGATTGCCGGTAAGGCCCGAGCATCTTCAATGTAGGCGCTGAGCGCCTCTACTTCCGCTGACATGAAGCCATGCACATCGATCGCCGCTCCCATTGCCAGCATGCCACCGGGGACTCGAGTACAGACCAGGGTACCGGCAACATGAGAGTAGGCAACCAGGCTCTGGGATAAACCCAGACTGCCAATAGCCCGTGCACCAACCAGCTCAAACTCGTCCTCCAACGGCATATCAAGAAAGGCAGGTAGCCATTCGCGAATATAGTTGTGGCTCTCGTTTACGCTGCTGGCAATGCTGTTGCTGCACTGCGCTTGCCCTGCGGCCTCGGCAGTGGCGGCCAGAACTTCGCTGCGGCAACTCAGGTGTGCGGTCATATCTTCCGCCAAGGCCAATACCTCCGTTTGCCAGGTGGCACTGACACCCTCCTGGTCAGCCCGCATCTGCAACTGTTCTATCCGCCCAGCAAATACGGCGAGAGCCTCGCCGTACTGCTCGGCCCAGCTCTCCGTGTAACTCAGAAACGGAAGATTGATTGAGTCTGTATCTGCCAGCACAGGCCTTGAAATGGAACACAACAAGCTGAGGGTCAATATCAGGGAAAATCCGCTTTTCATTCTGCTTCCTGGGTACAGGTCGGTAAGATTTTTGCTGCGATGCTCTCCCTGAGAATCCCTTTTACCCGGTTTTGTTCCGCAAACCGCCCGCCAGATCGCGCTTTTTGCCGCATTTTCAGCCCAACGGGTTAAACTGCGGCCCTGATTCACCCTGTCCGGAGATAGACTTTCTATCATGAACTTTGCCGATCTAGGCCTTATCGAGCCGCTGCCCCGCACGCTGCACGCGCTCGGTTATAGCGAGCCAACCGCCGTGCAACAGCAGGTTATTCCTGCGGTACTGGACGGCGTTGATCTGATGGCAGCAGCCCAGACCGGTACCGGCAAGACCGCCAGCTTTACGCTGCCACTGCTACAACGGCTAACTCAGCAGGGGCCCAGGGTTTCGAGCAACTGCATTCGGGCGCTGATACTGGTGCCCACCCGCGAACTGGCAGAGCAGCTATTCCAGGCTCTGCTGCGCTACGGCGAGCACTTGCCATTGCGCAGCCAGGTGGTCTACGGAGGGGTCTCGATCAACCCGCAGATGATGGCACTGCGCAAGGGTGCGGATGTACTGGTAGCGACCCCAGGGCGGCTACTCGACCTGCACCGGCAGAATGCCGTCCGATTCTCGCAGCTTCAGTGCCTGGTTCTGGACGAAGCTGATCGCATGCTTGATCTCGGCTTTACCGATGAGCTGCAGCAGTTGCTTGCCACGCTGCCAGATAAACGCCAGACCTTGCTGTTTTCCGCCACACTGCCCGAGACAGTAAGACAGTTGGCCAAGCATATGCTGAACAACCCACAGATGATTGATGTCAGCGCTCCAAACAGTGCGGCCGAAAACATCAGACAGCTACTGATCAGTGTCGACCGCAAGGCAAAAACCAGCTTGTTACTGCACCTTCTGCAGCAGCGTGGCGAGCCGCAGACACTGGTATTTGTCAAAACACGCAAAGCCGCTGAGCAATTGGTTGCGGCACTGCAAGACAAGGGGTTACTGAGTGACAGCATCCATGGTGAGCGCACGCAACCTGCTCGCCAGCGCGTGCTTGAACAATTCAAGTCGGGTGCTGTGCGGATACTCGTCGCTACCGACCTGGCCGCGCGCGGCATCGACATCAGCGACCTGCCCTTGGTGGTCAATTATGACTTGCCGCTTATAGCCGAAGACTACATCCACCGCATTGGTCGTACCGGACGGGCGAAAGCCTGCGGGGAAGCCTTATCGCTGGTCAGTGCTGACGAGATACAGCAACTGTCGAGTATCGAAGCGCTGCTGGGCAGCCCGCTAAAGCGCCATGAAGAACCGGGATTTGTCGCCGAACACCGGCTCCCTGCTACCACTGCGGGTGGGCAGGTCAGAAAAAAGCCGAAAAAGCCCAAGCGCAACAAAACGCCGGAACAACAGTCTGCCAAGGCGGCCAGCTCACGGATTCATCTCGGTAACTGGCTTGATTCTGACGCTTGATCAGAGCCGTATAGCTACTTGCCCTTCTCCACCTCTTCCATATTGCGGCCAATCTCACCCGGATCAATTTCCTTCAGATCCTCCCCCTCTACCGGGCCTTCCCAGTCGTTGTGGGGGGATTCATCGCCTGGCTTAGGCTTGTGCGGCGGATTGTTTTCACCAGGATGCTTGTGATCATCAGACATATTCACCTCGCTTGGGTCACAAAGGGCGACCCCTCACTATTGTGAGCATCCCGCGCGCTACTAGTTCAGTCTGGCACCACCCGCAGACGACTGCTGGCATTGGCGATATCACAACTAACTCTGGGTGCACTGGCGCATACGCATCAAGGAGTCAGAGGCAGTGTCTTTCCCATCAAACCGATGATATTGCCACAACATCTCTGTGCTACCATTGAGCCGCTAGAAACGCCCTTATCAAGAGTATCGAGTCCATGGACGAGCCCACTCCACGCCCCAGCGCCAACAGCAGCCCGGACATCCTTGGGACCATACTCGATAACCTTGATGCGCTTGTTTACGTCTCAGACATGCAGACCTACGAACTGCTCTACATGAACGCCTATGGCCGCGCGCTATGGGGCGATCCCTTGGGTCGCAAGTGCTGGCAGACGATTCAGAGCGGGCAGACTGGTCCTTGCGCATTTTGTACAAACCCTCGTCTGCTGGACGCCGAGGGACAGCCCTCCGGCCCCTATGTCTGGGAGTTTCAGAACACTGTCAACGGCCACTGGTATCAGTGCAGGGACCAGGCTATCCCTTGGTCAGACGAGCGTTTGGTACGGATGGAGATCGCTACCGAGATTACCGAGCGCAAGTTGATGGAGCAGGAACTGACCGCAGCCAAACAGCTTGCCGAAGCCCTCGCACATACCGACGAGCTGACCGGACTGAATAACCGCAGGGCCTTCTTCAACATGGGCCTGCAGGCGATTCGTCAGGGCTTCAGAGCCAAGGCCCCTACTTCGTTGCTGACCTTCGATATCGATCATTTCAAGCACATTAACGACAACTTTGGTCACGCCGTAGGGGATTGTGTGCTGGCAGCAATCAGCACCACGCTGGTACCGCTAATTCGCGAGGCCGACATACTGGCGCGCATAGGTGGCGAAGAGTTCGCGGTGCTGATGCCCGCTACCGACGAACAGCAGGCACAGCGCCTGGCTGAACGACTGCGTGCCGCCATTGAGGCCCTGCGCCTGCCGGTGATTGAAGGTAGCCTGCGCTGCACTGCCAGCTTCGGACTGGCCAGCAGCGTTGATAGCAGCTTGGATCTGGACACACTTTTGTCTATCGCCGATCACGCCATGTACAGCGCCAAGCAAGGTGGAAGAAACCGCATCGAAGGCGGTAGTGCTTAGCAACAAACACAACCCGGTATGAGCGCGTTGCCCTAGCGCTCCAGCGCACGAATCTGGCTAGCACTGTAACCATGGATCAGCGTATTACCTGCCTTCACCAGCGGCACGCCACGCCCTTTGAGAGCATCGAACTGCCGACGCCCCTCCTCGGATTGCTCGATGTCATACTCTTGGAAGATATTGCCTTGACTGACCAACTGTTCCCGCGTCTTATCGCAGTACCCGCACCAGGCCGTTGAGTAAAGGATGATCTCCCCTGCTTCAGCTTCCGTGAAGGTCGGAGCCGGACTGAACCAGCGCTCGATCTGACCCCATTGCTGGTAAATCGCCAGCGCGGTCAGCAATAGCAGAATTCTTTTCATATCCTGTTTTACTCCCCCGAAAACTGCCGACCTACCCGTCCCACGCAGTGGCAACACCAAGCAATGCAACGTGCGACCCGCCTTAATGACTGGCCTATATCAGTTTACTGCTACCAAGTGCAGCGCGCGGCATAAATATCTGGGCGGACTCTAAGAATAGCCCACCAATGGATGGTGTATCCGCTGTAAGAACTCCGGCAATGTTGCTTCTGTCTTAGTAAAAGGCCCGCAAGCCCTTCCTGGAAACCGGCAGCTTTCTCCTCCTCCCCATC
>JBKBSI010000041.1:0-20627 GCA_046291745.1 Pseudomonas sp. | reverse complement strand
TTCTGCAACTGGATATCGCCCAGTTGCAGCCTGTCGATCGTGGTCTCGAA
This sequence comes from Pseudomonas sp., assembly GCA_046291745.1. GTDB lineage: Bacteria > Pseudomonadota > Gammaproteobacteria > Pseudomonadales > Pseudomonadaceae > Halopseudomonas. Next base: position 20,577 of record JBKBSI010000041.1, on the reverse strand, counting down.
ACTGTCGGCGGTACCGTTGGCGGTATTGACCTGAAAGCGTCGGCCGCGCCGCAGTTGCAGGCGGTCGGCGAGCGTCCCGGGGATGGCCACGAAAGTCGCTCCGGTATCCAGCAGAAAGGTCACTTCACGACCGTTGATCTGCCCATTGAGCAAGTAATGGCCCTGCCGGTTGGCGAGTAACCGAACCTCGACAGCATCCAGGGAGGCGACCGAACGGGGCACCTGATTGGGATTGCGCTTGCGCTCCTCGACCCCGGCAAACCATTGCACCGCCAGCAGCATGCCCGCGCCCCAGGCGGCAAACATCATGACCTTGCCCATACGCCGCGTCGAGGGCGAATCCGACACGCTAGCGCCCTCCCTCAGCAAGGAGCTCCATGAATGTACGGAAAAACATCACAACAGCACTTCCGCCAGATTGCCCTTGCTCTCCAGCCAGGTCTTGCGGTCAGGGGCGCGCTTCTTGGCCAGCAGCATATCCATCAGTGCTTCGGTGCCAGGCATGTCTTCGATGGTCAACTGCACCAGACGCCGTGTATCCGGCGCCATGGTGGTCTCGCGTAGCTGTAGCGGATTCATTTCGCCGAGACCCTTGAAGCGAGTTACCTGGATCTTGCCACGCTTGCCCTCGGCCTCTATACGGTCGAGGATACCCTGCTTCTCGGCATCGTCCAGGGCGTAGAACAGCTCCTTGCCGATATCGATACGATACAGCGGCGGCATGGCGACAAATACATGTCCCGCGGCCACCAGCGGCTGAAAGTGTTTGACGAACAATGCGCAGAGCAAGGTAGCAATGTGCAGACCATCCGAGTCGGCGTCAGCCAGAATGCAGATCTTGCCGTAGCGCAGTTGGGTCAGATCCGGCGAGCCCGGATCAACGCCGATGGCCACGGCTATATCGTGCACTTCCTGGGAGCCGAGCACTTCGCCCGAGTCTACCTCCCAGGTATTGAGAATCTTGCCACGCAGTGGCATGACCGCTTGGAACTCCTTGTCCCGAGCCTGCTTGGCGCTGCCACCGGCGGAGTCACCCTCAACCAGAAACAACTCCGAACGGCGGCTGTCCTGGCCCGCACAATCGGCCAGTTTGCCGGGTAGAGCCGGGCCCTGGGTGATGCGCTTGCGCTCGATTTTCTTGCCCGCTTTCAGGCGGCGCCCGGCATGATTGATCGCCAACTCGGCAATCTGCAGACCGATGTCGGCATGCTGGTTGAGCCACAGGCTGAAGGCATCCTTGACCACGCCAGAAACAAAGGCCGCCGACTCACGCGAGGACAGTCGCTCTTTGGTCTGGCCAGAGAACTGGGCTTCGGCCATTTTCAGAGACAACACATAGCTGACTCGCTCCCAGACATCCTCCGGGGCCAGCTTGACGCCCCGCGGCAGCAAATTGCGAAATTCACAGAATTCACGAATGGCTTCCAGCAAACCAGCACGCAAGCCGTTGACGTGGGTTCCACCCTGGGCGGTCGGAATCAGGTTGACGTAGCTTTCCTGAATCAGCTCACCACCCTCGGGCAGCCACAGAACCGCCCAATCAACGGTTTCCTGTCGCGCCTTGAAGGCACCAGTAAAGGGCTCATCAGGCAGCTTCGGCCACTCGGAACAGGCGTCCATCAGGTAGTCACGCAGACCATCCTCATACAGCCAGCTGTGCTGCTCGCCCGACTGACGATCGTCGAAATCGACCTTCAGGCCCGGGCAGAGTACCGCCTTGGCCTTGAGCAAGTGCTTGAGGCGGCTGACGCTAAACTTGGGCGAATCGAAATAACTGGCATCCGGCCAGAAGATAACGGTGGTACCGGTATTCCGCTTGCCGACCGTGCCGACCACTTCAAGCTCGCTGACCTTTTCGCCCTTCTCGAAGGCCATGGCGTATTCCTGCCCATCACGCCGCACGCGCACGTCAACGCGCAACGACAGGGCATTGACCACCGAGATGCCGACGCCGTGCAAGCCGCCGGAAAACATATAGTTCTTGCTCGAGAACTTGCCGCCCGCATGCAGGCGGGTAAAGATCAGCTCGACCCCCGAGACGCCCTCTTCGGCATGCATATCGACCGGCATACCGCGCCCGTCGTCGGAGACTTCAAGGGAGTTATCCTGGTGCAGGATCACCGAGATCTGGCGAGCATGCCCGGCCAGCGCTTCGTCGACACTGTTGTCGATGACTTCCTGGGCAAGATGGTTGGGGCGGCTGGTGTCGGTGTACATGCCCGGACGGCGACGCACGGGGTCCAGACCACTGAGTACTTCCAGCGCATCGGCGTTATAGGTCGATTGGGACATAAGCTGTCTGGTTATCCTTTATTCCTGGAGTGCCGGAGCTACCCGCTCTGCCAGGGCAAAGCGTGTCACCTTCGGAGCTGAATAGTATCTGTATGGGGACCGGCCTGCCAATGCCGTGACCGTGACTCAGTAGCCCGTCGCCCCGGGGTCAGGCAGAAAACGCCCCTGCGCCAACCGCGAGACACCGGTTTCAACCTTGCCGTCAGCATAGAGATGCAGCCAGCGGTAGCCAGGTGCCTGGGTGTCGGTGGCGAAATCTTCACTCTCAGCGGCAAACTGGATACAGGTAGAAGGTGTAGCGAGCATTCTCAACTGATCGCGCATCTGATCATATTCCTGATGCACATGCCCCCAGAGCAATACCCTGACTCGCTCACCTGCAAGCCTTGGCCACAGCGCTGCAGCGTTGAGCAGCCCCAGTGGGTCCATCCAGTCGCAGCCAATCGCGACCGGGTGATGATGCAGACAGACCATAACGAAACGTTCCCCGGCCGAGGCGATCGCCAGGTCCAGCAGTTCGAACTGACTGGCAGCAAGGTGCCCCGCCACCGCGCCAGGTAAGCTGGAATCAAGCAATACGATGCGCCAATTCCCCAGGTCCACCCAGTCTCGACTCAGGCCGTTTTCTTCACCCATGCGCGCCATAAGCTGCGCATTATCATGATTACCAGGTATCCAGTGACAGGGTGCAGGCAGCCGGGCAACCGACTGCATGAAGCGCTGATAGCCTCCGGCGCTGCCATCCTGAGTAATATCACCGGTAGCCAGCACCAGATCCATACGCTGATTTTCCTCAAGCACCTGATCGATCACCGCATTCAAACTGGCGCAGGTATCCAGCCCGAGCAGATCTGAGCGCTGATCGGCATACAGGTGACTATCGGTGAGCTGCACTATGCAGACAGGCTCTGATTCGGGTGTTTCCGGTGACAGCATCGATCACCTGCTCCTGATAACAATCCTAGGTTAAGGAAGCGCTAAACAATTCCTTCATGATGGCAAGTAGCTGGCAGAGAATCCAGCGACTGGTTCACAGCAGGAGCAATTTGTCTCAAGCTGCCGTGCATCAAGGGTTGATAATAACAGGATGCGCACTCTGGCCATACCGCTGGCAATATCCCAGCCATTCGCCCAGAAAGTGATTTAGCTGATACTTCTCATCCGGCTGCAGCATCTGCTCGTTGGGGTAGGGATAAACACCGCGAAAGCGGCGCTTGTTATAGGCCGCCACCACTTCAGCCATCCCCGCATCGTGGTATATCCTGACCTCCATGCTCGGCGGCTGTAACCACTGGTGTTGACGCTGGTGCACCAGTTGTAGTGTTGAGGTGTAGCGGCAGCGCTCAAGCACTCGGATCAACAGCGACTGCGCTTGCCCATCATCCGCTTCTACGCGCAGAAACCGCTCGGATTGCTCGTGCATGTCGGGCATCAGCTTGAGCAGCCGCCAGTAGTTCGCCTCGCAGGTCGCTTGCAGCGCTACCAGGTCGACCCGATAACGGGGCTTGGCACTGATGCTCACGGCCGGTCTCCCGCCGCGTCACGCAGACGTTGCGCGTTCGCTGCCAACCATTGCAGGGCGATGATGCTTGCAGCGTTGTCTATCAGACCCTGCTCCAGTGCGCAGAGGGCATCGGTACGGGACCATACGCTGACGCGAATATCCTCACCCTCCTCTTCCAGACCGTGCAGCCCACCCACTCCGCGGCTGTCGACCAGCGCGCAGTACAAGTGCACCTGCTCATTACTGCCACCGGGGGAAGGGAAATAGCGCAATATCGGATCGAGCCGTAACAGACTGAGACCGGCTTCTTCGTCGGCCTCGCGGTGCGCTACTTCCTCGGGCAGTTCATCCTTGTCGATCAGACCGGCGACCAGTTCGATCATCCACGGCCGGTCGCCCTTGTCCAACGCGCCGACGCGCATCTGTTCTAGCAATACCACGCTGTCAGCCCAGGGGTCATAGGGCAACACACACACTGCGTCGTGCCTGACAAACAACTCCCGGCGCAACACCGGACCCCAGCCGCCGCTGAACAAACGGTGACGCAGGGTCAATACATCCAACTGGTAAAAGCCTTTGAATGCAGGCTCCCGGCTGAGGATATCGACATCGTCACGGTTAAAACTCATAGGCGCTCCAAGGCTTGATGCTGTGCGGAACACGAGTCAAAGCGCCCTGATGGGGCGCCTGACTGCAACCTCACAGCTTGGCTGTCGGATTACTCTACCAGCTTCTTGGCCGAAGCTTGAAGCGGCATGCGCTTTTCAAACCTTCTGATACAACTGCGAGCCGGTAGAACGAAACTCGCGTGACTTGGCCTGCATACCTTCCTCCACCGCCAGATCGACAGCCTCGATGCGCTGCGCTGCCGCGTAGTCACGCACTTCCTGGGTAATCTTCATGGAGCAGAATTTGGGTCCGCACATGGAACAGAAATGCGCCACCTTGGCGGAATCCTTGGGCAGGGTTTCGTCGTGGTAGGCACGGGCGGTATCCGGATCCAGGCCCAGGTTGAACTGGTCCTCCCAGCGGAACTCGAAGCGCGCCTTGGACAGAGCATTGTCGCGCACCTGAGCACCTGGGTGCCCCTTGGCCAGATCTGCGGCGTGGGCGGCAATCTTATAGGTGATAATACCGGTCTTGACGTCATCCCGATTCGGCAGACCAAGGTGCTCCTTGGGCGTCACGTAGCAGAGCATGGCGCAACCGAACCAGCCGATCATCGCGGCACCAATACCCGAAGTAATGTGGTCATAGCCAGGGGCAATGTCGGTGGTCAGCGGCCCAAGGGTATAAAAGGGCGCCTCATCACAGCACTCCAACTGCTTGTCCATATTCTCTTTGATCAGTTGCATGGGCACATGGCCCGGGCCTTCGATCATGCACTGCACGTCATGTTTCCAGGCGATCTTGGTCAGCTCGCCGAGGGTTTCCAGCTCACCGAACTGGGCTTCATCATTGGCATCGGCAATCGAACCCGGGCGCAAACCGTCGCCCAGGGAGAAGGACACGTCATAGGCCTTCATGATTTCGCAGATATCTTCGAAGTGGGTATAAAGGAAGTTTTCCTGGTGGTGCGCCAGACACCACTTGGCCATGATCGAGCCACCGCGCGATACGATGCCGGTAACCCGCTTGGCAGTCATGGGTACGTAGCGCAACAACACCCCAGCATGGATGGTGAAGTAATCCACGCCCTGTTCGGCCTGCTCGATCAGGGTGTCGCGGAAAATTTCCCAGGTCAGGTCCTCGGCCACGCCATCGACCTTCTCCAGCGCCTGGTAAATCGGTACTGTGCCAATCGGCACCGGCGAGTTGCGGATGATCCATTCGCGGGTTTCGTGGATATTCTTGCCAGTCGACAGGTCCATCACCGTGTCCGAACCCCAGCGGATACCCCAGGTCATCTTCTCGACCTCTTCCTCGATCGAGGAGCCCAGCGCCGAGTTGCCGATATTGCCATTGATCTTGACCAGAAAATTGCGCCCGATAATCATCGGCTCAAGTTCCGGGTGGTTGATGTTGGCCGGGATAATCGCGCGGCCCCTGGCCACTTCGTCACGAACAAACTCCGGAGTAATGACCTTGGGAATGCTCGCACCAAAGGAATGACCTGGGTGCTGGTTGGCTACCAGACCAGCGGCATGCGCCTGCTCCAGCTTCATGTTCTCGCGGATGGCAATGTATTCCATCTCGGGCGTGATAATGCCCTTGCGCGCATAGTGCATCTGGCTCACGTTGTGGCCAGCCTTGGCTCGACGTGGCGTACGTACATGGGCGAAGCGCATATGATCCAGCGCTGTGTCGGCCAGACGTGACTGGCCGAACTCGGAACTCAGGCCAGACAGAACTTCAGTGTCGCCGCGCTCTTCAATCCAGGGTGTACGCACCGGCGCCAGGCCCGCACGCAGATCGATGCTGACCTGTGGGTCGGTGTAGGGGCCCGAGGTGTCATACACCACCACCGGCGCGTTCTTCTCCACGCCCTTGTCGGTCTGGGTATCGGCCAGGGTAATTTCCCGCATGGGCACACGAATATCCGGACGCGAACCAGTGATATAGACCTTGCGCGAATTGGGAAGCGGCTGGGTGGCGGCGCTGTCGGCGCCAGAGGCGGCGATGGCGGTATCAGGCAATTTGCTATTCATTATCATGCTCCACTGCGTAGTAAAGAGCGCAGGGAACCGAAACGGCACGTAAAGCAACAGGTGCAACCCTGCTGTGGAGGCTTATCTCGATTCCTACGCCGGTGCTAACCGGTTCAGGTTCAACGGGTATTATCTCAGCCTTGGGCAAAGCCCCAGGCACCCCGTCAAGATGAGCCGCTAGCTTAGCGCAGGAGCGCCTCGCAAGCTACCGGCAATAGCCTGCAGCCCGCCTCCTGCAGAGTGCACCATAACTGCGGAAACACTTTGTTCCGTCGCAGCCCCCAAGCATTGCTTGACCGTATCCCCACGGGTCTTTAGCCTTGATGGATTATTCCATTCGTGCGAAGGATTACTGCATGCTGCGCCCCCTGTTCGTTGCGGTGTTACTGGCAGGCCTGACCGGCCCCGCTCTGGCCAAAACCGATCTTCTCACCGTTTATGAAGAAGCCCTTGCCAATAGTGCTGACCTGGCTGCTGCCCGGGCCGACAGCATGGCGCGCCAAGAAGCGCTGCCCCAGGCACGCTCACAGCTGTTACCCAATATCGGGGTGGGTGCAGGTGCGGCGCGCGAGCATATAGATGTAGACGGCGCTGGCAGTGACTCCTACAACACCCATTACTACCAGGCCAGCCTGACACAGCCCCTGTTTCGCGCCGATCGCTGGTTCAACTACCAGGCGGCCAAGTCAGTCAGCGAACAGGCCCGCCTGGAGTTTTCCGCGACCCAGCAGGGTCTGATCCTGGAGGTGGCTCAGGTCTACTTCAATATCCTGCGCGCTTCCGATGACCTGGCTACTGCCAGAGCAGAAGAGGAAGCCTTCGAGCGCCAGTTGGATCAGGCCCGCGAGCGCTTCGACGTTGGCTTGTCGGCTCGTACCGACGTACTCGAGGCCCTGGCCGGTTTTGACAGCTCGCGCGCCGCCCGTCTGACCGCCCAGACCAATCTGGATGTCAGCTACCAGGCGCTGACCCGCTTGACCAACCGCGAACACGCTTTGCTGGTAGGCATGAGCCATGACCTGCCGGTTCTACCGCCTGTCCCGGCCGATATTCAGCAGTGGGTTAATACCGCCGCAGAACAGAACCTTGGCCTACAGGCCAGTCGCCTGTCGGTCACCAGTGCATCGGAAACCCTGCGCAGTAGCAGGTCTGCCTATGCCCCTGCGGTAGACGCTTTCGTGCGTTACAACAACAGCCATGGCGGCGCCAATTTCGGCGGATCTGCAGGTGACCCGACTGCAGGCGCCGGAGGGAGTGGACGCGGTGGCGATACCGAACTGACCAGCTTTGGCGTGGAACTGACGCTGCCGCTGTTTACCGGCGGTGCAACCACTTCGCAAGTGCGCGAGTCGACCTACCGTCTGACCCAGGCCGAGCATCAGAGCGAATCACAGTTGCGCCAAGTAGTTGAAAATACGCGCAACCTGTACCGCACGGTGACATCCAGCGTTGAGGAAGTAGAAGCCCGGCGCCAGGCAATCATCTCTGCCAAAGCGGCCCTGGATGCGACCCAGACCGGCTACGAAGTAGGCACGCGCAACGTCGTCGATGTATTGGAAGCGCAGCGCAACCTGTTCCGCTCGGTGCGTGACTACAACACCGTACGCTACAACTACATCATCGATAATCTCAGCCTGAAGCAGTCAGCCGGCACCCTCAGCCCTGAGGATCTGGTTGACCTGTCCCAGTGGCTGAACCCCGACTACAACCCGGATCGCGACTTTATTCCACCGTTCACTGAAGAGGAGGCCCAGCGCATGTCACTTGGCCGCCAAGCTCCCGCTAGTGCGGACGAGCGCAGGATGCGCAGCGCATTCTGATCGCCTGACGCCAACCGGGCACAGACCGGTTGGCGTTTTCAGGACGGCAGCTGTTGCGCAATCCCCTCGAGCAGACGCTGTAGCGCGCCCTGATTGTTTTTAACCACCTGTTGTCCTGCCTGACCGGCACCTCGCGCGCTATCTGGCGCTCGCAAATGCTCAACCACTACCTCTGCCAACTGCTGCCCATCGGTGACTTCAGTCAAGGCTCCGGCTCCTGTCAGCAAATCACCAATCTCGGCAAAATTGAAACGGTGCGGCCCCGATATGACCGGCAAACCCAGTGCTGCGGGCTCCAGATAGTTATGCCCGCCTACTGGCACCAGTGAGCCGCCGACAAAGGCAGTATCCGCACAGGCATAGAAGGTCATCAGTTCACCCATGCTATCACCCAGGAACACCTGATCAGCGCTGCTTGGCTGCGCCGCCGTGCTGCGTCGCACCAATGAAAGATCCGCCCCTTCGACCAAGCGGGCGACCTGATCAAAGCGCTCGGGATGTCGAGGCACCAATACCAGCAACGCATCCGGCTGCGAACGCAACACCTCGGCATGGGCTGCCAGCACTTGCTCATCCTCGCCTGCGTGAGTGCTGGCAGCGATCCAGACCGGACGCTCCCCCCAGGAAGCACGCAGCTCGGCCGCCTGACGCAGGGTTTCGGCCTGCGGCTGAAGATCGAACTTGATACTGCCGGTGACCTCCATGGCCGCCTTGCGTACACCTAGCTGCAGAAAGCGAGCGGCCTCAGCCTGAGTTTGCACTGCCACCCAGTCCAATGCCGCAAACATCGGCCGCACCAGCCAGGCGATACGCTGGTAACCGCGGAACGAGCGCTCGGAAAGGCGCGCATTGGCCAGCACCAGTGGCACACCAGCGACCTGGGCCTGATGGACCATATTGGGCCACAGCTCGGTTTCCATGATGATGCCAATGCGCGGCTGCAGACGGCGGATAAAACGCCGCTGCAACCAGGGCAGATCGTAGGGCAGATAGGCGTGACCGACCTGCCCGGCAAACATCTTGCGGATCTGCTCGGAACCAGTAGGTGTCATACAACTGATAGTGATAGGCAACTGCGGATAACGCTGCATCAGTTCGCGCACCATGGGCGCCGCAGCAATCGCCTCACCGACCGATACTGCATGCACCCAGATGCCGCCCTGGCGCAGGTCGCCGCCCAGGGCAAATCGCTCGTGCCAGCGCTTGGCGTAGGCCGGCGCCTTGCGCGCGCGCAGCAACAGGCGAACCAGAACAAGCGGCATACACAGGGTAAAGATCAGGCTGTACCAGGTACGCAACATGGCATGTCCTCAAAGCAGAATGGGAGAATCGATGCGGCCAGGATGCCGCAGGGTGCGACCCATGGTAGCAGATGTGACCACGGGCACCTGCAGTGTCTATACTAGGGCTCTTTTTGACAAAGTACTGGAACCCATGACTACAACCCTGGAAACCGATATCTGCATCCTCGGCGGCGGCATCGCTGGCCTGTGGCTGAACGCCAGCCTGCGTGAGCAGGGCTACAGCACGCTACTGATTGAACGGGGCCTTCTGGGCGGCGGCCAGAGTGGCAAATCCCAGGGGATTATTCATGGCGGCACCAAATACGCCCTGCACGGCGCTCTGACCCCCGCCGCCGAGTCGATTGCCGGCATGCCTGGCCGCTGGCGCAGCTGTCTCCAGGGCGACGGCGAACTCGACCTACGCGGTGTACGACTGCTTTCCGAGCATCATTATCTCTGGTCCCCAGGCAGCCTGATCAGCAAACTGGCCGGCTTCTTCGCCAGCAAGGCTCTGCGTGGCCGGGTAGATGCGGTCAAAGGAGATGATCTGCCTGAGGTATTCCGCGACCCCGCGTTCCGCGGCAAGGTCTACAGGCTCGCCGAGTTGGTTCTGGACGTGCCGGATACAGTGCGACGCCTGGGCGAATTGGCCGGAGATAGCCTGATCGCCGATAGTGCCCCGCAGATAGAGCGCGGTGAGGATGGCCAGATTGATGCCGTACGTATCAATGGCCGACGCATCAAGGCGCAGCGCTACGTACTCACCGCAGGAGAGGGTAACGAGGGGCTGCTGCAGGACTGGGGCATGTCGGAACCACAGATGCAGCGGCGCCCCCTGCAAATGGTGCTAGTCAAAGGCGCCAACTTGCCTCCTTTATATGCCCATTGTCTGGGCAGCAGCCCCAAGCCACGCATGACCATAACCACCCACCCCTGCGCCGACGGCCAGTGGTGCTGGTACCTGGGTGGCGAACTGGCCGAACAGGGCGTCGATCAGAGCCCGGACGCGCTGGTTGCCAAGGCCCGACAGGAACTCACCGAGCTGTTACCCTGGGTCAAACTCGATGCCTGCCGTTGGACCACCTTGCCGGTCAACCGCGCAGAACCAGCACAAAGCGGCCACGCCCGACCGGACACGGCCTACCTGCAAGCCTTGCACAATGTATTGGTCAGTTGGCCAACCAAGCTGGCACTGGCTCCGAACCTCAGCGATCAGGTGCTTGAGCAACTACGCCAACAGGGTGTGAAGCCGAGCCTGAAAGACGATTACAGCCAGTTGCCTAGGCCGCAGGTGGCTCAACCTATTTGGGATATCTGCTTTCCATGAAGAGCCTGCATAGCTGCCATCGAGCCCTGGGCCAGACCGGGCTGATGGTCTCTCCCCTGGGGCTGGGAACGGTCAAGTTCGGGCGCAACCAGGGAGTCAAGTACCCGCAACATTTCGAGCTACCCAGCGACGACGCCCTGCGCGATCTGCTGTCACTGACGCGGGACCTGGGCATTAATCTGATCGACACCGCTCCGGCCTATGGCAGCAGCGAAGAGCGGCTGGGTAAATTGCTGGCAGGCCAACGACAGGACTGGGTGATATGCACCAAAGTCGGCGAGGAGTTCGACCAGGGACTATCCTCCTTCAACTTCAGCGCCAGCCACACGCGCATGTCGGTAGAGCGCTCCTTGCAGCGTCTGGGTACTGACTTTCTCGATCTGGTGCTGGTGCATTCCGATGGCAATGATATGGCGGTACTCGACAGCGAGGTCTACCCTACCCTCGCCCAGCTGAAGCAGGAAGGCAGCATTCGCGCTTACGGATTCTCCGGCAAGACTGTGGAGGGCGGCATCAGGGCGCTGCAACTGGGCGACTGCGCCATGGTCACCTACAACCTGCAGCAACATGAAGAACGTCCAGTACTGGACTTCGCCCTGTCACACAACAAGGGCATCCTGATCAAAAAAGCCCTTGCCAGCGGCCACCTTTGCCTGCAGGGTGAGGACCCTGCACGCAAGAGCCTGGAGTGGGTGTTTGCCCACCCAGCGGTGGCCAGCGCCATCATCGGCACTCTCAACCCGCAACATCTTCGTGAGAATGCCGCGACCGCACTCAGCGTAATGGTTCCCTAAAACAAGAGGAAGGTGCATGTCCCGCATTATTGCCCGCAACAACCCGGTGACGTTCAAAACCCAGGCCATTCACGTAAAAGCCAGCCCGGAGGTGCTCTGCTACACCCCGGTGGGTAATCCATTGGGGTTTGTCGAGATGCAGGCGTTGCGCCAGCCAGTGACGGTCGACAACCCGGAATCCTTCGAACTGGTAGTAGCCAATATGGGCGTGTCGGTAGATCTCAGCCTTACCTGGCAGGGACGCGACTTCCGCGTACTGATTCGCCAGGAACGCAACGACCAGGCAGACAGCGTGCTCAAGCTGATTTCCGGCTATGTACCGGCCCATGAACTGCGCATACCCTTGCTCACGGTGATGACCGAAATCGCCGAAGAGTTGCTGCTCGAGAGCCCGCGTGGATGGTTGCAGGGACGCTATATGGAGTCCTGGCTACCTACGCCCTACTCCAGCAGCCTGCCGCTGTCGAAGCGCCACAGCTACCAGTTGACGCCCCATCGTGGCTCCGCCCACCCGGTACTGTGCCGCGAGTTGCACCTTATCGAGCGGCCGCGTGCCTATGTGCATTTGCCCACCAACTCACTGCAGCTGGTGTACTCCATGCAACTCGAGCTGCCAGACAATTGCCCGCAGTTGACGCTACTGCATGCTGACGAACACCTTGATCCGGAGAGCGGCCAACTGGTCGTGGAGATGAGCTATCAGCAACCGGAAATATTCCTTGCCGAAATGCAGGGCACACAGGCTACCGGCAAGCTGTTCAGTCTGGAGCAAGGCGAGTTGAAGCCGCGCCGCCCTCAGAACCTGTGCCTTAGCGAGGCCATGGCGGAACAGATAGGCTGGACTGTAAGCGCCCCCAGATGCGCCTGGCCGGAGGGTCTGACTCGCCTTTGAGGACGCTGCTGGCGTAGAACCCCGCCCGCTTCAGTTATCCTCACGCGCCCTGATGCGTTCAACGATGGCGGTGGTGGAGCAGCTTTCAACGAAATTCAAAACCTTAACTTCACCACCATGGGCCTGCACAATCTCGGCGCCCACCACCTGATCGACGCTGTAATCGCCGCCTTTTACCAGAATATCCGGCTGCACCTGACGCAACAGGGCTTCCGGGGTATCTTCGGCGAAGCTGATGACCCAATCCACCGCGCCCAGACCAGCAAGTACCGTCATGCGCCGCTCAACGCTGTTGATTGGTCGCCCAGGCCCTTTCAGGCGGCTGACCGAGGCATCGTCATTGATCGCCACGATCAGGCGGTCACCCAGACTGCGCGCCTCCTCCAGATAACCGACATGTCCGGCATGGATAATATCGAAGCAGCCGTTGGTGAAGACAATCCGCTCACCATGGGCGCGTGCATCCTCGACCGCCTGCAACAGTAACTCGACGCCGACCACACCGCGTTCGCTACCCTGCTCGCGCTGTACCGAACGGCGCAATTCAGGGGCGCTTACCGCTGCCGTACCCAGCTTGCCTATTACAATGCCCGCCGCCAGATTCGACAGACCCACTGCATTGGGCAGCGACTCACCCGCTGCCAGCGCCGCTGCCAGGGTCGAGATCACCGTATCCCCTGCGCCGGTTACGTCAAATACTTCGCGTGCCCTAGCGGGCAAATGCATTGCCGTCTCACCGCGGCGCAGCAGCGTCATGCCCTGCTCACTGCGGGTCACCAGCATGGCTTGCAGGTCGAGAGATTCGATCAGCGCCATACCCTTTTCCACCAGCATCTGCTCACTGCTGCAGTGCCCGACTACAGCTTCGAACTCGGACATGTTCGGCGTAATCAGAGTGGCTCCGCGATAGATGCTGAAATCCTTGCCCTTGGGGTCTGCCAGCACCGGAACACCGTGCTCGGTTGCCAAAGCAATCAACGCCTGATGGTTGACCAGAGCGCCCTTGCCGTAATCAGAAAGGATCATCACCTTAACCTTGGGCAACAAGGCTCTGACCCCTTCCAGCAGAGCTGGGCCGTCGGTTTCAAAAGGCTCCTCGAAATCCAGCCGGATCAGTTGCTGATGCCGACTCATGACTCTCAGCTTGGTGATGGTCGGGCGCTGCGGGTGGGCCTGAAAGTCACAGAAGACACCAGCAGCGTTGAGCCGCTGGCGCAGGCTCAGAGCGGCTTCATCATCACCGGTCACGCCGACCAGCCAGGCAGGAGCACCCAGGGCAGCGATATTCAGTGCAACGTTCCCGGCGCCGCCAGGTCGATCCTCAATCTGATCCACCTTGACCACAGGCACTGGGGCCTCTGGAGAAATTCGGTGAGTTGGACCATGCCAGTAGCGGTCCAGCATGACATCACCTACTACCAGCACCGGAGCCGAATCAAAACGCGGCATAGTCAGTTTCATGGCTGCATTACCTTCCATCCACGCCAGCTTCAAGCTGGCTTCTGCTCTTCTTCAAACTGCATACTGTGCAGCCGTGCATAGTAACCATTCTTGGCTAGCAATTCCGCGTGACTGCCGCGCTCAACGATCTGCCCCTGATCCATAACCATTATCACATCAGCCTTTTCGATAGTCGAAAGGCGATGGGCAATCACCAGGGTAGTGCGACCTTGCATCAGGCGCTCCAGCGCGGCCTGAATGTGCCGTTCTGACTCCGTATCCAAAGCCGAGGTCGCCTCATCCAGGATCAGAATAGGCGCGTCCTTGAGCAAAGCGCGGGCGATTGCCAAACGCTGGCGTTGACCGCCAGAGAGCAGAACCCCGTTCTCCCCGACCAGGGTATCCAGACCCTGGGGCAGGCGGTCGATAAACTCCTTGGCATAGGCCGCTTCAATGGCCGCCTCAACCGCTTCACGCGGGGCACCAGCCAGATCACCATAGGCGATGTTGTTAGCCACCGTATCGTTGAACAGGGTCACATGCTGGGTCACCAGAGCTATCTGCTGACGCAGGTTATGCAAGGTGAAATCCCGAATATCTACACCATCAATACGAATATGCCCTTCGCTGTGGGTATAGAACCTTGGAATAAGACTGGCCAGGGTGGACTTCCCGCTACCCGAACGCCCAACCAGAGCAACCATTTGGCCTGGCTCGATCGAACAATCGATATCATCCAGTACCACCTTGTCCGTTCTGGGATAGGTAAAGCGCAGGTGCTCGATATCAATCCGACCCTCAGCACGCTGACAGCTATAGCTGCCGGTATCGGCTTCAGGCTCTTCATCCAGTTGCTCGAAAATATTCTCCGCAGCGGCGATACCCTTCTGGATATTGGCACTGACTTCAGAGAGCTGACGCACCGGCTTGGGCAGCAAACCCGCCGCAGTGATATAGGAAACCAGGTCCCCCACTGTGGCATCACCACGCATGAACAACACCAGAAACATCACCACCGCCATGGCGCTAAAGGTCACTAGCTGCAGCGAAGGGGTAAAGACCGCACTGGTGCGGGTCATCTTCAGACCACGCTGGCGGTTGTTCTCGCTGGCTTTATGAAAGCGCGCTGATTCATAAGCTTCACCGCCAAAACTGCGCACCACCCGGTACCCGGTAATGGTCTCGGAAGTAACGTGGGTCACATCGCCCATGGCAATCTGGATTTTCTTGCTCTGCTTGCGGAATTTCTTGCTGACACTGTTCACCATCACGCCGATAACCGGCAGGATGGCCATCAGAATCAGGGTCAACTGCCAGTTCATCCATAACAGATAAGCGAACAGGAAGATGACCGTCATACCCTCACGGAATACCGTCTTGATCGCATCCGTCGCAGCCCCGGTAACCATGGTGGTGTTGTAGGTAATGCGTGATACCAGATGACCGGAATTGTTGTTGTCCAGATAGAGGTTGGGCAACTTGAGCAGGTTATCAAACAATGCCGTGCGTAAGTCATGCACTACACCCAGCGAAACCTTGGCCAGAAAGTAGCTACCCAAAAAGGAACCGATGCCCTGGTAAAAAGCTATGCAAATGATAAACAGCGGAAATCCCCACATCAGCGCGATACCGAAGAACTGGGCGTTGTTTCCCTCGTTCAGGCCGTCAACAAAATACTTGAGCATCCAGGCCATCATCGGCTGGCTCGAGGCAAAAATCATGTACCCGAAGATACTGATGAGGAAAGGTACCCAGTACGCTTTGACGTAACCCAGCAAACGGACATAAATACGCACACTGGATTGGAAAAAGGTTTCTTGCTTGGAATCGGACATAAGCCTGCCATGCTGTGAGAACTCGCGCGAGTTTATCACAGCCTTCCGACTTGTAGAGGAGATGGCAAAATAGGATAAACTGCCGTTTTGGTTAGAGACCTGCGCATGCGCCTATTGCAGAAAGAACAATTTGAATCCTGGCTGAAAACGGCAGAGATTATTGAACAGGACCCTCACGGCATCAAGGTCATGCGCCTGGAAGATGGCACTTTCCTGAAGCTTTTCCGGCGCAAAAGCCTGTGGTCGAAAAACATCCTGGTTCCGTATGCCAAACGCTTCGCTGACAATGCCTGCAAGCTGAAGAAAATGGGCATCCCCTGTCCTGAAATTCTGGGGCTGTACAAGATGCGCAACCCCTACCGGTCCGTGGTCCACTATGAGCCTCTGCCCGGTGATACTCTGCGCCAGGTTCTGGAGACAGCCGCCCCCTCCCAGCAAGTTGAAGTAATGGCCCAACTGGGTAGTTTTGTTGCTCATCTGCACGACTTGGGCGTGTATTTCCGCTCGCTGCACATGGGCAACATCATCAAAACCCCCGACGGCGAGCTGGGCCTGATTGATATTTCCGATATGCGCTGTCTGGGTCGGCCGTTGTCAAAATGGATGCGCAAGCGCAACCATCAACATCTGCTTCGCTATGCGGAAGATTGGGAGCAGATACAGCCGATCGCGCAAGCCAGCTTTATGACCAGCTTGCTGAAGTAGTCTTCGAGCGCCCGGCAGCAGTCAGTCAGTCAGTCAGTTGCTTTACCGCAGACATCTGCCAGAACTGCTGTCTTACGGCCTGGTCCGAAAACTTATCCTGCAGACGCTGCAACCACTGCTCAGTACTCGGCAAGGCTGCTACAGCCTTGACCAACGCAGTTGCCAGAGCCTGATCATCACCGAAGGGAAAGCGTAGCCCCAGATCACCGACAACCTCTGGCGCTCCGCCACAATCACTGACGATCAATGGCAAGCCCGCCGCCATGGCTTCCAGCAGAACCATGCCAAAGGGTTCATGATCCGAGCTCAAGGCAAACACGTCAAAGGCCTTGAAGTAGCGGCGTCCATCCGCGACCTGCCCCAGAAAAACCACCTGATTACCAAGACCAAGGGTGCTTGCCAGGGTTTTCAGCTCCTGCTCCAATCGCCCGGCACCCATGATGGCCAGACATGCATTATCCGGAAGCTGAGTCTTAGCCGCGGCAAAGCCCCGCAGCAGTGTATGTTGATCCTTGTCCGGATGCAGACGCCCTACATTGCCGACCACCCAAGCGTCCGGACTGAGCCCCAACACTTGCCTGGCCTCCCCCCTGCCAACCTGCTGCGCCTGGACTGCTGCGACGTCAATCCGGTTGTACAAGGTGTGCAAACGATCCTCAGGCCAAGTCGGCATGCATTGGCGAATTTCGTCGCGTACCGAGTCAGAAACCCCAAGCAGGTGCAGCCGGTCCCGGAACAGCCTCGCAAACAGACGCCTACCCGGGCGCAGGTAATCGCCATAGGAGTGGGAAATGCCAAATACCGGCAGACCTGTTGCCCAACAGGCGACATACATAGGCTTGACCCGGTGCGCAATACAAAAGCTGAAGTTGCGCTCGGCGGCCAGTTTGCGCATAGCACGAATGGCGCCCAGCTTTAGCCCGCGCACAGCGCGGGTGCTGAAGCCGAGAAAAATCACTTCATCGGAGTGACAGCCTGCAGCCACCTCGGGATCTTTCTCGCCGGTAAGAAACACAGTGGTGACCTTGTAGCCAGTGCCCTCAAACAAGGCCGCATACTGCCGCGCACAATCAAGAAAAGGCCCGTAATAGCTATGACAGAACTGCAATACGCGCTTTTCTTTAGCGGCCATTTGTTCAGCCATTGTCTTTGACCACCAGAATATCTTCCATAATCAGATACTCGAGATCCGAGCCGAAGAACATGTCCAGCGCATCCTTGGGCGAACAGACCATCGGTTCGCCACGGCGGTTCAGGGAGGTATTGAGAACTACACCGTTACCGGTCAAGCGCTCCAGATGAGTCATCAAGTCATAGTAGCGCGGATTGTATTCGCGCTTGAGCACCTGGGCGCGGGCAGTACCGTCTTCATGGACCACTTCGTGCACGCGACGCTTCCACTCGTCATTCACTTCAAAGGTGAAGGTCATGAAGGGCGACGGATGATCTATCCCGAGCATCTGCGGTGCTACTGTATCGAGCATGGAAGGGCAGAACGGACGCCAGCGCTCGCGAAACTTGATCTGCGCATTGATACGGTCTGCCACACCGGCAACACTCGGGCAGCCAATAATTGAACGCCCGCCCAGCGCACGCGGACCAAATTCCATCCGGCCCTGAAACCAGGCTACTGGATTACCCTCTGCAAGAATATCGGCGATGTACTCGGGCGCGTCTTCGATCAGCTTCCACTGCGGCTGATTCGGGTGACGGGCGCAAGCGGCAATAATGTCCTCGTTGCTGTAGCTTGGTCCAAGGTAGACGTGCTCCATCTTCTCCACCGGCACGCCATTTTGCACGGACACATAGGCTGCTGCCCCCACTGCGGTTCCGGCGTCGCCCGAAGCCGGCTGAACAAACAGCTCCTTGACGTCAGGACGAGCAATGATGCGCTGGTTGAGCTTGACGTTGAGCGCGCAGCCGCCGGCAAAGGCCAGCTTCCCGGTCTCGCGCAAGATGTCACCGAGATAATACTCCAGCATTTCCAGCGCCAGCTTCTCGAACAAGGCCTGCATGCTGGCGGCGTAATGGATGTAGGGGTCGTCTGCGATATCACCCTCACGCTTGGGTCCCAGCCATTCGATCAGCTTCGGCGAGAAGTAAAAGCCCTTGCCCTTCTCCTTGTAACGGCGAAAGCCGATCACATTGGCGTAGTCGGTATTGATGGTCAGCTCACCATTCTCGAACTTGGCCAGACGGGAAAAATCGTATTTGGCTGCGTCACCGTAGGGTGCCATACCCATAACCTTGAACTCGCCATCGAGCATCTCAAAGCCGAGGTATTCAGTCAGGGCGCCGTATAAACCACCCAGAGAGTCTGGATCGTAGAACTCCTTGATCTTGTGGATCTTGCCATTCTCACCATAGCCAAAGAAGGTGGTGGCGTACTCGCCTTTACCATCGATACCCAGAATCGCGGTTTTCTCATTAAAACCAGAGCAATGATAGGCACTGGAGGCATGCGCCAAGTGATGCTCGACCGGCTCCAACTTGACCTTTTTCAGATCAAATCCCAATTGCTGCAAACACCACTCAATCCGCTTCTTGTAGCGATTGAAACGGCGATTGCCGAGCAAAATGGCATCCAGCGCACGATCAGGGGCATACCAATAACGCTTGGCATAGTGCCAGCGGGCCTTGCCAAAAATACTGATCGGGGCAAAGGGAATGGTCACGATATCGACATCCGCCGGTGTAATCCCGGCCTGTTCCAAACAGAATTTAGCCGATTCGTACGGCATCCGGTTCTTGGCATGCTTGTCACGTACGAATCGCTCTTCTTCAACCGCCGCAATCAGCTTGCCGTCGATATACAGTGCAGCGGAAGGATCATGGCTGAGCGCGCCGGAAAGTCCAAGAATAGTCAGTGCCACAGGTTCGCCTCATGCAAGCAGTCAGTAAGCCAAAGATTTTACACCCTCAGGCAATGCCTTGACGAATCTGGCAGACAAGAAAACCTATCCGAACCAATAATGCCGCAGGCGACGGAAAGTTTTCTTGTTCCACTGGCGTAGTGGCAACTGACGAAACAGCTCTTTGGCAAAAGGCTTGTCTTCAAAAACCGCACGCTTGAGCGTGGAGTTGATCAGACTGCGCCTGGCGCGCATAAACTCGGGATGCGCGCGGTAGCGTTCTAGCGAGCTCAGATATACGGGGAAGTTCTTGCGATAGCCATGTGATTTATTGTCGCCATGCTGGCGATACAAAGTAACCACGTCCTCAATGATATGCATGGAATAACCGGCATGAGCTACCTGAAGTTCCAGGGGTTGATCCTGAATCGGCAACGACAGGTCAAAACCGCCAGCGTCACGAACAGCCTGAGTGCGGTACATGGAAGTGGGCGTCCCCATCCAGGCCTTACTGCGAAATAGCTCTGAAAAGCCAAACACCCCAGCGCGCTTGACCACTGCTCCGGGCATTGATTGCCCGTCAGCATCGATATAGCTGAAGTTTGCACTACAGCATCCAGCGTCCGGATGCGCCTTGAGATAACGCAACTGGGTCGCCAGACGGCCTGGCAACATCACGTCGTCAGCGTCAAAGAAGACGAAATACTCGCCGCTAATTCGCTCGAAACCAGCCTGGGTCGCAGCGCTCACTCCTGAATTCGGCTGGTCGATAATGGTAAATCCATGGTGCTCAGCCATACCCCGCATGATGCTCAGACTGCTATCCGTAGAACCGTCGTTAACCACAATCAATTCCAAGTCAGGAAAGCCCTGATCCAGCACTGATTGAATCGACTCTGCGAGATAACGCGCGTAGTTGTAACAGGTAATAACTACGCTGATGCGGTCGTGAACCATAACGCTGGCATCCCTACCAATGGCCTATCAAGTTCTATCCGACCCCAAAAGGATCACACTAACCAATCAACTTCCGGGATTGTCGGCAGATAATACTCTTTGATAATGCGCGTTGAAAGCCTCCACTACCTGTTGCCCTACTGCACTAATATTCGGCGCCTCAGGGTCCCAGTCAATATGCCTGGCCCGCTGTTCGTTGCGCCACTTAAGCAGGTGCCCATCAGCGAG
>JBKBSI010000040.1:0-20814 GCA_046291745.1 Pseudomonas sp. | reverse complement strand
AGAACTGATCTTTTCCGGGAGTTTGCTCCTTGTTTCGACATATTTATTGGGTGGCTTAGTCTTTCTGCTAACTTATTATGTTTTGATGATCGATAGGTTACTTACAGCAAGTAGATGCTCTAGATCTCCTCTTCTTATGTCGCCCTCTAGATAATTTTTAATTGCATCATTATTAACTGTAATCTCGTTCAGGATTATAGCTCTATAAAGGTGTACCAAGACTTCATACTTTATTGTAAGGTCTCTTATCATTTCTTCGTATTCTTCCCCCTTTTCCGATCTCACTCCTCCGAAATGCGAGATTTCGTTCCTTCTTTTGGCGCATTTCCTGCAAAATTCTTCTAGTTTTTCTCTATGGAAGGTTACCGGTAATTCTGAAAAAAGGTCTACCAGCCTTTTCTCCAGGTTTGGCTCGCTTTCTTTGTTTAAGCTTTTTTTAAGCCATCTTCTGTCGCTGTGATTGAGGGCTATTTCTTTCGTAGCCTCTAGTATCCTATCTATTTTTTCTTCTATTTTCTTGTTATTGAAAACTCGATTACCTGATCTATGAAAAGATTCCAATCCCCATATCAGGTTTACATAACGATTTTCTAAATATAGAGATTTTGCGTTGGTTGTCCCGTAGAATAAATAGAATCCCGAGCCGTACACTCCACTCTTTTTTCTCCATATGCTGTAAAGCTTTGCTATTTCCTCTTCAATTTCGCAATATTTAATTGAGTTCTGATGCCACTCTATTTTCTCTAGTTTCTTCTCTGTTTTTCTAAGATATAAGTCATATGTTTTTGATTTTTTTTCTAAGGTTATTTGTATTTTCGGAAAACTCAAAATCTTACCGGTAAGTGTAGAAAAGAAATTCTCAATCCTCCTGCATTCAGCTGGGGCTTCACCTATCTTTAATTTCCTTTTCTGATTGAATATGATTCTTGTCTCTTCTGTTATTTTTTCACTTCTGCTTGTTCTCGATCTGTAAGCTGAACCAATCAATTGCTTGCTGATACTCACAGTTAATCCATCAAAACGTTGCTCTATCTTCTTCTGCTTTTTGTAATATAAATTCACCGAGCGCTGCGTAACCTTTGTCTTGATGTTTCTAGACTGCATCCACTTATCCAGTGGTTCGCAGTCTATCGAGATATCCTTAATTTTTGGGGGCTCTTCTAGGGCGCCAAAGCTCTCGCTACCTTTTAAACAGCCTGCTGCGAAGTAGTCCTCAAATGAAATGCCCCCGTATGACCGGAAGGTTTGCATCCCTCGTTCTAAGCCAAAAAGTAAAACATACTCCCCAGAGTTGCGGAGTACTCCAACTATCATCGCGGATTCTTCTAATTCATCGATGCTTGCTAAACTAAATCGAGTATCTTCAAGATTTCCATTTATCTCTAGCAGAATCTTGCCATCCGCACCTATCGTCAGTTTCCCTGGCGAATATTCTTTGGGTAAGATTTCGCTATTATCAAATTCTGAATCTGACCACCAGAAAAGCCCGCTATCGCTTATTTGTTCTTCGTCCATGCTTTTATTTCCAATTATTATTCTGCGAGATTATATTACTCACCTCAAGCTATGCTTTTTCTATCAGGCATGACGCTTTGCTTTCTCTTTTCGTGTATTATTTTGTGAGGTTTTTTCTTTGCTCCGCAGTTATTTGGCTTCTTCAAGCTATGTCTTTTGAGCGGGCTGGTTTCTTAGTCTGTTTTGAAAACGTCTTTCTTTGAGTGCGCGTAAACTTTAGATCGATTATCCATTTCGATCGTTATTACTATCCAAAAGTCTTCTGGGCTCTCATTCCTAAGCCACAATGCAGCGTCGTAGTTTCCAAAGCTCATCATATGTCCACTCGGGAAGTCTTTTTTAACACTCCACTCCCCATTATGCGCTCTCCTTACATTCCACTTGCCGTCGGGCTGCAAATAACCAAATCCTATGGATATTTTTTCTATGTACTTAGCTTTATTATGCTTTGGATTATTTACTGTTACTAAGTTGTCCATTTTTACATAAATAAGTGTTTTGCCTATTACCGCTCGTCCTTTACCTTTAATGCTAAATGCCCAGTCTTCATGCCCTTGGGCAATATCGAAATTAACTTCTTTCGCCAGTGCCTCGTTGCTTATTCCTGCTAAAATAAAAATGCATGCCAACACAAACTTTTTCATTCCCCCCCCCCCCCCCCTACTTCCTTTCGGGCATACCAGCGCCTAGCTACTCTCCCTGTGATCGCTATCCCGCGTTGTGATTTGGCAGATTTTGGTTAGCCTCGTCGTAATCAGGGCTCGTTTGCCCAGGGTCTGGCGCTCCTGACCGAATTAATGCTGAACATAGTGGAACAAAGCTGATGGATATGGAAGGTCTAGCCCCCCCCCAAAAACTGGTCGGGTGCCCGCCGCTTATGCTCTGGCAAAAAATCGCTGAGTGACTGGGTCATTTGACAGACGCTATTCGCTTTAACCTATTGCCATCTACTATATTCCATCAAAGGAATATTTTTTTAAGGAATGTCGTGTATGGTTTGGGGTGTTGAATATACCGATGAGTTTGGAGATTGGTGGGCAAGTCTGAGTGAGTATGAGCAGGAGTCGCTTGCTGTTTCAGTAAGCCTGCTGGAGCACAGCGGACCTCACCTGGGCTTTCCCCATAGCAGGGGCATAAACGGGTCAAAGCACAGTCATATGCGAGAGCTTAGAACTCAGCATGGCGGGGCGCCATATCCCAATCGCTGACCGCCTGTATGACGAACATCTAGACGAATTGAGAAAAGAGGGTCTGATTGATGGCTAACAAATTTAGTAACCTTCGCGAGAAAATGTCTCCTGAGTTGCAGGCTCGGATTGAGACTAAGGCTCGGGCTTTGCTCGCTGAAATGCCGCTTAATGAGCTGCGCCAAGCTCGAGGACTGTCGCAAAAGGTTCTGGCTGAAATATTGAATGTTCAGCAGCCTTCTATCGCCAAGATGGAGCGTCGCACGGATATGTATCTTTCAACCCTGCGCAGCCATATTGAGGCTATGGGTGGTCATTTGGACCTTGTGGCAAGGTTTCCTGAGGGCGATGTCAAGATAAGTAATTTCTCTGACCTTGAGGACAAGGGTTCTCATCGCTCCTGAATTGGACGCTTCGTGAATACAGAGTCGAGGGGGGATAGCGGGTAGTTTCTTGGAGCGAAAAGCTTAGTGGAGCGGGTGAAGGGAATCGAACCCTCGTCGTAAGCTTGGGAAGCTTCTGCTCTACCATTGAGCTACACCCGCGTGCTGCGCATTCTAAGCAGTTGCGCGGGGTTCGGCAAACACCTTCACCGGTTATTTTCTGCGGCCCAGACGAGCGGGTACCGCGGGCATCATAAGCTGCAGGCCACCTGCATGAGACGGCTGTAGCTTTCCTTGCGTAGCGACTGATCAAAGATCGAGCTGCTGACGATCAGCTCGTTCGCGCCGCTACGTTCGATCAGGTCGGTCAATTGTTGGCTAACCGCCTGCTCATCGCCAATCAGGGTGCCGGCCAGGGTCGACATGACCTGGTGCTTCTCATGTGGCAACCAGACTGAACTCATGTCTTCCACCGGCGGTGGCAAGGGGCCCGGTCGGCCGCGAATCATATTGAGAAATGCCTGTTGCTGGGAGCTGGCAAGGTAATGCGCCTGCTCGCGGCTGTCGGCCACGTAGGCATTGATGCCGAGCATCACATGCGGCTGCTGCAGCGTCTCACTGGGCTGAAAGCGCTTGCGGTAGGCGGCCAGGGCAGCGTGCAGATAATCTGGAGAGAACTGCCCGGCGAAGGCAAAGGGTAACCCCAGTTGTCCTGCCAGTTCAGCGCTGAAAGTGCTGGAGCCGAGCAGCCATATAGGTACCTTCAATCCGGCACCGGGGACCGCACGCAAACGCTGGCCGGGCTGGGCTTCAGCGAACAGGCCGCGCAGCTCGTCAAGCATTTGTGGAAAGTCCGAGCCGTCACCGCGACCGTGGCGCAGGGCCTGGGCGGTAGCTGGATCGGTTCCTGGTGCACGCCCCAAGCCCAGGTCAATGCGGCCCGGATATAGGGACTCCAAGGTGCCGAACTGCTCGGCAACCTGCAGGGGAGCATGGTTGGGCAGCATGATGCCGCCGGAGCCGATGCGAATACGTTCAGTGCCCGCTGCCAGGTAGCCCATGACCACGGAGGTGGCGGCGCTGGCGATGCCGGTCATGTTGTGATGTTCGGCCACCCAGTAACGCCGGTAGTCTAGCTCCTGCACGTGGCGCGCCAGGGCCAGGGCATTGGCCAGGGCATCGCTCGGGGTGCCGCCTTGGGGCACTGGGCAAAGGTCCAGCACAGACAGCGGGATGGCGGGAAGGGACATAATTACTCCTGCACAGGGAAGAATAATGGCGTTATGCTAACTTTAATCAGGGCAGGGGCCGTAACGGGCCCGTGGCAGTGCGGCAACATCAACGCCATACCGATCTCGGAGTCATTATGCAGCGTATCAGATTCAGGCTCTTGATCTCGACCCTGGTTGTAGTCTTTTCGGCGTCCCTGCTTCCCGCTGGTCAGGCTATGGCCGCGCAGGTCACTGTGCTGGATGCCAATGGCACGCCACTGGAGAATGCGGTGATACTGGTCGAAGGTGTGCCGCAGCGCTCCCTGCCAGCTGCGGTAGTGGACCAGATCGATATGCAGTTCCTGCCAAGGGTGCTGGTAGTGCCAAGGGATACCCTGGTTGATTTTCCCAACAGTGACGATGTGCGCCACCATGTGTATTCCTTCTCCGCCGCCAAACGCTTCGAATTGCGCCTGTTCAAAGGGTCGGATGCGCCGCCAGTACTCTTTGATCAGTCCGGCGCAGTAATCCTTGGCTGTAACATCCACGACAGCATGGTGGGCTATGTGCTGGTCACCGACAGCCCCTGGTATAGCCATTCAGATGCAGCAGGCAGCTTGCCGCTGGATCAGCTGCCGCCAGGCAATTGGCCGGTGTCCTGGTGGCATCCCAGTCTGGGTGACGCGCCGCCCGAGTCACTGGGCGAGCTGGATCTGTACCAACTCGGGTCCCTGAATCTGGCTGTGCAGCCGCAGGCGGAAGCCAGCGAGCCGGTGCTTTCACCCTTGCAACAGCGTTTCCGCAAGGCTGGTAACAATGGTCGGTATTAAGCGCCTGCGTACACGTCTGATCCTGCTGCTGGTAGGGCTTCTGGTCGTTGTTCTGGGTGCAGTCTTTGTTGCCGTTTATACCGCCACTGATAGTTCTGCGGAGCGCCAGGCAAGCCGCCAGCTTGAGGTCGGTGCCAAGGTTTTTCGGCGGCTGCTTGAATTGCGTGGCCAAGAGCTGGGTGGTGCGACCCAGGTGCTGGTCGCCGACTTTGGCTTTCGCGAGGCGGTCGCATCGGGTGACCTGGCTACCATTCGCTCGGCCTTGCTCAATCAGTCGGGGCGCATTGGCGCGGATGAGGCGCTGTTTTTCGACGCACAGGGTAATGTGCGTGTGTCCTCGCGCAGCGATGAAGGCACCTCCAGCCTCGAACTGAATACCTTGCAGCCCCTCGGCGAAGGGGTGCTGCTGGTCGTGATCGATAACCAGCCCTACCTGTTGGTCGAGGCTCTGGTTATGGCGCCAGTGGCTATAGGTCAAGTGGCCATGGCGTTCCGCTTGAATGCCGAATTGGCGACGGAAATGCAGCGCCTCACCGGTCTGGAGGTCAGCTTTGTGACCCTGTCCGAAGGCCGGGTGGTGGACCAGGTCAGCACCCATGGCGACTATCAGGCGGTCGGCGATGAGCTGCAACGGTTGGCGTCCCAGTCGATAGTGAGTCTGGAAAATCAGAGCTACCTGAGCACCCGCATGCTGCTGCTTGAGCAGGAGGACTACCAGGTCAAGGCCGAGCTGATGAGCCCCCTGAGTGAGTCATTGGCGGTATTCGATCTGCTCAAGCGCGAGTTGGTGATTATTACGCTGATTGCGCTGCTGCTGTCCTCGCTGGTGGCCTATGTGCTGGCTGGCAGTCTTTCCCGCCCAGTCATACGCCTGGCCTCTGCGGCCCGGGGTATAGGTGAGGGCGACTATGCTACGCCGGTAACCCTGAGCCGTGAGGATGAACTCGGGCTGCTTGCCCAGAGTATCGACGTCATGCGTCTGAGTATCGCCGAGCGTGAAACGCAGATTGCCCACAATGCCTACCACGACCCACTGACCGGGCTAGGCAATCTGGCCAAGACCCGCGACCGTCTGGCCGATGCGCTGGGCGCTGAAAGAACCGGGGCGCTGGTGGTGCTGGTGTTGCCGCAGTCCGGGGATCTGCTCAAGGCCCGCGGCCAGAAGTTTCATGATCAGTTGGTCAACCAGTATGCCCGGCGACTCGAATCCGTGGTGCCGAGTAATGCACTGCTGGCCTATCATCCGGGTCAGGGCTTCCTGGTCGCCCTGGAGGGCCTGGAGCTGGATCAGGCAGCGATAGTTACCGACGGAGTGCTGGACCAGCTCGGGCAGGCCATACGGGTAATGGACATGAAGCTGCAGCTGGAGTGGCTGGCAGGCATAGTGCGCTGGCCTCAGCACAGTCGCGATCCCGATGAGCTGATGCGTCAGGTCGGCATTGCCCTGGCCGACGCCAGCCCCGGACCCGAGCGCATTGCCGTATACCAGGCCAAGCGCGATCAGGACTACATCCGCCGTATGCGTTTGATCCGCGACATTCGTTACGCGCCGCAGATGAAAGAGCTCTCGGTGGTCTATCAGCCGAAGCTGGATATCGCCAGCGGAGAAGTACGCCAGGTGGAAGCCCTTATGCGCTGGAATCATTCCGAGCTGGGCTTTATCGGTCCTGACGAGTTCATTCTGCTGGCGGAACAGACCGGTAGCATTCAGAAGCTCAGCATGTGGATCCTCGTGGCTATCTGTTCGCAGTTGCGCCTGTGGCTGGACCAGGGCCTGCACATGCAGGTGGCGATGAACATTTCGGCGCTGGATCTGGATGATCTGCGTTTTCCGGAGCGGGTAGCCATGATCCTGCAGGCGCAGGAGATTGATCCGGCGCATATCGCCTTCGAGGTTACCGAGAGCGCGCTGATGAAGGACCCCGAACGCAGTCTGCGCAGCCTTATGCGCCTGCGCGAACTGGGCATTGACCTGGCGGTAGATGATTACGGCACTGGCTACTCCTCATTGGCCACGCTCAAGAGTCTGCCGGTGCAGGATCTGAAGATCGACAAGTCCTTTGTCATGCAGTTGGCAGAAGGCAGCGAGGACGCGGTAATCGTCAAGTCGACCATCGAGTTGGCGCACAATATGGGTCTTAAGGTTATAGCCGAGGGCGTCGAGAACGCCGAGTGCCTGGCCTGGTTGCGTCAGCGAGGCTGCGATACCGCCCAGGGCTATTTCATCAGTCGCCCGATCGCCGCGGCTGACCTGCAGTTATGGCTGCAGAGCTACAAAAAGAATTTGCAACTGACGGAGTCCTAATGAAGAAGTTTTTGACTCTGGCCTTGCTGGCGAGCGCGCCGGGCTTGGCTATGGCCGAGCCTGGCAGCCGCCTGCTGGCCACTGGTGGCGCCAGCATGATCGAAGGCGCCGCAGGCGGTGGCCTGGTTCCCTGGGCCGTTATGGCGGGCTACGGCACGCGGGAAGAGTGGGGCGGAGATGTGTTCGCCACGCGGGTGGATACCGGCGATTACCGGCTGGACACCGCTGGACTCAGCTTCAGCTATGCCAACCGTATCGAGCTGTCGTTCGCGCGCCAGCGTCTGGATATCGGCGCCCTGGCGAAGGCCGCCAGCCTGCCTGAAAGCAGTCTCAATCAAGATATATTTGGTGCCAAGCTGCGCCTGTTCGGCGACCTGATTTATGATGAGCTGCCGCAGGTAGCGTTGGGCTTGCAGCACAAACGCCAGCGCAATTTCCAGATTCCATCGGCGGTGGGCGCCCAGCGCGACAGCGATACGGAGGCATATTTGGCTGCTAGCCGTCTGTTTCTCGGCGGCGCCATGGGCTATAACCTGCTGCTCAACGGCACCCTGCGTTACAGTCGGGCTAACGAGACCGGTCTGCTCGGTTTCGGCGGCGACCGGCGTGACAATCACAGCCTGCTCCGAGAGGCCAGCGCCGCCGTATTGCTGAGCCCGGAGTGGGTGGTGGGGGTGGAATACCGGGAAAAGCCGAGTAATCTCTCCTTTGCTGGTGAAAGCGACTGGAAGGATGTATTCGTCGGCTACTTTCCCAGCAAACGTCTGGCGCTGGTGGCTGCCTGGGCTGATCTGGGCGAGATAGCGACGCTTGACGACCAAACCGGCCTGTATCTGTCATTGCAACTAAGTTATTGAGGTCACCCATGCGTTATCCGATTATTTTTGCCCTGGCTCTGGGTCTGGCTGCCTGTACCAGCCCCGCACCGCAGCCTTCGCAGCAGCAACAGGCAAAGGCGGAGGATAATCTGTATCAGGCGCTGGGTGGTCAGGCGGGGATTGAGCGTATTGTCGAAGGCATGCTGATCAATATCTCCGAAAATCAGCGCATCGTGCATCATTTCAGCGAAACGGACATTGATCGTCTGAACGAGAAGCTGATCGAGCAGTTCTGCTTTGAAAGCGGCGGCCCCTGTCAGTACACCGGCGATTCCATGGTCGACAGCCACACTGGATTGAATCTGACTGAAGCCGATTTCAATGCCCTGGTTGAAGATCTGATCGACGCCATGCGCGCCGAAGGGGTGCCCGTCACAGCGCAGAATCGTCTGCTGTCGCGGCTGGCTCCCATGCGTGGTGACATTATCTATCGCTGAGCCCTATCAATATCCGACTCGGTGTTCGGGATCGGCTGGCTCAACTGGATTTCAGTGATCAGCGCTGCGGTCGGCATGCCGATACAGGCGCCCTGCGCGTAATCCACACCCAGCCCCCTGACGCGCTCAAGCACCTCGGGGCTGTGTACGTATTCAGCGACCGTCTGCATACCCAGTTCCCGGGCAAAGCGCACTATGCCACGGGTCAGGGTGACGGCACTGTCGTCAGAGTCGAGCTGGCGAATCAGGCTGCCGTCGATCTTGATCAGGTCGACATTCAGGCGTAGCAGGTGTTCGAAGTTCGAGTAACCGGTGCCGAAGTCATCAATGGCAATGCGGCAACCCAGGCTTTTGACCTTGTCGATAAACAGCCGCACGGGCTCATAGTTCTCGATACCCTCGGATTCGAGTATCTCGAAAATCACCCTTGGCGCCATGTTGCTGTCCTGCAGGCGTTGGACGATGTCCGCGCAGAGTTCGGGGTCCAGCAGGTCTTCGCAGGAGAGATTCAGCGAGAATTCGTAGTCATTGTCGGCAAAGCGCTTGAAGCTCTGCTCGATCATGCTGCGGGTGATGTAGCGGTACAGCCGGATCTTTTTTGCCACCGGTAGAAACTGCGCCGGACTCACCGGCTGACCGTCGTCATCGATCATTCGCGCCAGGCATTCGAACTTCAGAATGCGGCCGCTGCTGACCTCCATGATTGGCTGGAAGAATGGCACTATCCGCCGTTGCTCCAGCGCCAGCTTGAGCTTGTTGGCCCAGATCAGGTTGTGCTCGTAAGTTTCCCGCGCGCGGTGTGCCGGATCATAGATCACATAGCTGGCTTGGGTCAGGCGCGCCAGCTTAAGTGCGATATTGGCCGAGGGCAGCAACTGATCGCTGTGCAGGGTTGTGCCATCGGGCAGGCGAGTGCTGGCCAGGCCCATACTGGCGTGCAGCGACAGGTGCTGGTGCTCCCACTCGATCTTCAGCGTACTGACAAAACTCAGCAGTTCGGTCAGGCGCACGCGCAAGCGGCTCTCGCCATGATTGCCTGGCATCCAGATCGCCAGCTCATCGGCGGGCATCCGATACAGGCTACAGTTGCCCCAGTCGCGGTGCTGGTTGAGGAAGCTGTGTAAGGCCTCGGCCAGGCTATTGATTACATGGTCGCCACACTTGTGGCCATAGAAATCGTTGATTTCCTTGAAGTCATCGATGTTCATCAGAATCAGTGCTGCTGCGTGCGTCTTGCGCAAATCAACCAGTAACCGCTCGCGGTTGGGCAGGCCGGTCAGTGGGTCGGTGTACAAGGTACGCAACTGTTTCAGGGTGCCCGCTACCATGAACAGAATCAGCGCTGAGAGCATCAGCAGCACGCTGACTATCACCGTGGCTACACGCAAGTTACTGTCACGCATGGGCGTCAGCACCGCGTCGATTTCCGCCTGGGGTATGCCAATGCCAAAGACCATATCCGCCTGGGTGCTGGAAAAGAACAGTTGGTACTGTTTGCCCGCGACTTCCAGCACCAGATGCTGCATCGGTGAAGCCAACTGCCTGCTGGTCAGCAGGGTTTCCAGCGCCGGTGTTCCCAATTGCTCCTGCAGGCGGCTGTCGCTGATCGCCTCCATCAAACGCTGGGCATGCTGAATATCCTCTTTCTGCGAAAGACTCGACAGGTTGCGGTTCTGGCTGTCGAGCAGGAAGGAGAAGCTCCCGGGGGTGATTTCTACCCGGCTGACCAGGCGAATAATGTCATCGGCCAGCCAGTCGGTGGAAACCATGCCAATCAGTTGGCCATCGCTGCCGCGCATCAGGGTGCTGAGGCTGATGACGACGTTTTCAATCTGCTCCTTGAAGTAGGCATCGGTCCAATCGAAGGGGCGTTGTGCGGTCTCCTGCTCGGCAGCGTCCAGGCGCGTGATAATGCGTTGGTACCAGGGGCGCTGGTGAAAACTGCTGCC
Organism: Pseudomonas sp.; assembly: GCA_046291745.1. GTDB lineage: Bacteria > Pseudomonadota > Gammaproteobacteria > Pseudomonadales > Pseudomonadaceae > Halopseudomonas. The sequence continues at coordinate 10,119 of JBKBSI010000040.1, read as the reverse complement.
GGTTACCTCGACCTGGATCTGCTGTTTGTCGCGGAAGGCAAAGAGCCCGTAAGCGCTGGCGCCGAAGGCAGTGGGTTCAAACCAGACGCTGGTGCCGTGGGCGTCAGGAAAGTCCGCCAGCGTCTGGCGCAGGCCGTTGCTCAGTTGCGCTGCAGAGAAGCTGCCGGTAGCGCTGTGCTGGCGTTGGAACTGCTCGCCGAGCCGGGCCAGGTGAGTGGTGTTCTGTTCCATCTGCCGATGGTGGGCGTTGATACGATCGAGATTGGCATAGAAGGTGTCGGCAATCTGACGCTGGCGCAGGTCCGACATGGCGTTCTGGGCAAAGCCGAGGTTCAGGGTCGACATCAGCCACATGCCAAGAATGAACAGCAAAACCAGCAGACTCATCACCAGCATGACCGAGCGCTGGATGGTCATCATGCCGGGGGCCTTGAGCCTGGGTATCATCATCCTTGTGTTCCTCAGGTTTATCGTCGCTTGAGTTGCGCCTGAATACTTGCCTGGGCCTGTTGCAGTTGTGCCGGAGTCAGGCTGGCAGACAGCGCTTCGACTTTGCGTTTGGCCTTTTGTTCACCGTTAAGCAGCGCCAGGCTGTACCACACATAGGCCTGCTGCGGATCCGGCTGGCCGTCCAGGCCGCGCTCAAAGCTCTCACCCAGGCGATACTGGCCTTCACGTGAGCCCTGCTGCGCTGCCTTCAGTAACCATTGGCGGCTCAGCGCCTGGGTCTGTGCTGATTGGTCATAGTAGCTGGCCAGCAGCAGTTGTGCAGGCTGATGGTCGCGTTCTGCTGCCGCCGTCGCATACTGCAACGCCTTTTCCGTATCTATCGCTGTTCCTAGCCCCTGTTGGTAAGCCTGTGCCAGTCCATACAGGGCGCCCGGGTGGTTCTGGTTGGCCGCGCGCTGCAGCCAGGTCAGTGCTGCGCTGTTGTCGGTATTGACGCCCTGACCCTGCTGGTACAGGTGCGCCAGCAGTAGTTGGGCGTCGGCATTGTTTTGCTCGGCGGCCAGGCTGGCCCAGCGGTAGGCCGCGCTATTGTCGTCGTTGATGCGGGCAATGCGCGCCATGTTGTACTGGGCGCGGTTATCACCGGCGCTGGCCGGGGCCTCGCAGGCCTGGGCGGCCTGCTGGTAGTTGCGAATGGTAAACAGCAGATAGCAGTTGCTGGCCTGTTGTCGGCTCTGGGCTGCAGGTGCCGCAGCGCTGGAGGCGGCCGGGGAGCCGGGGCGCTGGGGCGGCGGGGCTGGATCAACCGCTGCAGATTCTGCCCTCGCGCTGTCGACCTTGGCGGCGAATGCTTTGATCTGCTCAGGACAGGAAAACCGATAGCCACGTTCCAGGCGCTGCAGATTCTGCGCGGTGGGTGCTTCTGCGGCAAAACGCTGGCCGATGATGCCGCAGCGCCGCTCCCGCTCCTCAGCCACGCCGGGCAAGTAGGCGGCGTAGGCTGCATCGCCGGCGTGCTCCTGCAGATAGCGCGTCAAGGGGTCGATCAACGGCTGCTCGAAGAGCTCGACCAGTTCCTGCTGGCGCTCATCCGCCTGTGAATCATCGCGGCGAATGCCGGTGATATCAGCAATTCGGGCGCCCTGGCTACTGATCATTTCACCTGAGCGGCTGAGGAATTCGCCAGACTTGCCAAGCACGCCGTTTTCGCCCGGGAGGTTGGTACAGCCACCCAGGACCAGGCTTGTTGCTGCAAGCAGAATGGCAGGAAGTGCGCGCATCGAATCTCTCTATGGGTAACAGGCTGGCCGAGACGGCCGGTTACCGGGCTGCAGGTCCGTGTTTGAGCACTCGGACGGCTTGGCAAAACCCGCTGCGGCCATCATAGCACCGCTCCTCGACCTTTTTGTTGCATTGTCGCTGCGCAAATAAATCTTTAGCTGGAACGGATTTTGCGTAGGGGTATGCCACAGGACTTCAAGCGTCAATTAATTGGTCGGGAATCATCTAGGCATGGCAGTTGATCGAGCGGAAATGATGAGTACGGTGCGCAGCAACCTGTCCGGTCTGCGCCACGGCAGTCTGGGTGTGCCGATCCTGGTATTGGTCATGCTCGGCATGATGATGCTGCCGGTGCCGCCGTTCCTGCTGGACGTACTCTTTACCTTCAATATTGCCCTGGCGCTGGTGGTGCTGCTGGTCTGTGCCTACGCCCTGCGCCCGCTGGATTTTGCCGTTTTCCCGACCATTCTGCTGGTGGCCACCCTGCTGCGCCTGGCGCTTAACGTGGCCTCCACTCGAGTGGTGCTGCTCAATGGCCACGAGGGTGGCGACGCTGCTGGCAAGGTGATTCAGGCCTTCGGTGAGGTGGTAATTGGCGGTAACTATGTCGTGGGTCTGGTGGTCTTTGCCATCCTCATGATCATCAACTTCGTGGTGGTAACCAAGGGTGCCGGTCGCATCTCCGAGGTCAGTGCACGTTTCACCCTGGACGCCATGCCCGGCAAGCAGATGGCGATTGATGCCGACCTGAACGCCGGTCTGATAGACCAGGAACAGGCCAAGCTGCGCCGTACCGAGGTGGCCCAGGAAGCCGATTTCTATGGCTCCATGGACGGTGCCAGCAAATTCGTTCGCGGCGATGCGGTCGCCGGTCTGCTGATTCTGGCGATCAATATCATTGGCGGCCTGGCCATCGGCATGGCGCAGCATGATCTGGCCTTTGCCGATGCCGGACGCATCTACGTGCTGCTGACCATCGGCGATGGCCTGGTTGCGCAGATTCCTTCGCTGCTGCTGTCGACCGCCGCCGCGATCATGGTGACCCGGGTATCCACCTCCGAGGACATGGGGGCCCAGGTCAATCGCCAGATGTTCGCCTCGCCCAAGGCGCTAGCCATTGCTGCGGCCATCCTTATCGTCATGGGTCTGATTCCAGGCATGCCACACTTTTCCTTCCTCAGCCTTGGTGCCCTGGCTGCCGGTGCGGCCTATTTCATCGCCAACCGCCAGCGTCTCAAGGTGGTAGCGGAGCAGGAAGTCGAGCGTCAGGCGGCGGAAGTCCCGGCGGTACAGCGCCCCGAGACCAAGGAGCTGGGCTGGGATGACGTCACCCCGGTGGATATGGTTGGTCTGGAGGTCGGCTACCGGCTGATTCCGCTGGTAGACCGCAATCAAGGTGGGCAGTTGCTGGCGCGGATCAAGGGCGTACGCAAGAAGCTGTCTCAGGACATGGGTTTCCTCATGCCCTCGGTACATATCCGCGACAACCTTGACCTGGCCCCCAATGCCTACCGCGTCACCTTGATGGGTGTCGGTGTGGCCGAGGCCGAGGTGTATCCCGACCGCGAACTGGCGATCAACCCCGGTCAGGTTTTTGGCGAGATCAAGGGTCTGGCGGGCAAGGACCCGGCATTCGGGCTGGACGCGGTATGGATCGAGCCCATGCAGAAGGACCAGGCCCAGTCACTCGGCTATACGGTAGTGGATGCCAGCACCGTGGTTGCTACCCACCTGAACCAGATACTGCACAAGCACGCTCACGAACTGATTGGCCACGAGGAAGTGCAGCAATTGCTACAGGTGCTGGCCAAGGCCTCGCCGAAGCTGGCCGAAGAGCTGGTACCCGGGATGATTTCCCTCTCGGGTCTGCTCAAAGTGCTGCAGGGTCTGCTGCAGGAGCAGGTGCCGGTGCGCGACATTCGCACCATAGCCGAAGCCATCGCCAACCAACCGGGCAAGAGTCAAGATACTGGCGCGCTGATCGGCGTGGTGCGTGTGGCGCTGTCCCGGTCAATCGTGCAAAGCATTGTAGGGCTTGACTCCGAGCTGCCTGTGATCACTCTGGAACCAAGGTTGGAACAGATGTTGCTACAGAGTCTACAGAAGGCCGGGCAGGGTGGTGAAGACGGCATCATGCTCGAGCCGGGCATGGCCGAGAAACTGCAACGTTCCCTGGCCGACGCGGTGCAGCGGCAGGAAGTGCAGGGCAAGCCAGCGATTCTGCTGGTAGCCGGTCCGGTCCGCGGCATGATGGCCAAGTTCGTGCGTTACGCAGCCCCGGGGGCTTACGTGCTGTCCTACCAGGAAATACCGGATAGCAAGCAGGTCACCATTGTTGCCACAGTCGGACAAAGCTAGCTGCAGGCACTAACCGAATAGTCAGTACACGTACACATAGGGTGGGTCAGCCATGAAAGTAAAACGTTTCTTTGCCGCCGATATGCGCCAGGCGATGAAGCTGGTTCGCGACGAGCTCGGAGCTGATGCCTCGATCATCGCCAACCGCCGGGTGGTGGGCGGCGTTGAGCTGACCGCCGCCGCGGATTACGAAGCGCCCAGGCTGACCCCGCCAACCCCCGGTCTTGACCAGGAGCTGAAGCGCACCCAGGAGCGTATCGTCAAAGCGCGGGCGCAACTCGAGGTAGGAGAGCCCATCAGCGCCGAGCCGCGGGTCAACCGCCAACTATTTGGCCAGACCATGCGTCAGGCAGTCGAGGACGGCTCACCCTTTGCCCGTGAACTGCTGGATCGACTGAATAGCGAAGAATCCCAGCCCAAGGTCGAGAAAGCCGCCAAACCTGCCGCCGCACCTGCGCCGCGAGCTGAAGTCGAAAATGGCAGCGGTCTGAGTGCCATGCGCGCGGAAATTGCTGGCCTGCGCGAAATGCTCGAGACCCAACTGGGCAGCATGGCCTGGGGTCAGATCAATCAACAGCAGCCGCGCCAGGCCGGACTGTGGCGCAGGCTGACACAGATGGGCCTGCCTGCGGAGCTGAGTCAGAAGCTGCTGCGCCTGGTTGCCAACGAAACCAATAACCGCCAGGCCTGGCGCATGCTGCTGGCGCACCTGTCGCACAGCATCCCGGTGTTGCGTGACGAGCTGATCGACCAGGGCGGCGTCCTGGCGCTGGTCGGCCCCACCGGTGCTGGCAAGACCACTACTCTGGGCAAACTGGCCGCGCGCTACGTACTTAAGCACGGCAGCCAGCATCTGGCGCTGGTAACCATGGATACCTACCGCATTGGCGCCCACGAGCAACTGCGTACCCTGGGGCGTATCCTCAATGTACCGGTACGCGTGGTCGACGATCAGAACAGCCTGACCGATGTGCTCCGCGAGTTTGCCGGCAAGCGCATGGTGCTGCTGGATACCGCTGGACTGCAGGCCCATGACCCGCATCTGCAGGGTCAGTTGAGCCAACTGGCCGCGCTCGGCACCAAGGTCAACAAGCTGCTGGTACTGGCTGCCACCAGTCAGTATCAAGTGCTCAAGGCCGCCTATCACACCTACAAGGTATGCGGGCTGGATGGCTGTGTACTGTCCAAGGTCGATGAAGCAGCTACGCTAGGTGAAGCATTGGGTCTGGCTATGCAGCAGGGTTTACCGGTAGCCTATCTGGCAGATGGCCAGCGCATTCCGGATGACATTGCCCGGGCAGTAGGTCATCAGTTGGTCAGTCGGGCAGTTAGCCTGGCGGGCAATGAAAGCCCGGCCGATCAGGCCATGGCTGATGTATTTGCCGGTATACTGCATAACCAGCGTGCAAGCTAACGAACGTTAAACAACAAGGTAATCAACGCAGATGGGTAGCAATCATCCGGTTCAGGTTATCGCGGTCACCGGCGGCAAGGGCGGCATCGGTAAAACCAATGTGTCGGTCAACCTCGGTATGGCCCTGGCCGATATGGGACGCCGAGTCGTCCTGCTCGACGCCGACCTTGGCCTGGCCAACGTAGACGTCCTGCTGGGTATCAAGCCCAAAGCCACACTGGCCGACGTCCTCGAAGGTACCTGCGACCTGCGTGATGTGCTGATCAACGGCCCAGGCGGCATGCGCATCGTACCCGCTGCATCCGGCGCGGCGAACATGGTCAACCTCAGCCCGCAACAACATGCTGGCCTGATTCAGGCGTTCAGCGAGATCGGTGACAATATCGACGTGCTGATCGTGGACACGGCGGCGGGTATCGGTGATTCGGTAGTCAGCTTTGTGCGCGCGGCCCAGGAAGTGCTGGTAGTGGTCTGCGACGAACCCACTTCGATCACCGATGCCTATGCCCTGATCAAGCTGCTCAACCGCGACCATGGCATGACCCGTTTCCGCATTCTGGCGAATATGGTGCACACCCCACAGGAAGGCCGCACAGTCTTTGCTAAACTGACCAAGGTCACAGATCGATTTCTCGATGTGGCGCTGCAGTATGTTGGCGCAGTGCCCTATGATGAAAACGTACGCAAGGCGGTGCAGAAGCAACGGGCGATTTACGAAGCCTTTCCGCGGAGCAAGGCATCCGTGGCCATTCGGGCAATTGCCCAGAAGGTAGATGCCTGGCCCTTGCCTGCCAACCCCCGCGGACATCTGGAGTTTTTTGTCGAGCGTCTGGTGCAGAATACGGGATCAGGCCTATGACCCAACCGGCTGGTGGAATGAGCATGTATACACGCGCACAGAGTTCAGCTGATGGCCAGGATCGTCTGGTGGCCCAGTTTGCTCCGCTGGTGAAACGTATTGCCTACCACCTGTTGGCCCGTTTGCCTTCCAGCGTTCAGGTAGAGGATTTGATCCAGGCTGGCATGATTGGTCTGCTTGAGGCCTCGCGCAAATTCGACAATGGCAAGGGTGCCAGCTTCGAGACCTACGCCGGTATCCGGATTCGCGGTGCCATGCTGGATGAAGTACGCAAGGGCGACTGGGCTCCGCGCTCGGTCCACCGCAATACCCGTATGGTCAGCGATGCGGTGCGGGCTGTTGAATCGCGCCTGGGGCGCGATGCCAAGGATCACGAGATTGCCGCTGAACTGGAAATGAGTCTTGAGGACTATTACGCCATTCTCAATGACACCTCAGGCAGCAAGCTGTTCAGCTTCGATGAATTGCTCGAGAGTGGTACCCGCGCCGACGCCCACAGTGACGAAGAACCTCTGGGTGGTCTGCAGGATCAGCGCTTTCGAGCCGCACTGGTAGAGGCGATTAACGGCCTGCCAGAGCGCGAACGTCTTTTATTGTCGTTGTATTACGATGAAGAACTGAACCTCAAGGAAATAGGTGCAGTGCTGGGAGTGAGTGAATCCAGAGTCAGTCAGTTGCACAGCCAGTGCGCTGCACGTCTGAGATCTCGCCTGGTCGGGTGGCATAACGATTGATTTTGTTGCCGGTATCCGGACAATGCCCATCTGGTCTGGAAAGTGGATAGGGATGTTCAACCGAAGCGGCGCTGGTTGGCTACTGCGGTTACACTGGCGGGAGCAATGGTTAAAAGGCTTGTTTGGCCAGTAGCTTAACGGGGTGTGATAGTGCACTCTTCCTGGTTTGTACGGAGGTCGACTTGGACAAGAACATGAAAATTCTCATCGTTGATGATTTTTCAACGATGAGGCGCATCATCAAGAATCTACTGCGCGACCTGGGCTTTACCAACACCGCCGAGGCCGATGACGGCACCTCTGCGCTGCCCATGCTGCAGAGCGGCAGCTTCGATTTTCTGGTCACCGACTGGAACATGCCGGGCATGAGCGGTATCGACTTGTTGCGTGCGGTGCGCGCTGACGAACGGCTCAAGCACCTGCCGGTATTGATGGTGACTGCCGAGGCCAAGCGCGACCAGATCATTGAGGCTGCGCAAGCTGGCGTCAATGGCTACGTGGTCAAGCCTTTTACCGCCCAGGCGCTGAAAGAAAAGATCGAAAAGATCTTCGAGCGGGTTCAGGCACAATAAAATATCCGGGGTACAGGTTATGGCGTTAAGTAAGGATCCCGGCCAGGCGACCGCTCAGGAATTTGAACATTCCCTCAAGGACAACGCGCGCCAACTGGTCGACTATCTCGAGAAAGGCCAGTTCGGCGAAGCCATACTGGTCATCCACGCAATCAATCAGGCACGTGACCGTGGCTTGTACCATGAAGTCGGGCAACTGACTCGCGCCCTGCACAACGCCATTGTCAATTTCCAGATCGATACCAGTCACGCCCTCGGCGACGCTGCTGATGTCTCCAAGATATCGGATGCCTCCGATCGCCTCGATTATGTTGTGCAGCTGACCGACAAGGCCGCGAACCGGACCATGGATCTGGTTGAGAGCAGCGCTCCGCTGGTCGCCGGACTGGCCCAGGAGGCCAGCAGTCTGCGCGCCGACTGGCAACGCCTGCAGCGCCGCGAGATGGAGCCGGGCGAGTTCCGTGACCTGTACCGCCGCGTTGGCGAATTCCTCGACAAGACCGAGAGCTCCAGCTCCGAGATCAGTGCCCACCTCAACGATATTCTGATTGCCCAGGACTACCAGGATCTTACTGGTCAGGTGATCAAGCGGGTCACCACCCTGGTTCATGATGTTGAGGAAAGCCTGGTCAATCTGGTGCGTATGGCTGGACACGTCGACCGTATGGCCGGGATTGAACACGGCAAAAACGACGCCGAAACGAAAAAAATCTCTACCAAGGGTGAAGGTCCGCAGATTCATGCCGATAAAAGAGAAGACGTAGTATCCGGGCAGGATGAGGTAGACGACCTTCTCTCCAGTCTCGGCTTCTAATTACAAGTACGCCCCGGGAGTGGATGCATGAGCTTTGATGCGGATGAAGAGATTCTCCAGGACTTCCTGGTCGAGGCCGGTGAGATCCTCGAACTGTTGTCCGAGCAATTGGTTGAGCTGGAGAACCGTCCGGATGACATGAACTTGCTCAATGCCATCTTCCGCGGTTTCCATACGGTCAAGGGTGGCGCGGGCTTTTTGCAGCTCGACACCCTGGTTGACTGCTGTCATATCGCTGAAAACGTCTTCGACATCCTGCGTAAGGGTGAGCGTCAGGTCGACTCCGAACTGATGGACGTGGTGCTTCAGGCCCTCGACAGCGTCAATGAAATGTTCAGCCGGGTGCGCGAGCGCGAAACGCCCGAACCAGCCGACCCGGCGCTGCTTGAAGCCCTGGCGCGCCTGGCCAGACCTGCCTCTGCCGACGCTCCTGCAGCTCCCGCAGCTGCGCCCGCAGCGCCAGCACCTGCAGAAGAGCAGGGCGGCGAAGGCGATATCACCGATGATGAATTCGAACAACTGCTGGATGCCCTGCATGGCCCCGGCGCCGCCGATGCGCCGCCGGTAATGGCGGCTGCGCCCGCCGCAGGTGCGGCAGGCGATGAAATCACTGACGATGAGTTTGAAGCGCTGCTTGACGAGCTGCACGGTGGCGGCAAGGCCGCCCCAGCACCGGCGCCAGGCCCTGCCGCCCCCAGCAGTAGCGTGGCGGACGAGATCAATGATGATGAGTTCGAAGCGCTGCTGGACGAGCTGCATGGCAAGGGTGGCGCGCCGGGGCTGTCAGCCGCTGCGGCCAGCACAGCGGCGCCGGTCGAGCCCGCCGCACCCACAGCTCCAGCTCTGACCGCAGAGGGTGATGATCAGATCACCGACGACGAATTCGAAGCGCTGCTGGATCAGTTGCACGGCAGTGGCAAGGCGCCGGGCAAGGAAGCTAACAACGTTTCCGCTGCTGCGCCCCCACCTGCCAAGGCGGCACCCGCTCCCAAGCCTTCAGCGCCCGCTCCCGCCCCCAAAGCCAGCAAGACTGCAGCGGTGGTCGCGGAACCCAGCAAGGACAAAGCCGCCTCGGCCGACGCCACGGCCGAAACGACCGTTCGGGTCGACACTGCGCGGCTCGATGAAATCATGAACATGGTTGGTGAGCTGGTGCTGGTGCGCAACCGCCTGGTACGGCTGGGCCTGAGCAGCGGTGACGAAGAACTGAACAAGGCCGTTGGCAACCTCGACGTGGTCACCGCCGATCTGCAGTCTTCAGTGATGAAGACCCGCATGCAGCCAATCAAGAAGGTCTTTGGTCGTTTCCCACGCGTTGTGCGTGATCTGGCGCGCAGCCTGAAGAAGGAAATCAACCTCGAGCTGATCGGCGAAGAGACCGACCTGGACAAAAACCTGGTCGAAGCCCTGGCCGATCCGCTGGTGCACTTGGTGCGCAACTCGGTCGACCACGGCATCGAGATGCCTGAGGAGCGCGAACAGGCCGGCAAGCCGCGTACCGGCAAGGTGATTCTCGCCGCCGAGCAGGAAGGCGAGTGCAATTAGCACGAGGGAGACGGCAACGAAAGGGCCGCTCAGCCTCTGGTGCGCCTCGGCCAAGAAGCGGCGTCGGTCGCGCTCGCTGATCTGGTCGCCTG
>JBKBSI010000003.1:25486-43557 GCA_046291745.1 Pseudomonas sp. | reverse complement strand
CTGCTCAACCTTGTCCGCCAGTTGCCTGGCGAAGCGTCCCGTGTCCAGGCGCACTACCTCAAGCACGGTGACGGTCAGCATGCCGCCTTTCAGGTTGAATACCGGGTCATTGTCTAGCAGGTCGGGGGTTGTATCAGCAGTCATGTTCGGTCCAATAGCACGCCATTTGTGCGCACACTTATATAGATTGCCCGCGCTCATCGCAAGCGCTGCGCGGCTTGGGTAGAATGCAGCTTTACTGTCATGGTCGATTTTATGAGTCGTTCGGTTTTTAGTCGCGCACTGTTGCATCCGCGGTACTGGTTGCTATGGCTGGGATTGGGCCTGCTATGGTTAGTGGTGCGCTTGCCATACCCGGTGCTACTCGGGTTGGGGCGTATGCTTGGTGCTGTCATGTACTGGTGTATGCCAGAGCGGCGGCGTATCGCTGAAGTTAACCTGCAACTGTGTTTTCCCGATTGGAGTGACGCGCGTCGACAGGCTGTGCTACGAGAAAATTTTGCCTCCACCGGCATTGCCTTCTTTGAAATGGCGATGGCCTGGTGGTGGCCGTCAAAACGTCTGTCCAAGCTCGCCCATGTCGAGGGGCTGGAGTATCTGCAGCAGGTTACCGCTGCGGGTCAGGGGGTGGTGTTGATGTCCATGCACTTTACCACCCTGGAAATGGGTGGGGCGCTGCTGGGGCAGAAATTCACCATTGATGGCATGTACCGCGAGCACCGCAATCCGGCCTTTGATTACGTTCAGCGGCGCGGTCGCGAACGACACAATGTTGATGCCAAAGCGATAGAGCGCGAGGACGTGCGCTCTATGTTCAAGTCACTGCGCTCGGGTCGGGCAATCTGGTATGCGCCGGATCAGGATTATGGCCGCAGGGCCAGCGTATTCGTGCCTTTTTTCGGGATTCAGGCAGCGACTGTTACCGCCACCAGCACCTTTGCGCGCCTGGGCAAGGCCAGGGTGATCCCCTTTACCCAGGTGCGTTTACCCAATGCCCAGGGCTATCAGTTGCGGCTGCACCCGCCGCTCGAGGATTACCCCAGTGGTGATGACGAAGCTGACGCCCTGCGCATCAATCAATGGATTGAACAGGCAATAGTGCAGCACCCCGAGCAATACATGTGGGTGCACCGCCGATTCAAGACCCGGCCGCCAGGGGAGTCGCGACCCTACGCCAAGCGTCGACCACGCAAGCAACGCCGGAGACGCGGGTGAACAACGGCATGCAGCGGCCCTGCGGGCCCGGCAAGACGGCCCTGGTGTTGTCTGGGGGTGGCGCACGCGCGGCCTATCAGGTCGGTGTGCTGCAGGCGATCCACGAACTATCACCTGATCCACGCTTCAATCCCTTTCCCATTATCTGCGGAACCTCTGCCGGGGCTATCAACGCCTTGGCGCTGGCGACCAATGCCAACGATTTTGGCCATGCCGTGCAACGCATGACCGAAGTATGGTCGGGTTTCCATTGCAATCAGGTGTACCGCAGTGACTGGCCGGGGGTGCTGGCCCAGGCGTTACGCTGGACCGGCGCGAATCTGCTGGGATGGGGACGCAAAGAGCCCACAGCACTGTTGGACAATCGCCCACTACGGCATTTGCTCGAGCACAGCATGCACTTCGGCAAGATTGAGGAATCGCTGCTCAGTGGCCATCTGCATGCGGTGTCGGTCAGTGCCTTTGGTTACCAGTCTGCCGAGTCGGTGTGTTTCTACCAGGGGCATGAACGTATTGCCCCCTGGAGCAGGCATCGACGGGTTGGCGTACAGACCCGTCTGGGCTTGGAGCACCTTATGGCATCTGCGGCGATTCCGGTGGTCTTTCCGCCGGTGCGACTGAATCGCGAATGGTTTGGTGACGGCGCCGTGCGTCAGCGTGCTCCCATCAGCCCGGCCTTGCACCTGGGCGCCAATCGGGTACTGGTAGTCGGGGTGTCCGACAACCTGGCGGATGAACCTGCTGGCGGCCGTCGTGGCCCGCGGATTCGCGCGGCGCTACCGCCGACCCTGGCACAGATCGGTGGGCACCTGCTCAACAGTACCTTTGTGGACAACCTGGAAACCGATGTCGAGTTGCTGGAGCGGATGAATCGTCTGGCAGCCTATCTGCCCCGCGGTGCTCGGGAGCACGGCAAGGGTGTGCAGGCTGTCGATGTGCTGATCATTTCTCCCAGCGAACCTCTGGATGTGATCGCCAGTCGCCACCGCCGAGCGCTGCCCGCTCCGTTGCGTACTTTTCTGCGTGGTAGCGGCGCTACGCGGGCTTCTGGAGGCAGTGTGCTGAGTTATCTGTTGTTCGAGGCGGCCTATTGCGAGGAACTGATTGCCCTAGGCTACCGCGATGCCATGGCCAAGAGTGAGGAGCTACAGACCTTCCTTGGTCTTTGGTGTCCGCTCTGATCAGCCTACGACCAGAACCCGGATAGCGTCCAGTCTGACCTTGGCCTGTTCCAGTTGGGCCATGCCCAGCTCGCGATGGCGGACCAGGGTATCGATTTCCTCAGCCCGCACTAGTGGATTTACCTGGCGCAGGGCTTCCAGGCGCTGAATCTCTTCGTCCAGATCCCGGGCGAAACGTCTGCTGGCTTCTTCGACCAGTGTCCGGTGCTGGACGTCAGCCAGTTTCTCAGCCTGATCCAGCATGCTTTCCACCTGCTCGCGCTGGCTCTTGGCAACCTTGCTGGCGACGTGCCGGGGCAAGCTATCCAGTTGCGCATCAAGGGTCTCGAACGCGACTTTGGCAGCCAGATTATTGCCGCTCACGTCCAACAGGCAGCGCACTGGGGTGGGGGGCAGGTAGCGTTGCAACTGCAAGGCACGGGGGGCAATGGCTTCGCTGACAAACAGACACTCGAGCAACAGGGTGCCAGGCTTGAGGCCCTTGTTCTTCAGCAGAGCTACTGCGCTGTTACCCATACTGCCCGATAGCACCAGATCCATGCCGCCTTGCAGCATGGGGTGTTCCCAGGTGATGAACTGCATGTCTTCCCGGGTTAGCGCGGTATCGCGGTCATAGGTAATGGTCACGCCTTCCTCGTCGCCGAGCGGGAAGCCTGCGTCGAGCATGCGCTCACCGGGTCGCAGAACCAGGGCGTTGTCAGAATGGTCTTCGCTGTCGATGCCGAACACGTCGAACAGGCGTTCCATATAGATAGCCAGCTGTGGATCATTGTCCTGGCGTTCGATGCGGCTGATCATTGCTTCAGCGTCGCCATGGCCACGCGAATGAATCTCTAGCAGTCGGTCGCGGCCTGCATGCATTTCCTGCTCCAGGGCCAGGCGACTGGCTTTGGCCTCAAGCAGCAGTTCCTCCCAGGCTTTTTGCTGCGGATGGTCCAACTGCTGCAACAGACGGGCGCCATATTCGTGTTGAATAGCGTTGCCGGTAGGGCAGGTGGCCTCGAAGGCGTTCAACGCCTGGTGGTACCAGGTAAACAGTCGCTCCTGGGCGGTGCCTTCTATATAAGGCACATGCAATTGAATACGTTGCTGCTGGCCGATCCGGTCGAGACGGCCAATACGTTGCTCAAGCAGGTCCGGGTGGGTAGGCAGGTCGAACATCACCAGATGGTGGGCGAACTGGAAATTGCGGCCCTCGCTGCCAATTTCCGAGCAGATCATCACCTGCGCGCCGAACTCTTCCTCGGCAAAAAACGCAGCAGCACGATCCCGTTCGACAATGCCCATGCCCTGGTGGAAAACCGTGGCCGGAATGCCACTAAGCACGCGCAGAGCATCGTCCAGATCCATCGCCGTCTCGGCATGGGCGCAGATGACCAGCACCTTGCTGCGCTTGAGCATCTTCAAGGTGTCAATCAACCACTCGACCCGCGGATCCGCTTGCCACCAGGCCGATTCGCTGCCGCCTGGCTGGCTCTGCAGGCTGACTTCAGGGTAGAGCGCTGTGCGACCCTCGAGATCCTGATACTGGTCCGGGCACGGCATCGGGTAAGGATGCAACTGGCGTTTGGGAAAGTCGGCGATGGCGGCACGGGTATTGCGGTACAGCACGCGGCCGGTGCCATGCCGGTCAAGCAGTTGGCGCACCAGGCTGTCGCGCGCCTCCTGTGAAACTTCTCCTGTGGTTCTGAGCTGCTCGAGCAGTGGTGTGGCGCTATCGCCGAGCCACTGCGCTATGGCTTGTTCTTCTGCCGGGGCCAAGGTTTGCTCATCCAGCAGGCTTTGTACCGCCTCGGCTACCGGGCGGAAGCGCCCGGTTTCCTCGCGAAAGGCCTCCAGGTCGTGAAAGCGATCTGGATCGAGCAAACGCAGGCGTGCAAAGTGGCTGGCCTGACCCAGTTGTTCGGGAGTAGCAGTGAGCAATAGCACGCTGGGAATACGCTGCGCCAACTCTTCTACCAACTGGTACTCGTTGCTGGGTTGATCCTCATGCCAGACCAGGTGGTGGGCTTCGTCGACCACCAACATGTCCCAATCGCTGGCCTGCAGGCATTGTCTGGCAAAGGGGTTGTCGAGCAGAAACTCCAGCGCCACCAATGCCAGTTGCTCTTCTTCGAAGGGGTTGTCTTCGGCGCCCTGGCAGCGGTCGATATTGAACAATGCAAAGCGCAGGTTAAAGCGGCGGCGCATTTCCACCAGCCATTGATGCTGGAGGTTCTCGGGTACTACCACCAGCACCCGGCGCACGCGTCCGGTTTGCAGTTGCCGGTGAATGATCAAGCCTGCTTCGATGGTCTTGCCCAGGCCGACCTCATCGGCCAGCAATACCCGTGGCGCAATCCGGTCGGCTACATCGCGGGCGATGTGCAGTTGGTGGGCGATGGGTTGCGTGCGCACGCCAGCCAGCCCCAGCAGCGGTGACTGTTGCAGGCTGCAGTAATGGCGCAGGCTCTCGTAACGCAGGCTGAACCAGGGCAGCGGGTCTATCTGGCTGGCAAACAGGCGGTCGCTGGCAAGTCGAAACTGAATAAAGTTGTCGAGCATGGTCTCGGCGAATTCGGCGTCGCTGCCATCGTCGCGCAGGCCGGAGTAGACCAGCAGGCCATTCTCTTCGCGCACTGCCGAAACGGTTAAAGTCCAGCCCTCATGATGGCTGATAGTGTCGCCGGGGCTGAAGCGCACTCGCGTCAGCGGTGCATTGCGCAGGGCGTAGTGGCGTGTCTCGCCGCTGGCCGGAAACAGCATGACCAGCAAGCGGTCCTCCTGAGTCAGCAGTGTACCCAGTCCGAGCTCCGATTCGCTGTCACTCACCCAGCGTTGTCCCGGGGTAAATACTGTCATGCCAACTCCTGCCCTTGCGGAAAAGGCCGTTATCTTACCCGATCAGTTGCCCCGCAGAAACCGCCGTGGACCTACCCCTTCGGGTGATTTATTTTTCTACTTTGTATCGGTATTGTGAAATGAATCACAGATGAGGGGATAAAGATCAGCAAATCATTGTCGATACACTAGTAAGGCACTTCTAGTTAGTAGAAAAGGCACTTCTATTATTGGTGTCGACGTAAATGATGAACATTACCTGCATCATCTGAGAGTTCTCGCGGTAGCCGAGGCGTGCAGTTAAACAAGGGTACAAATCGGGCCTGCGGGCAGCCAGTAACGACAGTGTAGTCATTATCCGACCTGTAGCCATTAGTCAGGTCAAGAGAGGCAGGTATGCTTATTCCGGGGCTCCCGACAGCGGGCGCACAGCAAGACATCATCAAGCCCAAGCGGACGGTTCAGCCGACTGCCGAGACAGAGCTGTTGCATGAGGCTCTGGAGCAAGTGGGTGAGCGTCGCAGACGGGATGAGGGGCGCTACCCTGAGCGCCGTCGCAATCGGGCTCGGCGTCAAGCACCCCAGGCAGAGAGCCAGCGTCGGAGTCTGGGAGAGCTGCCGAGCAAGGGCCTGCTGGTTGACATCCAGGTTTGAAGCAATGCTAATCTGTCTGCCTGTTCCCTGACTCCCGGGAGTTAAACGCTGTGGCAGACGACGATACCCCTATTCTCGATTTTCAGACGTTGCGCCGCGAATGCCTGCACGTGGTGCATGATTCACGGCTGGAAAAGATGCGCGACGCGTTCGAACAGGCATTTCCTCTCCCCGGCAAGCGTGCCGCCAGCAAGACTCCCCGTTCGGGCAAGAAAAAGAAGAAGCCGCGTAAATCCTGAGCGGCTTTTTCTCTGTTTGCTTTGCACTTCTCTGTTGCCTTATTGATCCGTGTCAATATCCCCTGCGCTGCGTAGGGTTATTGTCTAGTCATGGATGGCTGAGGAGGGTGCGCAATGTTTATCGATGAAGTAGTAATCGCCGGTGTAGTGACAGTAGGACTCATGATTGCCTTTCTGGGCGGCGTGGGCTGGTTTATCTGGCACGACAGTCACAAGCCGCGCAAGGGTAAGCAGGGCAATACCCCCGAATAGGTTCCCGCTGCGGCACGTGCACGCAGAGGGAAATACAGAGCATGGCTCGCAAGGCCTTTTGGCGGACTCACCTTGGTGTTGTCCGCTTTTTTTATTCGGGCTTTGGAGCTCTGATCTGCTTGTGGTTACCATGCGCTTCCTGATCAGATGTCTGCGGATGACGCCATGAATCCCTCAAAGCGGGCCACCTGCCCGCGCTGCAAGCGCCCCTTGTCTGGCTGTCTGTGTGCGCTTATCCCCCATATTGAGCTGGAAACGCAGATCTGGGTGATTCAGCATCCGTCAGAACAGCGCCATGCACTGAATACTGCGCGCTTTCTGGTTGAGGGGCTGGATAACGCTGTGCTCTGGGTTACCGAATGCCTGGCCGACCATCCGGACCTGCTGCAGCAGCTTCAGGACCCCGGCTGGCGCACTGAATTGCTGTTTCCCGGTGCCGGTGCAAATCAGTTGCTGCTGGCCACAGAGGATTCCAGGCCCAGGCGTCTGGTGCTGCTGGACGCTACCTGGCGCAAGGCGCGCAAGCTGCTGCACCTGAACCCCGAGCTGCGGGCGCTGCCCAAGGTCGCCTTGCCCCCAGGGCCGCCAAGCCGATACCGCCTGCGTAAAAGCCCGCTACCCGATGGTGTATCAACGCTGGAAGCGGGGGTGCGAGCTTTGCAGGTGCTTGAGCCTGAGCTTGATCACAGAGCGCTGCTAGCACCCTTCGAGGCACTGATCGAAAGCCAGATAGCTGCGATGGGGGAAGTGCGTTACCAGGCAAACTATGCCGGGCGCCTCAAACTCCCCCTCGACCCCAAGCTGAAAGACCGCTAAGCCATTCGCAATATTTATTATGGTCCGAATCAATTATCGATTCTGACGCTGGGGCGTAGACTGAACTTCAAGAGCTGACTGAGACAATAACAAAAAATGCATCACGGGTTGCTTCCGTGTATCAGTAGAGGAATTTATCATGTATGCAAATTTGCAGACCGGCGGCGCGCGGGTCGTCATCACGGGGGCCGGTAGCGGCCTGGGGCGAGAATTGGCGCTACGTTATGCCCACGCCGGGGCGCGGTTGGCGTTGGCCGATTTGCACGAGGAAGGGCTGCGTGAAACCTTGGCTCTGGCCGAACAAGCGGGCGGCAAGGGGTTTACCCAGCGCTGTGATGTGCGCGACTTCAGTCAGTTGGCGGCTTTGGCGCAATCCTGTCAGGAGCGCATGGCGGGTATCGACGTACTGATCAACAATGCAGGGGTGTCCTCAGGTGGCTTTTTCTGGGATCTGTCTCTGGAAGACTGGGAATGGCAGATCAGCGTCAACCTGATGGGTGTGGTCAAGGGCTGCAAGGCCTTTATGCCCATGCTGATGGCCCAGCGGGCCGGGCGTATCATCAATATTGCCTCTATGGCGGCCCTGATGCAGGCACCGGGTATGAGTAACTACAACGTGGCCAAGGCCGGGGTCGTAGCGCTGTCTGAAAGCCTGTTGGCAGAGCTGCAGCCGTTGGGTATCAAGGTCAATGTGGTCTGCCCGTCATTCTTTCAGACCAATCTGCTGGACTCGTTCCGCGGGCCGGATCAGGCATCCAAGCAGCAGGTGGCCAAGTTGCTCGAGAGTTCGCCGATTACGGCGGCGGAGATCGCCGACATGATCTTTGTGCAGAGTGAGGCGGAGTGCTTCATGATACTGCCGCACGAAAGTGGCCGGACAGCCTGGGCGGCGAAGCAGGCCAACCCCCAGGTCATTTACGACGAGATGATCAAGCTGGCAGCCAAGCGTCTGCAGCAGGCTTGAGCCAGCCGACCTAGGCATGCTGTTGTATCAAACTCAATGATGGTATTTGCCCTCTGCCGATCGGGGTCTTAAGCTTGGCGGTCTTTTGATCTGCCCGTTGCCTGCAGCGGGCCCTGTATTAACCAATATAAGAGGAACGAGCATGCGTGAAGTGGTTATTGTAGATAGCGTCCGCACCGGGTTGGCCAAATCCTTTCGAGGCAAGTTCAACATTACACGCCCCGATGACATGGCAGCACACTGTGTCAATGCCCTGCTAGAGCGCAGCGGTATCGACCCCATGCTGGTGGACGACTGCATCGTTGGCGCAGGCTCCAACGAGGGTGCGCAGGGCTACAACATCGGCCGTAACGTGGCGGTGCTTTCCGGTCTGGGCATCCACGCTGCAGGCATGACACTTAACCGCTTCTGCTCCTCGGGTCTGCAGTCGATCGCCATTGCGGCTAACCAGATTGCCTCTGGTTGTTCCGATGCCATCGTTGCCGGTGGTGTTGAATCCATCACCATGACTGCCAAGAGCCGTAATACTGATCACCTGTACAACCCTATCCTGCAAGAGCAACTGCCGGGTATCTACTACCCCATGGGTCAGACTGCCGAGGTGGTCGCGCGTCGTTACAATGTGACCCGTGAAATGCAGGACGCCTATGCGCTGCAGAGTCAGCAGCGTACCGCGCGGGCCCAGGCCGAAGGACTGTTCAACGACGAGATCGTCCCCATGGCGGTCAAGTACCAGGTTCAGGACAAGGCAACGGGCGAAATCAGCATCGTCGAAGGTGTGGTTGAAGCCGATGACTGTAACCGTCCGGATACCACCATAGAAGGCCTGAACAGCCTGAAGCCGGTATTCGCTGAGGATGGCTCGGTGACGGCGGGTAATGCCTCTCAGTTGTCTGATGGTGCTTCCATGACCCTGGTCATGAGTCTGGAGAAGGCCCTGGAACTGGGTCTCAAGCCTTTGGCGTACTTCCGTGGCTTCACCGTGGCTGGCTGCCAGCCTGACGAAATGGGTATTGGTCCGGTCTATTCGGTGCCCAAGCTGCTCAAGGCGCGTGGCCTGAATATCGAGGATATCGATCTGTGGGAGCTGAATGAAGCGTTTGCTTCCCAGTGCCTGTATGCCCGTGACTTCCTGGGTATCGACAACGACAAGTACAATGTCAACGGCGGCTCGATTTCTATCGGTCACCCATTCGGCATGACCGGATCGCGTCAGGTCGGGCATCTGGTGCGTGAGCTGCAGCGGCAGAACCTGCGCTACGGCGTGGTGACCATGTGTGTAGGTGGTGGCATGGGTGCAACGGGTCTGTTTGAAGCTTACCGCTAAGCGTTCGGCTTCCTAGGCCAGATAAAGACGCATTGCTTCGGCAATGCGTTTTTTTTCGTCTGTAAGTTGCGCCGGCCAATCTGGCCCAAATAGTTTTGGCTGGTCGGTGCCAGCCCCCAATGCTTGTGGCACAATGCGTTTTTGTTCAATCAGGACTTAAGCGGATCATGTTTGGGTGGCATGGCGAGTATGGGGCAGTGAATGGCCGGTGAGCTGCGGCGGGTTGCCTTCCTGTTGTGGCCGGGAACCCATCCGGCTGCCGTTATGCCAGCTTTGGCGGTGTTGCGTTCGGCCAACAAGATGGCTGAAGCGGAACTGTACCAGGCTGATTGTTTTACCCTTGATGATCAGCCGTTACGCAGTCCCGAGGGTTGGGCGCTACCCGCCAGACCCTTGCCAAACTCATTGGCTGGCTACACACGCCTCTGGTTGGTGGCAGATACTGCTTACTTGCCTGAAAGTTTGCCGGGCGGTCTGCTGCAGCAATGTCGCAATGCGCAGCGCGAGGGTATCTCCGTTGGCGGGCTTGAAGGCGGCGTGGTGTCGCTGGCCCTGACCGGTTTGCTCGATGGTCACCGCTGTGCCGTGCATTGGCGAGTGATAGACGAGTTTCGCGAGCGTTTTCCTTCAATCAATGCTGGCAATGAACTCTTTGAGCAGGACCGTGGGCGTCTGACCAGCAGTGGGGGCCAGGCTACGCTTGATCTGTTTCTCAGTATTCTGGCCGAGGAGTGCGATCAGGACCTGGCGGCCCTGGTAGCTGAAGACCTGATTGTCGAGCGCTTGCGCGACGGTAGTGAGCGGCAGCGAGTGCCATTGCGCAATCGGCTGGGCAGTACTCATCCAAAGCTCACCCAGGCGGTCATCCTGATGGAATCGAACATCGAGGAGCCGCTGACAACCGATGAGATTGCACGGCATGTATGTGTCTCCCGGCGCCAGCTTGAGCGTATTTTCAAGCAATATCTCAACAGTGTGCCGTCACAGTACTATCTGGAGTTGCGCCTGAATCGTGCCCGTCAGATGTTACTGCAGACCAGCAAGTCGATCATTCAGATCGGCCTGTCCTGCGGATTTTCCTCGGGGCCGCATTTTTCCAGTGCGTATCGCAACTGTTTCGGTATTACCCCGCGTGAAGACCGTAACCAACGGCGCGCACAGCAGGCGATGGATACCACCACGCGCTCGACCAGCTAGCGCTGGACGGTTCAGAAATTAAGTAAAAAGGCCGCATGCGTGCGGCGACAGGAGAGCAGCAAATGTCAGAGTCAATGCAGGTTGGTCGGGCGGATTTTGACCGGGTCATGGTTCCCAACTATGCGCCGGTCGATATGATCCCAGTGCGTGGTGAAGGCTCGCGCCTTTGGGACCAGCAGGGCCGCGATTATATCGACCTGGCCGGCGGTATCGCTGTAAATGCATTGGGTCACGCCCATCCAGGCATGATTGCGGCTCTGACCGAGCAGGCTGGCAAACTCTGGCATGTTTCCAATGTACTGACCAACGAACCGGCCCTGCGGCTGGCCAGCAAGCTAGTGGCGGCGACTTTTGCGGAAAAGGTGTTCTTTGCCAATTCCGGGGGCGAAGCAAACGAGGCAGCCTTCAAGCTGGCGCGGCGCTGGGCGCATGAGACAGTTGGGCCGGAAAAGCACGAGATCATCGCCTGCACCAACAGTTTTCACGGCCGCACACTCTTTACCGTCAGTGTTGGTGGTCAGCCAAAGTATTCCCAGGGTTTTGGCCCGGCCATGCAGGGCATCAGTCATGTGCCCTATAACGATCTGGCTGCGCTGGAGCAGAAGATCTCCAGCAAGACCTGTGCGGTGGTGGTCGAGCCGGTCCAGGGCGAGGGTGGCGTTATTCCTGCTGAGCCGGGTTACCTGCAGGCAGTGCGGGAGTTGTGCGACCGGCACGGGGCGCTGTTGATTTTCGATGAGGTACAGAGTGGTATGGGGCGTACCGGCAAGCTCTATGCCTATATGCACAGCGGTGTGGCGCCGGATATTTTGACCTCGGCCAAGAGTCTGGGTGGTGGTTTTCCGATCGCGGCTATGCTGACTACCGCTGCTCTGGCTGCGCATTTTGGCGTGGGCACTCACGGCAGCACCTACGGTGGCAACCCACTGGGCTGCGCGGTGGCTGAGCGCGTGCTGGATATCGTCAATACGCCCGAGGTGCTGGATGGTGTTGAGCAGCGCGGACGCTTGTTGAGCGATGGAATTATGGCGCTGACAGAGGACTATCCGGTATTCGAGCGGGTGCGTGGTCAAGGTCTGCTGATCGGTGCTGTGCTCTCCGAGGCCTGGCGCGGTCAGGCCAGGCAGGTCCAGGAGGCGGCGCAGCGTGAGGGTTTGCTGGTATTGCAAGCCGGACCGGATGTGATGCGGCTGGCACCTAGCCTGATTATCCCCCCGGAAGATATAGATGAGGCCCTGCAGCGCTTGCGCAAGGCCCTGGCGCACTTGGCTGCCTAGTCCTGGAGGCTGAACGGATGCTGATTCAACGCCTGAGC
Organism: Pseudomonas sp.; assembly: GCA_046291745.1. Lineage (GTDB taxonomy): Bacteria > Pseudomonadota > Gammaproteobacteria > Pseudomonadales > Pseudomonadaceae > Halopseudomonas. Next base: position 31,577 of record JBKBSI010000003.1, on the reverse strand, counting down.
AGAATGTCGGACTTGCCCGAGGTGGAGCGCCTTGCGGCAGCCAGCCCGGTGGGAGTTACCTCGCTGCCGGCAGATCCTGTGCGCCTGGCAGAGGTGTTGGAAATGTCCGAGGCATCCATGGCCGAGGAAGTCAGCTTCAGTGGTGAAGAGCGTTACTTCTTTGTCATGGAAGATACCGACACCGGGCGCCTCGCCGGATGCAGCAGCATTATTGCATCCGCGGGCTTCAGTGAGCCCTTCTACACCTTCCGCAATGAGATGTTTGTGCATGCCTCACGTGAGCTGGGGTTGCATAACCGAATCCACGTCCTGTCACTTTGCCACGACCTGACCGGTTACAGCCTGCTTGCAGGCTTTCATCTGGATGCGGCCTTTCGTCAGCCCAGCTGTATGCAGCTGAATGCCCGCGGGCGGCTGCTGTTTATGGCCAGTCATCCACAGCGCTTTGCCGATTCGGCTTCGGTGGAAATTGTCGGCATCAGCGATGCCGATGGCAATGCACCTTTCTGGGATGCGGTAGGACGGCATTTTTTTGCGGTGAGCTACAGCGAAGCCGAACAGATTGGTAGCAGCCGCGGGCGCAGTTTCCTGGCCGAGCTGATGCCTGGCTATCCGATCTATGTGCCGATGCTGTCTGATGCGGCCCAGGAGGTGATTGGCCAGGTGCACCCCTCGGCCCAGGCGATTTTCGACATTCTCATGGACGAAGGCTTCGAAACGGATAACTACATTGATATTTTCGACGGTGGCCCGGTAGTGCACGCCCGCACTGGCGAGTTGCATAGCGTTCGCGATAGTCAGGTAGTCGCAGTGCACCTGGGCACGCCGCGGATTGCCAGCACCCGCTGGCTGGTGGCCAACCAGCAGGTCAGCAATTTCCGTGCTGCCAGTCTTGATCTGGAGTGGCATCCTGGCGAAGCCCTGGTGCTGGATCAGCAGACTGCTGATTTGTTACATGTAGTCGAAGGTGATCTGGTTCGACTGGTCAGGGAGGCCTGAAATGCTGGTGCGCAGTGCACGACAAAGTGATCTGGCCGCTCTGATGGAGTTGGCGGCAAAGGCAGGTTCGGGCCTTACCACCCTGCCAGCCAGTGAAGAGCGCCTGGAACGCCGCTTGCAGACCGTGACCCAGAGCTTTCTTGGTCAGGCTGAACGCGCTGATGCAGACTACCTGTTCGTGCTCGAAGACGAGCAGGGCCAAGTGATTGGCACCAGTGGCATGCTGGCCGCAGCCGGTATGCGCGAGCCCTGGTACAGCTATCGCATGGGCCTGACGGTCACCGGCAGCCGCGAGCTGAATGTCTATCGGCAGCTACCCACCCTGTTTCTGGTCAACGATCTGACTGCCGCGACGGCTTTGTGCTCCTTGTATCTGGCCCAGGGACACCGTCAGAGTGGCAAGGGTCGGCTACTGTCCAAGGCGCGTTTCTTGTTTATGGCCGAGTACCCAGCCGATTTCTCGGCAAAGGTTATTGTCGAAATGCGCGGTCTCTCCGATGCTCAGGGTCGTTCGCCGTTCTGGGATAGTCTCGGCCAACATTTCTTCCGGATGGACTTCGCCCGGGCTGACTACCTGACCGGCATCGGCAACAAGGCTTTTATTGCCGAGATGATGCCCAAGTTTCCGCTCTACGCCTGCTTTCTCAGCGACGCTGCCCGTAACGCTATCGGCAAGGTGCACCCCGAGTCCGAGCCGGGACTGGTCATGCTGCGGGAGGAGGGCATGAGCTACCAGGGCTATATCGATATTTTCGATGGCGGCGCCACACTCGAAGCACCTTTGACGCAGGTCCGTGCGGTGCAGGAAAGTCAGGTCCTGTTGCTGTCCATAGGTACACCTGGAGATGAGGCAGAACACTACCTGGTACATAATCGCAGCAGACGCGATTGTCGGATTGTCAGCGTGCCGGCCCGGGTTGCCGCCGGGACCCTGGTTGTGGCGCCCGAGTCCGCCGAGCGGCTGAAGTTAAGGGCAGGTACGCCAGTTCGTGCCGTAAGCTTGGTGGGGCGCAGCGCAGATGCCCACATTGACCCCTACGGAGACTGACATACAGGGTTACAGCCGGGCCGCAGATCCGTTCTGACTTTGCCCTATACTCCCGTTGTTAACTCATCGTAGGAGTCCGGATCATGTTGCGCCCAGCCGCTACCTTCGTTGCTTTTGTCCTGGTTCTCTGGACTCCGCTTTCTGCTGCCGAGGCTTCAGGCTGTGCTCCACTGCTGCAACATTCCATGCAGGCCTTGCGTTCTGGAGAGCAGATTGACCTCTGTGAGCGCTTTGGCGGCAAGCCTCTGATTGTCGTCAATACCGCCAGTTTCTGCGGTTATACCTCGCAATTCACTGGCCTTGAGACGATCTACCAGCGGTATCGAGACCAGGGGCTGGAAGTGCTGGGCGTTCCCTCCAACGACTTCCGTCAGGAGGCCAAGGATAGCGAAGCCATTGCCGATGTTTGCTACGTTAACTACGGCGTTACCTTTGCAATGACCGAGCCCCAGGTGGTCGGTGGTGCTCAGGCACACCCTTTGTATCGTGCCCTGGCTGCGGAGGCTGGACAGGCTCCCCGCTGGAATTTCCACAAGTATGTGATAGACCGGCAGGGTAGGGTGGTCGAGAGCTTCCCCAGTGAAGTGGCCCCTGATGACCCGCGAATGCTCAAGGCCGTGGAGTCGGCGCTATGACTATTGCCCCCATAGATATATTCAGTCCTGCGCATGATGCATGTGGGGCGCTGATGCCTATATAATGCGCCCCTGACCACGCCTGCGCCCCGCGCAGACAGAGCCGATTTGGTAAGGGACCTATGAAAAGCGCAGAGATCCGAGAAGCCTTCCTCCACTTTTTCGAACAGAAAGGGCACACCCGTGTGGCCTCCAGTTCGCTGATTCCGGAGAACGACCCGACCCTGCTTTTCACCAATGCCGGGATGAACCAGTTCAAGGACTGCTTCCTGGGCCTGGAAAAACGCGCCTACACACGCGCTACCAGCAGCCAGAAGTGCGTACGTGCCGGCGGCAAGCATAATGATCTGGAGAATGTCGGTTACACCGCGCGGCACCATACGTTTTTCGAGATGCTGGGTAACTTCAGCTTTGGCGACTACTTCAAGCGCGATGCCATTCTTTATGCCTGGGAATTTCTGACCTCCGAGCAGTGGTTGAACCTGCCCAAAGACAAACTCTGGGTTACCGTGTACGCCACCGATGACGAGGCCTATGACATCTGGACCAGGGAAGTCGGTGTGCCGGAAGCCCATATGGTGCGGATCGGTGACAACAAGGGCGCGCCCTATGCTTCGGACAATTTCTGGGCCATGGGTGATACCGGTCCTTGCGGTCCCTGTACCGAGATTTTCTATGATCACGGCGCCGATATCTGGGGCGGCCCGCCGGGCAGTCCGGAAGAGGATGGCGACCGGTATATCGAGATCTGGAACAACGTCTTCATGCAGTTCAATCGCACTGCCGACGGGGTAATGCACCCGTTGCCAGCACCGAGCGTGGATACCGGCATGGGTCTGGAGCGTATCAGTGCGGTGATGCAGCATGTGCATGCCAACTATGAGATCGATCTGTTCCAGAGTCTGCTCGCTGCCTCGGCCAAAGCGATTGGCTGTGAGCAGGACAATGCCGCTTCGCTGAAGGTAGTGGCTGATCATATTCGCTCGTGCAGCTTCCTGATTGCCGACGGTGTGTTGCCCTCCAATGAAGGGCGTGGCTATGTGTTGCGCCGGATCATTCGGCGCGCCTGTCGTCATGGCAACAAGCTGGGCGCCCAGGGCGTGTTCTTCCACAAGATTGTCGCTGCGCTGGTAGCGGAGATGGGCGAAGCCTTTGCGGAGTTGAAGACTCAGCAGGCGCACATCGAACGGGTGCTCAAGGCCGAGGAAGAACAGTTTGCCAAAACGCTGGAGCAGGGCCTGCGCATTCTCGAACAGGACCTGGCTGGCCTGAAAGGCTCGGAAATTCCCGGTGAACTGGTGTTCAAGTTGTACGACACCTACGGCTTTCCCATGGATCTGACCGGTGATATTGCCCGTGAGCGTGGCCTGAGTATCGATGAACAAGGTTTTGAGCAGGCCATGGAAGCGCAGCGCGATCGCGCCCGTTCCGCCAGCCAGTTCGGCATGGACTACAACGCTCTGTTGAAGATCGATGTGCAGACCCGATTCCAGGGTTATGAAGGTACTGCTGGCTCTGGCCAGATTATCGCCCTGTTCCGCGATGGCCAGGCAGTGGATCGGCTGGAGGATGGTGAGTCTGGAGTAGTGGTGCTGGACCAGACGCCTTTCTATGCTGAATCAGGCGGGCAGGTCGGTGATAACGGCTACCTGGAAAGCGCCGGTGTGCGTTTTGATGTGCGTGATACCACCAAGGCCGGTGCGGCGCACCTGCACCACGGAGTGGTCGCGCAGGGTAGTCTGAGCAAGGGCGCCAGCCTCAAGGCGGTGGTCGATGCCGATGTGCGTCAGGCTACCAAGCTCAATCACTCGGCCACCCATCTGCTGCATGCGGCGCTACGCCAGGTACTGGGCGAGCACGTCAGTCAAAAGGGGTCGCTGGTCGATAGCCAGCGCCTGCGCTTTGACTTCAGTCACTTCGAGTCGATCAAGCCGGAGCAGTTGCGAGTTCTGGAAGAGCTGGTCAATCAGCAGATTCGCCTGAATACGCCGGTAGCGATTGAAGTAACCGATATCGAGACCGCCAAGAGCAAGGGCGCTATGGCGCTGTTTGGCGAGAAATACGGTGATGAAGTGCGCGTACTGACCATGGGTGACGGTTTTTCCGTTGAGCTCTGTGGCGGCACCCACGTATCACGCACCGGCGATATCGGTCTGTTCAAGATTGTTAACGAAAGTGGCATTGCCTCTGGCGTACGTCGCATCGAAGCTGTGACCGGGCAGGGGGCTCTGGATACGGTACTGGAGGCAGAGGATCAACTGCGCCAGGCATCGCAACTGCTCAAAGGCAGTCGCGAAACACTGCTCGATAAATTGACTGCCACGCTAGAGCGCAGCCGCCAGCTGGAGAAGGACCTGGAGCAATGGAAGGCCAAGGCCGCCAGTGCTGCTGGCTCCGACCTGGCCTCTGAGGTGCAGCAGGCTGGTGATCTGCCGGTGCTGATCAAGCGTCTGGACGGTCAGGATGGCAAGGCTTTGCTGGCGCTGATGGACCAACTGAAAAACAAACTGGGCTCGGCGGTGGTGTTGCTGGGTGGCGAGTTGGATGGCAAGGTCGTGCTGGTGGCTGGCGTGACCAAGGATCTGACCGCGCGGGTAAAAGCCGGTGACCTGATTCGCAACACCGCAGCAGCGGTAGGCGGCAAGGGCGGCGGCAGGCCGGATATGGCGCAGGGTGGCGGTACCGATGTCGCGGCTCTGGATGCGGCTCTGGCCGAAGCTCTGGGCTGGTTGCAACAGCAGTAATACAGCAGCCTTCCGCGGGAGGCCTGCTTAATAGTCGGTTCAGCCGATGACTCTATGGGGGTTGGTGCAACAAAATGGCACTTATTGTCCAGAAGTTTGGTGGTACCTCGGTCGGTAGCGTAGAACGCATCTGCCAGGTCGCGGAAAAGATCAAGGGCTTCCGAGCCAGGGGTGTTGACCTGGTAGTCGTGGTGTCGGCGATGAGTGGCGAAACCAATCGCCTGATCGAGTTGGCCAGGCAGATTCAGCCTGAGCCGGACGCGCGCGAAATGGATGTGATTCTGTCCACCGGTGAGCAGGTGACTATTGGTTTGCTGGCCATGGCGCTGAAGGCGATTGATGTGCCTGCGGTGTCCTATACCGGCTCGCAGGTACGTATCGTGACCGACAGCGCGCACAACAAGGCGCGTATTCAGCACATCGATGATGCCAATATCCGTGCCGAGCTGGCAGCGGGCAAGGTGGTAATTGTCGCTGGCTTCCAGGGGGTTGATGAGCAAGGCAACATTACTACCCTGGGGCGCGGCGGCTCTGACACCACCGGTGTGGCACTGGCAGCGGCGTTAAAGGCTGACGAGTGTCAGATCTATACTGATGTTGACGGTGTGTACACTACCGATCCGAGAGTGGTGGAGTGCGCGCGGCGGCTGGACCGGATCACCTTC